>JBIIOJ010000060.1:0-13546 GCA_044337015.1 Pirellulales bacterium
ACGACGTCGTCGATCCGTTCGTGAAGCAGTTCGAGCAGCAGATGGCCGCTCCCGGCGGCCTGCCGCTGCAGCCCGGCGCCACAAACCAGCCGGGGCAACCTTCGCCGCTGGCCGCGATGTGGGAGGGCGTGACCTCGGTCGCCGCGTGGGTGGGAACCGATCAAGCCGCTACGACCGTGCCTGGAGCCGGCCTCTCCGCCCAGGCATCGCAGGCATTGCGGTGGGCAGAGCAGGGGGGAGCGGTTCCTGCGGCCGGCCAGCCGGCCGGAGGCCCCCTGCCGCAAGGATCGTCATGGTTCGTGCCGCCACCGCACCCGCCAGCGACCGCAGTCGCCCCTGCCCAGCCGGCCCCGTTCCCGATCGGCACCCAGACTCCGCTGCCCATGCAGCGGCGGCCGTAGCGATTCCCGCGCACGATTCGTCGCGAGGGTATTCGACCGCCGCCAACTCGTGGCCATCGGCCATCTTCGACGCGACCTCGACTCGACTCGGCGGATGAACGGGCAGGGGGCGGACGCCGGTTTTGGCCGCGAAACCAGGGGCCAAAACCGGACATAAGAGACATTATCGGACGTTGCGGAGAGGGGCATTTTCGCGGGCGTCCGGTATCCTCACCGCATGTCCCGCCCCTCTGCTACCGTCACGCTCGCCGACCTCGTCGCGGCAGTTACCCGGTTCCGCGATGAACGCGACTGGGCGCAGTTTCACACGCCGAAGAACCTGGCCGCGGCGACAGCAATCGAGGCGGCGGAACTCCAGGAGCGTTTTCTCTGGAAGACCGACGCCGAGGTCGATCAGGATCTGGCCGACGCCGCCAAGCGGTCCGCCGTGGCCGATGAGATCGCCGACGTCGTGATGTTCGCGATGCTCCTCGCCGACCGGCTGGGCATCGACCTGGCCGAGGCGATCGCCACCAAGCTCGCGGCCAACGAGCAGAAATACCCGGTCAACCTCGCCCGCGGCAACGCCCGCAAGTACACGGAACTCGGCGGGGGCTGACCGAACCTTGGCGTTTTTGATCCGCTGAGCACGGTTCGCAGCCCCATCGGCAGCAGGGTATGCTCCCGCCCATGATCATCTACGCCGAGACCAGGCGGGGATTTCTCGAAGACGTCGATCTCAATCGTCTCGAACGACGGCTCGTCGAAGGATTCGAGCGGCAGACCGGAAGCGTGCCAGCCGATCGCTCGGTATGGGCCGATGAATACGCCCGGTTTTCGGGAGCCTTGCGCCGCGCACGCGTCGACGACGACATGCAGGTCGCCATCGAATACCACGTCTCCGCGGCCGGTCGATCGCGGATCGACGTTCTCCTCGCCGGAAACGACGGCGAGCGAGACAACGGCGTCGTGCTGGAGCTAAAAGCCTGGAGCGAGGCCGACGCTTCCGACGTCCCGGAACTCGTCTGGTCACCCTACGGCGGCGGCAGGCTCGCCCAGCACCCATGTCTCCAAGCCCGCAAATACAAGGGGCTCATCCTGCGGTTCAACGCCGACATAAGGGACAAGGAGATCGGCATCCATTCCGCCGCATACCTGTTCAACCTGCCGCGGCGGCATCCCGAGCCGCTCGAGGACGCACGGTATCGGCACATCATCGACGAGTCGCGGCTTTTTTTGGCCGACGATGCCGACGATCTGTCACGGTACATCGAGCGGTACGTCCGTCAGCGCTCCCGGCACGACGTGCTCTTCCTGCTCGAAAAGGGGCGGGTCGCCCCGGCTCCGGCGCTCGTCGATCGTGTGGGGAGAATGCTCGACGGAAACGAGGAGTTCGACCTGCTCGACGCCCAGAACGAGGCGTTCCAGGTGATACGTCACGCGATCGCCGGCGTCGCCACCGCGGCGAAACGGCAGGTGTTCATCGTGCACGGCGGGCCGGGCACGGGAAAATCGGTGATCGCAGTCAGGCTCCTCGCCGAGGTGCTCAAGTCCAAACGGCTCGGTTTCTTCATCGCGCCGAACAAGGCGTTTCGCGACACGCTCGTCGAGCAGCTCGCCCGCGGCAGTCGCGACTATCGCGAGGACGGGCAGGCGCTCTTCCAGTCCTCGTGGAGCTTCCACGCGGCGGACTTCATGAAGGATCGGCTGCACGAGGTGCTCGTCGTCGACGAGGCCCATCGGCTCAAGGACGAGGCGTACCAGTACCGGGGCTCGAGCATGGTCGAGGACATGGTCCGGGCGGCGCGGATCAGCGTGTTCTTTCTCGACGAGACGCAGCGGGTGCAATGGAACGACTCGGGCAGCGAAGGCCGCATTCGCGATGCAGCGAAGAAGTTCAAGGCCCACGTGCACTCCCCTTTTACGCTCACGGCCCAATTCCGCTGTGGCGGATCCGACGGCTACCTCAACTGGCTTGACGACGTCCTCCAGATTCGGACGACCGGCAACTTCGACAACTGGGCAGACGAACAATACGACTTCCGCGTGTTCGACGACGCGGTGGACATGTACCGCGAACTCCAGGCGCGAAACGGAGCCAACAAGGCCCGCCTCGTTGCGGGATATTCATGGGACTGGCCGACCGAGGGTCGCCAGCGCCGCGGGCACGTGAAGCATGTCACGGTCGACGGCCTTTCCCTCCCTTGGAATTTCAGCGGCGAGAACTGGGCGACGGCGGCCGACGGCATCGACCAAGTGGGCTGCGTTCATACCTGCCAGGGGGTGGAATTCGACTGGCTTGGTGTGCTCATCGGGCCCGACCTGCGGTTCGAGCACGGCCGTGTCGTCGGAGACCCGGACAAGCGGGCGAGAACCGACGGTTCGCTCAAGGGATGGAAGAAGTCGCTGCAAGAGGCCAAGGGAGACGTCGCTGCCACGGAAGCCGTACTCGCCAAGGTGCAGGCCATCATCAAGAACACCTACAAGGTGCTCCTGTCGCGCGGCCGCAAGGGTTGCTTCGTGTGGTGCGCCGACCGGGGATTGCGGGAATACCTTCGCGACCGTCTCCAGCTTGCTTCGCGCACGTTCGCCACACAGGCCGCCACTCCCCCGCCAGCCCCCCCTGCTCCGGAACCCCGGATCGTCGCGAGTCCACCCGGCAAACGGTTCACAGACTGGGTGCCTGTGTACGACCTCAATGCGGCAGCAGGCGACTTTGGCCCGTCGTCACCCGCAGATTGCCTCGGATGGATCGAGTCACCGCCTGACATCCTCACGTACGAGCGCCACTTCGCGGCACGGGTCCACGGGCGGTCGATGGAGCCGCTCATCCCCGATGGCTCACTTTGCCTGTTCCGGTTCGACGTGGCCGGCAGCCGTGGTGGGCGCATTCTCCTTGTCCAGCACCACGCGATCAGCGATCCGGAACTGGGCGGTTCATACACCGTCAAGAAGTATCGCTCGCTCAAGGTGCAGGAAGCGGACGCCGACAAGGACACCTGGAGCCACACCGCGATCCAACTCGTGCCGTTGAACGCAGAGTTCAAAACGATCTGGATCAACCCGGACCAGGTCGATGACCTCCGGGTCGTGGCGGAATTCATCCGCGTGCTACCGTGACGTTCGAGCGGCGCATCAGCGGAGGGCCATCTCCGGAGGCGGCGGGCACGCGGGATTGATCCACTGGATGACGGCGGCCCAGTTCGCGCTCTCCGGATCGTTCTGCAGGTAGCCATGAATCGGCTTCACCACGCTCCAGCCGTCTTTCAAGTGCGCCGAGAGCACGGGATCGGTGCGACTGCCCGCCACCACGTCGCGGACGTACTCCGCGGCGGTCGCCGCGCTCGCCACGGCTCCATACCCCGGCAGACGGCTCGCACCCACCATCCGCCACAGGTGCTCCTCGACCACGAGCCCGCGGGTGGCGTCGGTGAGCGCGTGCGCGAGGCCGTGGTGCTGATGCTCGGGGCTCACGAACACGTCGGCGCCGTAGAGCGTCGGGCCCGTCCGGTCATGGTCGGCGAAAGTGCCATGCGCGGTGAGAACGTCCCACGAGTCGTCGATGTGATAGTCGGCCAGCCGCAGCCGCAGCGTGAAATGCACGCCCACCGCCTCGCCGGTCGGGACATGCTCGGCGACGAACTGTCCCTGCGGAAACAAGCCCCTGTGCTCGGCCAATTCCTCGGGCGTGTAGGGCGTCTCATGGGGATAGACGGCCCGGCAGATCTCGCCGATCCGCTCGTAGTCGGCCGGCCGCATCAGTCGGATCGAATAGCCGTTGGGGAGCATCGATGAATCGGGCTTCCGTCGGCGCCGCTACGCGGTCGCTTCGAGAAACTTTCCCATGCGGCGGAATTTCTCGTACCGCGAGGCGACGAGCGCATCGCCGTTTTGGCCGATGAGCTCCCGCAGGCTCCGCACGAGGTAGGTCTTCAGCCTGACGCCCATCTGCCGCGGGTCGCGGTGGGCGGCCCCGGGCGGCTCCTCGATCACGGCGTCGACCACACCGAGCTCCGTGAGGTCCTTCGCCCGCATCCGCAGGGCCTTCGCGGCGTTGGTCTTGTATTCGGCGCTCTTCCAGAGGATGCCCGCACAGCCCTCGGGGCTGATGACGCTGTAGTAGGCGTGCTCGAGCATGGCGACCCGGTCGCCCACGCCGATCCCGAGCGCCCCGCCCGACCCCCCTTCCCCGATCACTACGCAGACGATCGGCACGGGGAGCGTCGCCATGAGGAACATGCTTTCGGCGATCACCTGCGCCTGCCCGCGTTCCTCGGCGCCAACGCCCGGATAGGCGCCGGGCGTGTCGATGAGCGCGACCACCGGCAGACCGAACTTCGCCGCCAGCCGCATCTTGCCCATCGCCTTGCGGTAGCCTTCGGGATGGGCGCAGCCGAAGTGGCAAGCCTGCCGCTCGCTGAGCGTCTTTCCCTTCTGGTGGCCGAGCACGAGCACGCGATGCCTGTCGAGCTTCGCGAAGCCGGCCACGAGGGCCGGGTCGTCGCCGAAGGCCTTGTCGCCGTGGAGCTCGACGAACTCGTCGAACACCATCTGGAGGTAGTCGCTCGTCTTCGGCCTATCGGGGTGCCTCGCCACCTCGACGGTCTGCCAGGGGTCGAGGCTCGTGAAGATCTTCTTCTGCACCTCCACCATCTCGCGGCGGAGCCGCTTGATCTCCTCCTGCTCGGGGCCGCCAAGGGGGGCGGTCTCGAGGGCGGCGATCCGGTCCTCGATCTCGTAGATCGGCTTCTCCAGCGGCAGTCGATGCAGGCCTCTGCTCATGGTCGATTGTCGTCCGTCGCTTTCGTCCGCGAGGGATCCTCCCGGGGGGTGATTCGACCCACGGTTGTCACGGCTGGAGGCCCCCCGCGTCAACCGCGTTTTTGAGGGGGGATCGCGGCGACCCGCTCGAAGACGCGAATCGACCTGAGCGTCTTCTGCACCTCTTTCATTGACGCCGGCCGGTCGCCCGGCTTCTTGGCGAGCATGTCGCGGAGGAATTTCGACATCGCCGTCGTGACGTTCTTGTTGACCGACTCGACCGCCGGCGGCGGCGAAGAGACATGCTTGTTGAGCAGGTCGTTCTGGTTCGGCGACGCAAACGGCGGCTTGCCGGAGAGCATTTCGAAGAAGAGGCAGCCGAGCGAATAGATGTCGGAGCGACCATCGACCGACTGCCCGCGGATCTGCTCGGGAGACATGTAGCTCGGCGAGCCCTGCGGCTTGCTGCCGCCGCCGAGGAGCCGGCCGAGCACCCCGGGCATCGGCGAGGCGATCGCCAGATCGATGAGCTTCACCCGGCCATCGTCCGCGGCGAGCACGTTCTCGGGCTTGAGATCGCGATGGACCCATCCCCGCGCATGGAGGTGATCCACGGCGAGCGAAAGCTCCGTCATGATCCGCGACACCTTCGGCGCAAGCGCATCGACGCCTTGGGCGAGCTGCTTCTTGAGATTCGGATGGGGAAAAATCTCCATCACGAGAAACGCCAGCCCCGACGCCTCGGCGAGCCGGTCGATCTTGATCACCCCCGGATGGTCGCAGGCTTTCGCCACCTTCAGCTCGTGCTCGAGCAGCTTCCGCTGCTCCGCATCGCCGGTAGCATCCGGCACGACGACCTTCACGGCGCACTTCCGCGGCGACTGGCCGGCGGCAGGGGTCTCGAGGGCGGCCCAGATCTGGCACTGCCGGCCGACGCCGATCTGCTCTACGAGCTTCAGGGGGCCGAGTTGTTCGGGGACTTTAGGCATGGTGACGGCGGAGAGATCAATTGTGCGCACTTTGGAAATCCGTGTGGAGGGGGCCGTTCCGAAGCCCGTGAAGTCGTGTTCGCAGACGAGCCTGGGCGGCTTGATGGAGTGACTCCGACCGGCCTATGATTCGCCTGAAATCCTGCGAGCCGCCGCCGAAACCGCCATGAGATCCCTGCGAAACGTGGTGCCGCTCGCGCTGACGCTCGTGGCGAGTGGCTGCCTGGCGGCTCGAGCCGTTGAATCTTCGGCCCCAAGTGAACTGCCAGCCGCGTTCACGCACGGCACATCCTTGATCGACGGCATCTCGCTGGCGTGGGCCGAACGCCCAGGAGTCGAACCTGCGCTCGTGCTGATCCCGGGCACCTTCAACGACTGCCGCATCTATTCCCAGGTCGTCGTAGGCCTTGATCCCACACGACGCACGATCCTCATCGAGCATGCCGGCCATGGGAGGAGTTGGCCGCCGGACAAGCATGCGTCGATCGAACGATCCGCCGCCCACGTGACGAGTGTGCTCGACCGGCTGGAGATCGACTCCTGCTTTCTGGGTGGTCATAGCCTGGGGGGCATGGTGGCCATGGAGGCGGGGCGTCGACATCCCGACCGGTTTCGCGGCATCATCTCCATCGAGGGCTGGACCAACAGCAGATCCGCCTTTGCCGCCTTCCAGGGGGACATGACGTCCTCGCTGTCCCCCGCGGCACGCGGTCGGATCGATGCCCACAGGCATCAGAATGCCTCACGCTGGCCGGAGGCGGCGAGGCAGGCTTTTTCCCAAATCTGGACGAAGTGGGATGGGAGTGCATTCATGCGCGAGACCGATCTTCCCGTGCTGCAGCTCTATGGCGACCGTGCCAAGCCCAGGCCGTCGGCGGAGTCGCTCGGCATCCCGGAACGGTCGAATATCCGGCTCCAGTGGATTCCCGGTGCATCACACTGGCTGCCCGTGGAACAGCCGGCACCGGTTGCGGCCGCGATCGAGGCGTTCATAGCCGACGCCGAGGGGCTGGCGATCCGTCCACCCCGCTGATATCGATCCGTCCAACGACTGGCTTGGTCACGTGGTTAAAAAAGGGCGCGAGATCGACGCCCGCCAGCACGAGCCCCTCCGGGGGCGCCGTCGGGCCGGCGGCTTTCCGGTCGCGGGCCGCGACCGCCGCCGTGACCCAGTCCGGATCGCGGCGACCTGCCCCGACCATCACGAGCGTGCCGACGATGATGCGAACCATGTTGTGAAGGAAACCGTTTCCCTCCACCTCCACCCACACTTCCGCGCCGGGCTGGTCGTCAAACCCGCTCTGCCGCGTCACCGTGAGCGAATAGATCGTGCGCACCTTGGAGATCCGTGTGGAGGGGGTCGCCTCGAAGCTCGTGAAGTCGTGCTCGCCGACGAGCGCCGCCGCGGCCGCCGCCATCCGCGATTCGTCGAGTTTCGACCGCCATCGCCAGACAAACCGCCGGCCGACCACCGGCCGCCAGGGAGCGTCGTGGATCCGGTAGCGGTACCGCTTGCGGAGGGCCGCGGCGACCGGGTCGTAGCCCGTCTGCACCTCCCAGGCATCCACGACGGCGATGTCCTCGGGGAGCCTCGCGTTGAGGGCGTTGCGCCACCGGCGGGCCTCGAGTGCGCTCGTCGTCGTGAAGACCGCCCGCTGGGCAAGTGCATGGACCCCGGCGTCGGTGCGGCTCATGCCGCGGAGATCGACCGATTCGCCGCTGATCGACCGGATCGCCTCCGCGAGGGTGCCCTGCACGGTCGGCAGCCCCGGCTGGGCCTGCCACCCGTTGTAGCGGGTGCCCTCGTAGGCCAGCTGGAGCAGGATCGAGCGGGGGGTCATCACCGCTCCGCGGCAGGCCGGCCGGGGTTTCCATCGCCGAAGAGCGGCCCGACGAAGGCCATGTTGGCCACGATCATCGCAAGGCCGAACTCCATCATCCCCATCACCAGGCCGATGCCGAGATGCACGAACACCGCCATCGCCAGCGCGATCGGACGCGTGAGCCGGGGCCAGACGATCGCCGCGTACGACACCTCCCAGAAGAGCGTCGACAGGGTGATGAGGTTCACAAGCCAGGTGTGGCCCGCCATCCAGGTGAGGTCGAGCGTCCGGTACTGTCCGTTGGCCACGGACCCCCAGAGGGCCGTTCCCTCCCACCAGCTCGCACCGAGCAGCTTGCCGCAGCCGGAGAAGAAGTAGATCACGCAGAGCGTCAGCTGCAGGATTCGGATCGCGATCGTGCCACGAACCGAATGTTCGTCTCCTGCCTCGACCCGCCTCCCCCCTGCCCCGCCCCGCCCGCCCGAGCCCTGGGCAAAGAGCCGGCGGTCGAGCGACCACGCGCGGCCCGCCGGCCCGATGGCAAGCGTTATCAGGAGGATGCCGAGGATGTCGTCGAAGCCGAAGATGTTCAGCGGCGCCCGGTTGGCCGCGCTCACGAGGGCCCCGAGCGAGACCCAGGCCGCGACCGGCGTCGCCAGCCCGATCGTGAGGGCGATCGCCGCGAGGAGGGCGACGATCGCCGCCGCCAACCGCAACTCGGGGCTCGTCGTCGCGAAATACCAGCTCCACTGCCACGGCTGGTCGTTCATCCGCCACACCTCGTCGGCCCGCAGCCAGCCGGCGTCGCCGAAGAAGCCCTCGACGTCCATCAGCCAGACGATGCACGACCAGGTGCAGAGCAGGCCAGCGGCGATCCGGATCGCCGCGAGGTGGCGGGGGCCGGAGGGCGTGAAGAAGAAGCGGTCCCAAGCGTCGACCCACGCTTGGCACCAGCCGATGAAGGCCGAGGAGATCGACCGCGAAGGCGGCCGTGGCACGGAGCTCATGGGGCGATCTCCCCCGGCGCGATGCTCTCCACGTCTCCGGCGTCCTGCAGCCCGTCGGGAGGACCGGCCGCGGCGACCGTCTTCCCCAAGGCCGTCGCCCTCGCGTACGAGCCGAGCGGCGAACGGTTGTCCGGCTCCACACTTCCGGCAAGCACCTCCTCCGGCCCGGGCAGGAAATGCTGCACGAGCGTCAACTGCACCTGCTCGCCCCCATGGTCATCGAGGAGCCGGCGGGCGACCCCTTTCACGAGCGGGCCCCAGTTGCGACGCGCCTCGTCACGGACCTCCCGGGGTGCGTCGGGCGGCGGAACCTGGGCGGCGATCTTCTCGCTCACCATGAACCTGCGGTGGTAGGCCAGCCGCGGCCGGTCGTTCCTCGCGTCTGGTATCCGGCCGGAAACGGTCGAGCCATCGGGCCGCGTCACAACGTACTCGATCGAGTGGCCCGGCCCCGGATCGGGAGCAAAGAAGCGATAGCCGTGCCCCAGGTAGAACAGCCCCACGTACGGCCGCAGCGGCTGCATGACGGCGTTCGCGAGGCGGCTCGCCGGCGGAGGACCGGCCAGCGGCGGCACGATCACGGCCGAAAGGTGAAGGATGATCGCCGCCGAGACGAGCAGCTTGAGAGCCCGGCTACGCATGGTCGAGGAAATCCGAATCGCCGGCGGCCCCGTTTTCTGGGGCCGCCGGCGTCACCCGGTGAACTGACGATCGGGCCTCATCCACTCGAAGCCCGGACAATTTGTGGACGAACGAGACGATCAGCGGATCGAAGCCACGCCCGAAACCGGAGCGGACGAACCGGCCGACTGCTCGACTGTCGCCTTTCCTTCATCGGCATGGAGTTCATCGGCGCTGAGGGCGAGTTCCATCGATTCGCCGCCGACGAGGTCGATCACCTTGCGGGTGACCTTCTCCTTGCCGGCCTCGGTCGTCACAACCCGAACCTCGTAGCCGCTCCACCGCTCGCCCGGCTTCAGGGCCTCCGTCTCGAAACGGCGAACCGTTCCGGAGGCGGCCGTAGCCTTGCCGGCGAGCCAGACCTTGGCCCCGGCGGGAACGCGAAGCGTCAGTGCCGTGCGACCGGCCTGCTTCTTCGCGGCCGCGGCGAACTCCACCGCCCGCTGCTCGCCAGCCGAGAGCGTCACGACCTTCACCTGCTCCGCGGGCGTGCCGTTCTCGTCGGCGACCACGCGAACCTGGAAGTCGTACTTCTCGCCAGCCTTCAGGCCGCGGGAAACGAACCGGCGAACCGAACCGCCAGCCTTCGTCTCGGTGCCGTTGATGAACACCTTGCCCGACTGCGGAACGTGCAGCACGAGCATGCCGGCGTCGGCCGGAAGCCGCAGGCTGGACGTCTTGTCGTTGCCCGCCGCCGGAGCCGGGGTCTTGATCGTCTCGGTGCTCGTGGCCGGCCGGTCGTCGATCACGCGATACCCTTCGACCGTCTCTCCGGAGACCGGCTGCTCGGAAATCACGCGCTCGGTGACATAGGCTTGCGACACATGGCCGCCATACGAGCCGCCGGACGATCCGTGGGATCCATACGAGCCGTGCGAGCCGCCATACGAGCCGTACGAACCGCCCGAAGAGCCGCCCGAGGAGCCATACGAACCGTACGAGCCGCCGGAACTGCCGTGCGAGCCGCCTGAACTGCCGTGAGAGTGATGGGAGTAGGACCCACCCGAGCTGCCGTGCGACGAGTGACGGGCATGCCAACGGGCATGCCAGCCGTAGCCGCCGGACGAACCACCCGACGAGCCGTAGCTGCCGCCCGAGGAACCATGGCTGCCGCCCGACGAGCCGTAGCTTCCACCCGACGAGCCATGACTGCCGCCGGACGAACCGTAGCTGCCACCGGATGACCCGTGGCTGCCGCCCGACGAACCCCCATGACGCCAACCGGCCTCCGCGATGCCACCAAACACAACCAGCGCGACAGCCATGCACGCGCCGAGACCTCGAACCGAATGCCGTTGCATCATGTTTTTCCTCTGGAAAACCGCTGAAAGAAGAGGGACGAGGCCCAAGAATAATGCGGGCTTTGGGCAATGCAAACAGCCTAGGGGGATTTTAACGGCTTGCAGCCGGGCGGCTTCCGGACCGTTGCGGAGAGGACCAGGGCCTCCCAACGGCCTACCGGCTGTCTTCAGACCCCGTATTGTGGGGTTTTTCAGCGGGTTCCGGCCGCAGGATCGCCCCGAGCCTCAACGAATCGGCCTCCAAGCGTCCCGTGGCCCCGATGAGCCCGATCTGGACGATCGCCTCGGTCGCCCAGAGCGGCACGACGAACTCATGCTCCGCCCGCCGCCACTCGAACGTTCCCAGCCAGTCGCCGAATCGGGCCCGTGACGTTCTCACACGCGAGGCGTCGAAGAACTGGATCCAAACACCGGGAACCTCGTCCATGGCCCGGCCCGGCCGGAGCATCTCCCCGCGTACGTCCAGAGCGACCCTGAGCCGGCTCACGCGCCGGCCATCGACGGGGAATCCCTGGAAGATCTGCGCCGGCCGGCCGGCCTCGGCGTTCTCGAGGCGAAGGACCCGTCGGCCTTCGCGGGCATCTTCACACTCGGGGGCCAAGGCCTGCCTGCCGTAGTACCACACGTTCGGCAGCGACCCGCCTTCGACGGTCTCCTCGAAGCCGCCGTTACGAATCTGGGGTGCGGCCCCGTCGGGCCTGACCTGCCGCTTGGCCTCGGCCTCGCCCGTCATCGGCACGAACAGGCTCGGCACGAGCGATTCCCTCGCCAGTTGTCCCTCCCGCTTCGTGAGGAGCACGAGCGACTGCTCGTACCGCTCGCCGACGGGAATGATCATCCGCCCCCCCTCCGCGAGCTGCTCCTCGAGCGGCTTCGGAATGGCCTCGGGGGAGCAGGTGACGATGATCTTGTCGAACGGAGCCTCCTCGGGCCAGCCGAGGAAGCCGTCGCCGATCCGCGTGACGACGTTCTTGTAGCCGAGCCGCGCGAGCGTGCGGGCGGATCGGCGGCCGAGATCCTCGTCGATCTCGATCGAGTAGACCGTTTTCACCAGCGGCGCGAGCACGGCCGCCTGGTAGCCGCTGCCCGTGCCGATCTCGAGAACGCGATCGGTCGGCTTCGGCTGGAGCTTCTCCGTCATGAAAGCCACGACGAACGGCCCGGAGATCGTCTGTGAGCTCCCGATCGGCAGCGCCATGTCGAAGTAGGCGAGCGGCCGCTGCTGCGGCGGCACGAACTCGTGCCTCGGCGTCGCCCGCATGCTCGCGAGCACCCTCGGGTCGATGACCCCGCCGCGGGCGATGTCCTCGACGACCATCCGCTCGCGGGCGGCGGCGTACATGTCGGCTCCGCGGACGGCGGTCCCAACGCAGACGATGGCCACCACGAAAAGCCACGCGATCGACCCAAGAGCCCGGCTCATCATCACGCCATCCAGCCTCCGCCCGAGCCTCTTGGGCCGGGACTTTCAGGGCATGGGAACCTTTCAGGGCACGGGAACAATGTCGACCGCGACGAGCTCGAGTTCGAACACGAGCAGTTCGTTCGGCTCGATTTCGGGCAGCCTTCCCTCTTCACCATAGGCCAGCTGCGACGGCACGAACAGCCGCCACTTCGAACCCGGTGTCATGAGCGCGAGCGCCTCCTGCCAGCCCGGAATCACTTCCGCGATCGGAAAGCTCGCCGGCGGCTCCGATTCCGCCGTGCGGTCGAACTCCCGGCCGTCGAGGTGCCTGCCGACGAACCGCGCCCGCACCGTCTGTTCGGGCTTTGGCTGAACGCCCTGCCCCTTCGACATGATCTCGTACTGGAGGCCGCTCGGCGTCGTGCGCACCCCCCGCTTCTTGACGTTCGAAGCCAGGAATTCCGTCGCCTTCGCCTTGTTGGCCCGAGCCTTCACGGCGAGTTCCTCGCGAAACGACCGCTCACGCTCCCGCATTTTTCGGTCGAAGGCATCGAGCGAGCGGGCGACTTTCTCCTCCGAAATCAGCGGCGTCGCGCCGAGGATCGCGTCGGCGAGCCCACGGGCGAGCGCCCCCGGATCGACGCTCGGGCCCTCCTGCTTGAAGTCGGCGGCGATCCTGCTGCCGATCCGCAGCCCGAGCGCGTAGCCGAGTTCGCCCGCGGGCGTGTCGAGCGCCGCCAGCTCCGCCGGCCGCGACGGAGCCGGAGGCGCGGGAATGAGCGCGGGCGCGGCATCCTCCGCGAGGCCCGTCGTCGAGAGAACGCCGACGAACCACAGCCCGCAGGCCCCGATCGCCCGGCCGACTCCTGGAGAACGCATTCCGAACATGAACCCACCTCGCATTCGACTGAAACGACTCCTACTTCCCCGATTCTCGCCCAGCGACCCGCTTGCGTCCAAGTCCACAATCCAATCGCCTGCACGACCCAATCGACTGCCCAATCGCTTGTACGACACCGCATTGCCGCCGCGGGAGCGGACGCATCGTCGCTACGGTGAGGATACACCTGATGCTCCTCAATTTTCCCCACCCCCTCGACCACGCTCCCCCTAAGGCGTTCAGCATCCATGTGCCTGTGTGACTCATGAAGCACCACGTTTGACCGGTTCGGGGCTGCCCGTGTGCCCGAGACGGCGTA
>JBIIOJ010000061.1:0-13542 GCA_044337015.1 Pirellulales bacterium
GTTCGGGGCTGCCCGTGTGCCCGAGACGGCGTATGCAGACAAGCGAAGCAAGGATTGCGCAGCGAAGTCTGCATCCGAGCGAGCGAAGGGCAGGATGCCCGCAGCGAGCGTCCGGCGAGCGGCATACGGGCAGCCCCGAACCCCGCACATTTGACCCGCATCACACGCGACCGGGTTCGATCGCACCGCCGGACGTATACTCGATCGATGCTTCCAAACGCCGCCGAACCGCCCGTGCCGCACGCCACCCCGACGAGCCGGCCTCCCTGGCACGACTCGCTCATGATGCGGGCCTGCCGCCGCGAGCCGACGACACGCCCGCCGATCTGGCTGATGAGGCAGGCCGGACGTTATCTGCCGGAGTATCGGCGGGTGCGGGAGAAGGTCGGGTTCATGGAGCTCTGCAAGAACCCGCGGCTCTCGGCCGAGGTGATGATCGCGACGGTCGACCGGCTCAAGGTCGATGCGGCGATCATCTTCAGCGACCTTCTACCGATCCTCGAGCCGATGGGGATGAACCTCGAGTTCGCGGCGGGGGAGGGGCCCGTGATTCACAACCCGCTGCGGGAGGCGGCCGACGAGAAGCGGTTCCGTGAGCTGGACGACGTCGACCGGCTCGGGTTCGTGTTCGACTGCGTGCGATCCACGCGGGCCGGGCTCGACGGGTCGCTGCCGGTGATCGGCTTCGCGGGGGCTCCGTTCACGCTCGCAAGCTACTGCATCGAAGGGGGGACGAGCCGTGCGTGGCTCCACACGAAGGAGCTGATGTACGGCGCCGAACCGGCATGGCACGCGATCATGGGGAAGCTCGCCCGGGCGGTGAGCCGCTACCTCGTCGCGCAGATCGATGCGGGCGCGCAGATCGTGCAGCTCTTCGACAGCTGGGTGGGATGCCTCTCGCCGGACGACTACCGGCGGTACGTTCTGCCGCATTCCAGGGACGCGATCGCCGAGGCGGCGAAACGGGCGCCCGTGATCCACTTCGCGACGGGCAATCCGGCGCTCCTGCCGCTGCTCGCCGAGGCGGGGGGCCACGTGATCGGTGTCGACTGGCGGATCGGTCTGGCAGACGCCTGGAGGGCGATCGGCGACGACCGCGGCATCCAGGGGAATCTCGACCCGGCCGTGCTTCTCTCCGATCCGGCGACGGTGCGAAGCCGGGCGAAGCAGATTCTCGACGAGTCCGCCGGCCGCCCTGGCCACATCTTCAACCTCGGCCACGGCGTGCTCCCGCAGACGCCCGTCGAAAACGTGCTCGAGCTCATCGCCGCCGTGAAGGGGGGCTGACGTCCCGGCCGATGCGGCTGCCGCGTCGTTCCTCGGCCGAAACCGGGCCGCCCCTCGCCCGTGGCCACCCCGCCGCGATACACTGGCGTGTTGCGCGATTTTTCCTGCGGGCTCGCGTCCGTCGAATCCGCGCTTGCCCGATTGCCCGCCACGCACGCTCAGCATGACCCGTCTCGAGAAACGTCTCTTCCACAAGTTCGATCGGTCCGAGATCACGAGGGCGAAGCGGTTCACCGAACCGCCACGCCTGTCCTGTCCGCGGGTCGGCACGGTGAAGGCGACCGTCACCGACGAGAAGGGGGAGGCGTGCGAGGTGGAGGTGGAGCTGTCGAGCGGCCGCCGTGGGGGCATGACGCTCGAGTCGCGTTCGACGAGCCGCCGTGGGCAGGCCGGTGAGCCGTGCGCGGCGCTGGCGGCCGTGCTGCTCGAGATCGACCGACGTGGACTCTTTTCATCGCTTCAGGACCACACGCCGATCTCGCTTGTATGCATCGCGACCGGCGACGGCTCCACCACCACGGAAGACGACTCCTCCGAGCCCGAGATCGACGACGAGGGCCTGTCCGATCTCTGGCCGCCGGGAGCCGGCGAACGGGCCGCCACGACGGCCACGCGGCCGAGCCGCTCACGAGCTCGCGGCGGCGCCGCCTCGACACGGGCGCCCGCATGGGCCGCTGATCTCGAGGAACGTCGCCGGCTCGTCGAGCCCGCCGTCCGTACCCGTGGCGTCTCGCTCGTCGACTCGCGGCGATCGACGGGCGAGCTCGTGTTCGTGCTCGACGTCGCGGCCTCGGCGGATTCGAGATCGGTCGTGCTCGTTCCGGCCCGCATGCAGCTCGACGTCGCAGGCAACGCGACCGGCCGCCCCAGGCCGGTGTCGATCGATCTTGCGCGGCTCGAGGAACTCGATCCCGTGGAGCAGCGGTGCGTCGCCCACCTGCTTGGCACCTCCGCCATCTCCACTGCTTCGATCACCGCGACGGATCAGATGGTGAGCCGGATCGCCGTCGCCCCCCAGGCGGCCGACGTCCACCTCGCGATGCTCTGCGAGCAGGGCCGCCTCATCTTGCAGCCGGAGCCTCGCCGGGCCCCCGACGTCGTGCTGCCGCTCGCCTGGGACCATGGCAAGCCGTGGGAGTTCGCGGTCGTGCTCGAGCCCGACGACGACGTGTTTTCCGGCGGAACGGCCGACGAGGATCGACCGTCGCCCAGGCCCGCCAAGGCGACCCTCCGCGGCATGCTCGTCCGCGGCAGCCAGAGGAAGGATCTCGAAGAGCCACGGGTGATCCTGCGGTCGGGGCTGCTCATCCTCTCGGACCGCATCGCGAAGCTCCAACTCGGCGATTCGGCGGGCTGGCTCGAGCAGTTCGAGCGTCGCGGTTCGATCGAGCTCGCCTCGTCGCAGGTCGACGGGCTCATCGAGCGGCTGGCGGCACTCGCCGACCTGCCGAGGGTGCACCTGCCATCGTGGACCGGCTGGCGGATCGAGTCTGGCCCGCCGAGGCCGAAGCTGACGCTCGACGACTCGCCGTCGGTCGTCGAAGAAGGCTCCGAGGAGGAGGACGTGCGTCCGCGCCGTCGCAGGGGTCCGTCGCCCCGGGTGCACCTCACGGGCCGCGTCTGGTTCGACTACGGCGGCGTGATCGTGGCCGCCGACGACCCCGCGGGCGGCGCCGCGGACGTGCCGGCCCGCGTCTTCGTCCGCCGCGACCGGGCCGCCGAGCGGGAAGCACTCTCGGTCCTGCCGCGGCACGGCGTCGTCGCGGCGAAGCCCCCGGCGGCCGGTGACGAGGAGCCGGCCACGCACCACGTCGAGGTGCCACGGGCGCGGCTCGACGCGTCGGTGTCGCAGCTCGCCGCAGCCGGATGGTCGGTCGAGGTCGCGGGCCGCCGCTACCGCCCGATCGGGAGCGTCGCCTGGAACGTCACCAGCGGCATCGACTGGTTCGAGCTCTCGGGCTCTGTCGATTTCGGGGGCGTGTCGATCGAGATGCCGGCGCTCCTCGCGGCGATCGGGAAGGGAGATCGCGCCGTCGAGCTCTCCGACGGCTCCATCGGCGTCCTGCCGGAAAACTGGGCCGGGCAACTCGAGCCGATCCTGGAGCTCGCCGACCGCCACGACGGTCGGCTGCGATTCGGCAGGATCCAGGTCGCGCTGCTCGACGCGCTGCTCGCCGGGCAGCCGACTGCGCGGGTCGACGAGGCCTTCGAACGACTGCGGGCGGAGCTCGCGAGCGGCGAGCGTCCGGAGGCCGAGGATGAGCCGGAGGGCTTCTGCGGGACGCTTCGCCACTACCAGCGGGAAGGGCTCGGCTGGCTGTCGTTCCTCGAGCGGATGGGCATCGGTGGCTGTCTCGCCGACGACATGGGCCTTGGCAAGACGATCCAGGTGCTCGCCATGCTCGTGCAGAGGCGGCAGCGGTTGCAGGAGCAGGGGCTCGCCCACAGACCCTCGCTCGTCGTCGTGCCCAAGAGCCTCGTCTTCAACTGGATCGAGGAGGCCCGCCGCTTCGCGCCGCAGCTCCGCGTGCTCAACCACACCGGCAACGACCGGGGCGAGGCCGCCGGCGATCTCGCAGCCCACGACCTCGTCCTCACGACCTACGGCACGCTCCGACGCGACGTCATCCATCACCGCGACACGGAGTTCGACTACGTCGTGCTCGACGAGGCGCAGTCGATCAAAAACGCCGCCAGTCAGGCGGCGAAGGCTTGCCGGCTCCTCAAGGCGAGGCACCGTCTGGCCGTCACGGGAACTCCCGTGGAGAACCACATCGGCGAACTCTGGAGCATCTTCGAGTTCCTGAACCCCGGGCAGCTCGGCACTGCGTCGCGGCTGAAGCGGTTCCTCACCGCGGGACGGGGGGGCACGGCCTCCGAGGTGATCAGCCGCGCGGTGCGGCCGTATCTCTTGCGCCGCACGAAGGCGCAGGTGCTCTCCGACCTCCCCGAGAAGACCGAGCAGACGATCCTCTGCGAGCTCGGGAGCGAGCAGCGAAAGGCCTACGACGAACTCCGCGAACACTACCGGCAGGAACTCACCGGCCGCATCAGCCGGATGGGAATCGGCCGGTCGAAGATCGCCGTGCTCGAGGCGCTCCTGCGGCTGCGGCAGACCGCCTGCCATCCGGGGCTGGTGGACCCGGCGAGGATCGACGATCCCTCCGCCAAGCTCGACCTCTTGGCCGAACAGCTCGACGAGGTGCTCGACGAGGGTCACAAGGTGCTCGTCTTCAGCCAGTTCACGAGCTTCCTTTCGATCCTGCGCCGCCGGCTCGATGCGAAGCAGCTTCCCTACGAATACCTCGACGGCAAGACGACCGACCGTCAGGCGAGGGTGGTGCGGTTCCAGGAGGACCCCGACTGCCGGCTCTTCCTCGTGAGCCTCAAGGCGGGCGGGCAGGGGCTCAACCTCACCGCCGCCGACTACATCTACATCCTCGACCCGTGGTGGAACCCGGCCGTCGAGGCCCAGGCGATCGACCGGGCCCACCGCATCGGTCAGACACGGCGGGTCTTCGCCTACCGGCTCATCGCCCGCGACACGGTCGAGGAAAAGATCGTCGCCCTCCAGGACCGAAAGCGGGAACTGGCCGAGTCGATCGTGCGGGCCGACGAGAGCATGCTCTCGAGCCTCACGCCCGACGACGTCGAGCTGCTTTTCTCCTGATTTTCGGCGGCCGGACCGCTCACCAAAATCTAACGATGCAGGCGACCGGAAGCATCTCGTAGACTTCGTGTCAGTGGAGCGGAAGATCGAAGGATCGGTCCCTCGAGGAGCGACAAACATGGCGGTCGTGCTCACGCGGCTCGAGCGTTCTCCTCTCGCCTCGGCGAGGACGGTGGGCGGCCCACAGCCGCTGTCCGGAGGTGTCGCCAAGGGCGGCAGCGCTCCCCACGGCGTGTCGCAGTCAGGTTCGTCGGACGGCGGCTCCGCACAGGCGGGATTGCGACGATCGTCTGAGGAATCCGCCGGCGGCATGCCCCACATCCTCGTGGTGGACGACGAGGAGGATCTTCAGGAGCTCCTCCAGTACAACCTCTCGAAGGACGGTTACCGCGTCTCCTGTGTCGGGACGGGCGAGGAGGCGCTCAAGTTCGTGAGGCGGCAGCCGCCGGATTTGGTCGTGCTCGATCTGATGCTGCCGGCGGTCGACGGCCTCGAGGTCTGCCGCAGGCTCAAGGGCGATCCGAAAACCCGCGACGTCCCGATCATCATGCTCACCGCCAAGAGCGAAGAGGGGGACGTGGTGGCCGGGCTGGAACGCGGTGCAGACGACTACATCGCCAAGCCGTTCAGTCCCAGGGTGCTCTCGGCGCGGGTGAAGGCGATGCTCCGTCGCAAGGAGTCGGAGCGGGTCGCGGAGCTTGACGCGACGATCGAGGCGAAGGAGCTCACGATGCATCCCGGCCGCCACGAGGCGACGCTCGCCGGCAGGCCGCTCGAGCTGACCTACACCGAGTTCGCCCTGCTGCAATTCCTCGCGAAAAGGCCCGGCTGGGCGTTCACCCGCACGCAGATCGTCGACGCCGTGAAGGGGGAGGATTATCCTGTCACGGAGCGGTCGGTGGATGTCCAGGTCGCGGGACTGCGGAAAAAGCTCGGTGAGTACGGTTCCTACATCGAGACGGTCCGCGGCGTCGGCTATCGTTTCAGGGCCTGAGGCGACCCGGGCCAGAGCCCCGTGAGCCCATGCCCAGAACCCGTTTCGTCTGGCACCTGTTCGTCGGCTGGTTCACGCTCCTGGCAGCGGTGATCGTCGCCTGCTTCTGGCAGGCGTCGGTGCGGCTCGCGGAACTGGCCGACGACGCCCAGCTTCGCCGTTCGATCGCCGTCGCCGAGGCGGTGGCGTCGAAGCTGCCCGAGCGTATCAGTGGTGACGACTCGGGGTCGGTCGAGACGTTCGTGGCCGATCTCGCCCGCACGTCCGGCATGCAGATCGACCTCTTCGACGGCGAGGCGCGGTCGGTCCTGCCCGCCGGCCGTCCCGCGAGCCCGGGAGCCGGCGACGAGCAGTTGCTCCAGGAGGCCCGCGAGGGCAGGGTCGCGCGGTCGAGCCGCTACGACGCCGCGACCGGTCGACGCGTGCTCGCGATCGTGATGCCCTCGGGCCCGCCCGGGCGGCCGAAGGCGATCATCCGCGTGACGACCGACAGCCTCGAATCCGACCGCTCGCTCGGCCGCGAGCAGCGGCGGATGCTGGCGGGCTACCTCGCGATCGGCCTGGCGGCGGCATGGGGCGGCTACATCGTCGCCAAGCGTTGCTCGCAAAGCGTCGAAACGCTCGCCGGCGTCGCCGGCCAGCTCGCAGCGGGCGCCTTCGAGACGACCGTTCCCGCGGCCGAGCTGGCGGAGGTGGCGGAAGTGGCCGAAGCGCTCGAGGTGATGCGGCAGCAGCTCGTCGAGCGGGGGCTGACCATCGGCCGGCAGGGCTCGCAGCAGGAGGCCGTGCTCGGCAGCATGGTCGAGGGCGTGCTCGCCGTCGATGCCAGGCAGCGGATCGTGAGCATCAACCGGGCGGCCGCCGAGCTGCTCGGTCTCGATCCCGCGAGGGCGGTCCGCAGGCCGCTTCAGGAGGTGGTCCGCAACCCCGACCTGCGGCGGTTCGCCCTGCGGGCGATCGACTGCCGGGAGCCGATCGAGGACGACCTGCTCATGCGGGGGGCACGCGACCGCACGATCCTCGTCCGCGGCACGGCGTTGACGGATGCAAGGGGGGCGGATGGCGGCGCCGTGATCGTGCTCAACGACGTCACGCACTTCCGCCAGCTCGAGAACATCCGCCGCGACTTCGTGGCGAACGTGTCGCACGAGCTGAAGACGCCGATCGCCTCGATCAAGGGCTTCGTGGAGACGCTCCTCGACGGCGCGGTCGACGACCCGGCCGACGCAGAAAGGTTTCTCGGCATCGTGGCCCGACAGGCTGAAAGGCTCGAGGCGATCATCGAGGACCTGCTCGCCCTCTCGCGGATCGAGCAGACCGAGGGAGCCGGCAATCTGCCGGTCGAGGAGGCGGAGGTGAGGGCGGTGATCGAGGCGGCGGTGTCGGACTGCTCGCCGAGGGCGGCCGAGAAGTCGATCCGCATCGAGGTCGCCTGCGAGGAGCGGCTCGTCGTTCCGATCAATGCGCCGCTGGTGGAGCAGGCGATCATCAACTTGGTCGACAACGCCATCAAGTACAGCGAGCCGGAAAGGCTCGTGCGGGTCTCCGCACATCACGGCACGGCGGACGAGGGGGGCGATCGGCCGTGCGCCGTAATCGCCGTGGCCGACCAGGGCTGCGGGATCGACGAGGAACACCTGCCGCGAATCTTCGAGCGGTTCTACCGGGTCGACAAGGCCCGCAGCCGGAAGGAGGGGGGCACGGGCCTCGGGCTCTCGATCGTGAAGCACATCGTGCAGGCCCACGGCGGCGCCGTATCCGTGGACAGCGAGCCGGGCGTCGGCACGACCTTCCGGCTCTTCCTACCGCTTGCGACCGAGTCGGCCGCAAGCGGCACCCCCGACTGATACCGGCCGGGCTTCAGCACTCCGCGTGCTGCTGGTCGTGGAAGTCGACGATCTCCTGCCAGGCCTCCTGCGGCGTCTCGGCGTAGCTGAAGAGCCGGAGGTGGTCGTCGGCGATGACGCCCTCGTCGGCCATCGCCTGGAAGTCGATGATCTTCGACCAGTATTCCCGGCCAAACAGGATGATCGGCACGGGCTGCATCCGGTGGGTCTGCCGGAGCGTGAGCGTCTCGAACATCTCGTCGAGCGTGCCGAAGCCGCCGGGGAAGAGCACGACCCCCGCAGCCCGCAGGATGAAGTGGAACTTCCGCAGCGCGAAGTAGCGGAACTGGAAGCAGAGCTCCGGCGTGATGAATGGGTTCGGCTGCTGCTCGGCCGGGAGCTTGATGTTGAGACCGATCGACTTGCAGCCGACGTCGAAGGCTCCTCGATTGGCAGCCTCCATCACGCCGGGGCCGCCACCGGTCACGACGACGAAGTCGCGGCGGTCGTCGCACTGGTTGTCGATCGAGACGAGCCGTGCGAACTCACGAGCGTCGTCGTAGTACTTCGAGAGGGCAAGCAGTCGCTCGCTCCGCTCCACCTCCCGCCGCAGGGCCCGGTCGGAGGGGGATGCCGCGAGCCTGCGGCGGGCGTCGGAGAGTCTCCGCTCGGCCGCCGGCCGCTCCACGATCGCCGTGCCGCCGAAGACGATCACAGTCGAGTGGATCTTGTCGGCCTGGAAGGCCATCTCGGGCTTCTCGAGTTCGAGAAGCATCCGCACACCCCGCATCCGCTCCTCCTCGAGCAGCTTGTGGTCGTCGTGCGCGAGCATGTAGCTCTGCGAGGAGAGGATCGCGTCCATGTTGGCGGCCATGAGCGCGACGTCGTTGCCGAGCGGGGTGTCGGGCAGCATGTCGCGCTGCTTGCCGGTGTGGTCGCCGCCTTGCGGGTGTTTCTCCACCATTGAGATTCCTTTTCTTACTGGCCGGATGAGCCGTTCAACTCAAAAATAGCTCCGAGAGAGGGCACCGTCGCCTCCCAGCCGAACGATTTTGAAAGATGCTCGGCCATGGCCTTCGCGGCCGGCGGCTCACCGTGCACGAGGAAGGTCTGTTTCGGAGCGGGCAGGCCTGTGAGCCAGCGGACGAGTTCCCGGCGGTCGGCGTGGCCTGAGAGGGCCTCGACCCGGCGGACGGCCGCTCGGACGGGAATGTCGCGGCCGTGGATCCGCAGCATCCTCGCCCCATCCACGAGGCTGCGGCCGCGGGTGCCGACCGCCTGGAAGCCGGCGACGAGCACGGTCGTCTGCGGGTCGGGCAGCCGGTTGGCGAGATGGTGGAGGATGCGGCCGCCGGTCATCATCCCGCTCGAGGCGATGATGATGCCGGGCCCCTTGCGGGCGTTGATCGCCTTCGACTCGTCGGCGGACCTCGCCATGTGCACGCTCGGGGCCACGAGCGACTCCGCAACCCCCTCGAGCCTGGCCTCGGTGAAGTCGTGCTCCGCCACGTGCTGGCGGAAGACACGGGTGGCATCGACGGCCATCGGCGAATCAATCCAGATCGGCACCTCCGGCAGCCGGCGGGCGGCCATGAGCGTCCGCAGCAGGTAGACCAGCTGCTGAGACCGTCCGATCGCAAACGACGCCACGAGCATCATGCCCCCTCGGGCGATCGCCTCCTTCGTCGCGGCCTCCAGCTCATCAAGCGGCTTCGAGGCGGGGTGGTCGCGGTCGCCGTAGGTGCTCTCGAGCACGAGATAGTCGCACGGCGTCGGCGGGGCAGGGTCGTTGTAGAGCGGCGCGTCGTAGCGGCCGACGTCGCCGGAGAAGACGATCCGGGTCGGGGCGGCCCCGGCCGACTCCCGGGCCTCGACCTCGACGAACGAGCTGCCGAGCATGTGTCCCGCGTCGTGGAAGCGGCAGCGAATGCCGGCAGCCGGCTCAAACCAGCCTTCCCGCGCCACCGGCGAGACCAGCCGCAGCAGCCGATCGACATCCCGCTCGTCGTAGAGCGGCAGGGCAGGCGTGTGGACCGAGAAGCCCTTGCGGTTGGCATACTTCGCATCTTCTTCTTGGCACTTCGCGGAATCGTAGAGGAGCAGGCCGAGCAGGTCGGCCGTCGGCGGCGACGTGAAGATGCGGCCCCGGAAGCCCTCGCGGGAAAGCCGAGGCAGCCAGCCGGAGTGGTCGATGTGGCCGTGGGTGAGCACGACCGCGTCGATCGAATCGGCGGGCACGGGGAAGCGATTCCAGTTGAGTTCTCGGAGCCGCTTCTCCCCCTGGAAGAGCCCGCAGTCGAAGAGCACCCGCCGATCGCCGACTTCGAGCAGGTGGCGAGAGCCCGAGACCATTCCCGCGGCCCCCAGAAAACGCAGTTGCATCATCGATACTTCTCCGAGCGTGTCATGCCCTCGACCACCATCTCACCATCGTCGATCCGCAGCCCCTCGAGCCGGCTCGTCATGCCGCCATCGGGCACGGAGGGAATGTACACCAGGAGTACGGGCCGCCCCCCGACCTGCCGCAGTTCCGTCACCGCGCCGAGCGGCGAAATCCGATTCGCGATCTCCCGCAGGACGAGCCCCCGGGACACCGGCACCGGGCCGATCCCGGCGCCGACCACGGCGATCTCGAGCTGGTTGATCTCACGGAGGGCGACCTCCGCGTCGATCCACGCCACGGCCGAGGCGATCCCGTAGCCGACCCTCGCGGCGGCCTTGATCCGTTTCGGCTCGAAGGCGACCAGCGGACGGCGGACGCTTGCGGGCAGAAGCGTGGGATGGTTGCGGGGCACCTCGAGATCGAGCCAGGCGTTCACCTCCTCGTCGGCGATCACCGCCCCCCAACGGCAGGGACGGCCGAGGCCCCCGTGGACCGCCGACAGTTGTGTCACGAGACGTCGGGCGGCCTGCTCGTGGCGAGGTGCGTCTGGATCGGTGGACGGCACGTAGAACGCCGGCCTCCAGGCCGAGATGAAGCCGAGCAGGCACGCGACGGCGAGCATCCCGATCAGAAACCCGACGAGAAGACGCCGACGCCCAACGGGAAAATTGACTCGCCGTTCCGATTCGGCTTCGCTCATGCCACGAAGCAGCGTCCTTCGTTGCTTCCGGCGGCAAGGCCGCCACTTGCCCCGGCAATTCCGATCCTGCCAGCGGTGGCGACCTCGCCGTCCCGGCCTGCACCATCCAGATCGGCCACCTCATCCCGGATCACACGGACATCGTCGGGCGCGTCGATCCCCAGGCGGACCTTGTCGCCGCTGATGCGGACGACCGTCACCACCACCGACCCGCCGACCACGATCCGTTCGTTCAGTTTCCGGGAAAGGACGAGCATCTGAAGCCTCCGTGCGTTGATTTCGACCCAAGAGCATGGCAGGGGAATGTACGGATGTCAAGCACCCCGATCCGCAGCGAGAAGGGCCGCTTCTGTCGATCGGGAAGACCTGCCTGCCATGTGAGAAATCGGCGAGGAGGGTCTGCGAACTGTGGGCAGGATCTGCGGCCACCGTCGATGACGGTTTCGCGAGTCGCGACGCGGTCGCGAGTTTCACTGAAGCTTCCGCGCGTATTCGGCGAGCGGCACTTCGCGGGCGACGGCGATGCGGGCCGACGCCGCCTCCACGCGCTTGTGGTCCGACTCGATCCACCGCGGGTGGAACTTGTGAACGCTCCGCAGCCGCTTCGCCGTCATCTTCATGCCCGCCTTGATGCCCGAGGCCGCAAGCGCCGAGCCGGCCTGCGATGAATCAACCTCGAGCGACACCTCCCGCGGGATGCCGCCAGCCGCAGCCACCTTCTCGTTGATCGCGATGCGAGGGAAGGGGGGAAGGCCTCCGGGCTGCATGAGCGCCTTGAGCAGGATCGCCGTATCGGCAAACTTCCGGTAGGCCGCCGCAGCCTCGGGCGAGGGCGCCTCGTCGAAGGCGACGGCGTAGCGGACCCGCGGACCGTGGAGTTCGATCGCCTTCTCCTGCGTGTCGAAGCCGTCGGCGAAGTCGGTGCCGCCGGCCCACCGCACGACCTCGTCGTCGGCCTTCCTCGCCCAGGAGGTAAGCGACGCGGAAAGCTGCGACAGCGACTTTGTGGCAATCGTCGTCTTCACGTTTCGCTTCGGGTCGACGATCGCGACCCGCTGGCGATCGGGGTCGTGCAGGACGAACTCCGCGGCCTCGGCCGAGTCGCCATCGTCGTCGAGGTCGGCGGGGCCGAGGAAATCCCAGGCGACGCGATCGGCAAGCAGGGTCAGGCTCCGCGACACGGGCTCCTTGCCGTCGCCCGCAAAGATCTCGCTCTCGACGCGGCACTCGACCGGCGGCAACAGCGCCGGCTCATTGGCCCGCGCGGCCGCCGGCCCGAGGCGGCAGGCCACCAAGGCGAGGACGACCATGGCGAAGCAGGGGCGGCACATGCCGAAACGTTAGCAGACGCCCGCCCAACGTCCCTACGTCAAAAACCCCTCTGCAAAACGCGAGCGGCCCTCTCCGGCTGGAGAGGGCCGCTGATGGAATCGGTATTGAATCGGTGCCGACTTGTATCAGGGATTCGGCAGCGTGACGTCCTGGGACGTGGCCGCCGTCGACCCGACTGCGTTCACGGCCCGGACCGACACCTGGTAGGTGTTGCCCGGGATCCACGTGCCACCCGCCGAATCGACCGTCAGGGCGATGTTCGAGCCCGGACCCTGGCCCGGGTTGTTGAACCGCCGCCACGACGGTGTGCCGGCCGTGGCGTTGGTCGAGTACTCGTAATACACGACCGGGAGGCCGCCGTCGCTCGAGGGGGCGCTGAAGCTTACCTCGATGCCGATCGGCGAACTGGTGTCCTGTGCCGAGGAGGGCGGCGCGGTCGGGGCCGTGTAGGTCTGCGGCGGCGTCGGGCCAGGGGCAGGCTGCGTCTGCAGGTTCGGCACCACGGTCACGTAGCGGCCCGTGATGAGCGAGCCGGTCGTGGCCGAAGGAATCGAGTTGTTCCAGAAGACGCCCGACACACCCGGCACCACCGCCTGGAAGTAGCTGTTGGTATTCAGGTAGAGCAGCCGGCCTGTCACGACGATGTTCGCCGTGACCGGGACGATCGTGTTGCCAGAGTCATACGAACCGACTCGGCCGCCGATCGTGATCCGATTCACGTTGCCGTTGAAGTTGAGGTTCGCCCTGAGGTCCTGGAGGACCCGCAGGTTGCCGTCGAAGTTGCCGTTGAACACGAGGTTGTCGGTCTCGAACTGGTCGACGTAGAACCGGGCACTCTTGCCCGCCCCGCCCCCGATGAGCGTGACAGTCTCGAAGTTCGGGGACGCATCAAAATTGACGACGTTCACGAGGCCGTCGAACCGGCCGCCGATCCCGAAGTTCGGCCCTGAACCGGTCCAGTCGGTCACCCGCTGGGCGATGATCCGCGAGGCCTTCGACACGTTGCCGTCGACGAAGAATCGCAGGTCACGGCTCGTCGTGGAGCCGTCGAAGTTGCCCGCGACGTCGACCAGTGTGTCTTCTCCCGACGAGAACGAGCTGCCCTTGAGCACGGAGCCGCCGACATCGAGCAGGAGGTCGCTCGAGGCCGATTGGGCCACGCCCCGCCAGTTGCGGCCGATGTCGAGCGTGACGTCGTCGTCGGCGATCACCGTGTTGTCCAGGGCGTCGCGGCCGACGGTCAGCTCGACATTGTCACCCGTGACGATTTTGTTCTTGAGGAAGTCGCCGCCCACGTCGACCGTGACGTCGTCCGACGTCGACGTGAACGTCGACGACGTCAGGTTGCCC
>JBIIOJ010000295.1:0-4012 GCA_044337015.1 Pirellulales bacterium
GACCGCACCTGCGGGCACGCTGGCCACGGGAACACCGCCGACGGGTGCCGCTGCAACGACCGGCTGTGTCGCGGAGTGCGGCTGCGGGTAGACCGGGGGGGCGTACGGCGGGGCATAGGCATACGTGCTCTGCGCGTGGTGGTGGGCGCATCCGCCCGCTGCCGCGACGGCAGCGAGCATCACGCACCGCCAGCCGTGAAAGAAACTCACAGATTCGTTCGATGGCATCACGATCGCGGTCTCCGCGGTCCTGCAGGGACGTGAGAGACGATAGGGATGCCGCACCGGCCGGGCAATGCGGGAAAACCGCGGCGATACCGGCCTCTCGACTAGCCAGCCGGCTCGAACACCGCGATGCTCGCCGTGAAGCCGTGCAGACAGTTGCGGCGGCCGATCGGGCCGACCTCCCCTTGGGCAAAAAAACCCGCCGTGGGAATCGCGCCATAGCAGGTCTCGATGGCACGAGCGTCGTGGTGCGGCTGCTCGAAGAGCCGGCTGCCGCGGCCGTTGCAGGTGAAGACGAGCGCTCCGGCAGGCCCGGTTCCCGTCGATGCGGCCCGAGCCCGGCCCAGGAGCTCCCGCAAGTCGGCGTCGGCGCTCGCGGCATCACGGACGTGAAACTGGATCGTCTGGCCGACTCGGACATGGTCGCCGATCGCGATCACACCCGAGCGCGGGTCGGCGCCGACGACGTTGCGGACGAGAAAGTCGCCGTGGGAGAAGCTGTCCTGGTACTCGCTGGCGACCCGGCCGACGTGGAGCGATGATCGCATGAGGTTCTTCTCGTCGGCGTCGAGTCCTTCGTAGATCTCCTGCAACCGCTCGAGTGCGGGCCGGCCGCCGAGCTGGAAGATGACGTTCTCCTCCGCCTTCGTGACGAGCAGCGTCCGACCGATCGGCCGGCAGCCCTGCGAGACGACCGGACGCACGCGGACGGCTCCCGACACGACGAAGCCGACGGCGCCGGAGTCGTACGTCGCGCCGCCGAGCAGGAGCGTGTTGCCGCCGGGAGAGGTCGCACCGCTGAGCATTCCCCCCACGACTGGCACGCCCGGATGGTCGTCGGCCAGCCGCTCGATGAACGGCTCCACCGGAAACGAGAACGGGTCGGCGAGCAGGATCACGGCCGCTCCAGACGGCCAGGCATTCCCGAGCGCCGGCGGCCAGCCCGAGAACAGCCCGCCGTCGGGCGTGCGGGCGTGCTCGATCGCGAAGGGCGTGAGCGTGGCGCCGGGAAACCGGCCCAGCCAGACCGCGACCGCCGGCCCCGTCTCCTGCTCGAGCCCGCAGGCGATCACCCCGTCGACCGTGCCGCCGACGAGGCAGGGCGCGGCGACGGCCTCCCTCATCGTCTCCATCGCCGAGCGGGCCGTCCGCCGATCGATGTTCGAGAGGAAAACGACACCGACGTCGCCATCGCCGCCGAGCATCTTCGTGGCCGCGGACGCCGCCTCCCTCACCGCCGTTTCGATGTCGGAGGCGGCCGAAAGCCCCACGCCGCACGCCGGCGGCGCCACACCGATCCCCCCGGCTTGCTCTCTGGACTCCATGTCAAATCACGATCTCGGCGAACGACTCGATCGGCTCGTGCGCGAGCATCCCGCCAGGCGGCTTGTTTCCCGGCCGAACGGCCAGAGCCGTCGCCATGCCGGCGGCGCGGGCGGCGTCGAGTTCCTCTCCGACGTCGCTGACGAAGAGGATCGACCTCGGTTCGAGGCCCATGTCGGCGGCGATCGCGCGGTAGCTGTCGGTATTCCGCTTCGGGCCGGTCGTCGTGTCGTAGTGGCCGTGGAGGTAGGGAGTCAGGTCGCCCGCCGACGTGTGCGAGAAGAAGAGCTTCTGCGCCTGCACCGAGCCCGAGGAGTAGATCCGAACGTCGAGCCCCCCCTCGCTCCACGAGCGGATCGCGGCGGCGACGTCGTCGAACACGTGCGAGACAAGCTCGCCGCTGTCGAATCCCTTCTGCCAGATCATCCCCTGGATCGCTTTCAGGGGGGTGCTCTTCACGTCGCGGTTCATGAGGTCGAGTGCGGCGAGGGTCGCCTGTGTCACACCACGCGGGTCATCGAGGGCCGTCGCCGACACGCCCGCGTCGTCGGCGAGCTGCCGGGCCAGGTCCTGCACGTGATTGTCGGCTGCGTTCGCCGAAAGAAACCCCGCGACGTGCTTCTTCGCAAACTCGAAGAGCACGTCGTAGACGAACGAGATCGACGAGGTCGTCCCCTCGACGTCGAGCACGATCCCTTCGCCGCCGAAGACGATCACGACCTCGCGCTCCCCGCGAGGTACGCGGGGCCGAGACAGAGCGGTTCGTAGGCCGCGTGTACGCCCTCCTCCGCGTAGTGGGGCGTCCAGCCGGTCATGTCCTGGAAGAGCCGGATCGCACGGATCCGCTTGTCCTTGCAAAGATCGAACCAGTGCCGCGTTCCCATCGGCACGCTGATCAGGTCTCCGGCATGCACCTCGATCGCGAACACGGGGGAGTTGACGGGGTTGATGTGGAACACCCCGCTCCCGACGAGAATGAACCGGATCTCGTCCTCCGTGTGCGTGTGCTCCTTCGAGAACTTCGCGAGCATCGCGTCGAGGTTGGGCGTCTCGGGCCGGATGTCGACGACGTCGGCCGTGACGAAACCGCCGCGGGCCTTGAGCTCCTCGATCTCGGGGGAGTAGGCCGCGAGGATCGCCTCCGGCGGGGCCGCGGGATCGACCCTGTCCTCGAGCGGCCAGCGGTCGAACTGGATGCCGTGGCCGGCGAGAAACGCTCCGATCTCGGCGGCATCGGTGATTCGGCGGGCCTCGGCGGGAATGGTGACGATGGCCATCAGGTGGTCTCCGTGCGGTGAACGACCTCGAAGAGGAATTCGTAGATCTCGATGTGGCGGCGGGCCTCCTCGAGCGACGAACCCCAAGTGTAGAGCCCGTGCCCGGAGAGCAGGAAGCCGTGGAAGGGATGCCTCGGGGCCCCGTCGAATCCGGCCGCCGTGATCCGCGAACGCACCCGTTCCGAAAGCTCCCGCATGTCCTGGCTGTTTTCGAAGATCGGGACGTCCTCGAAGGTGTCGTGTGTCTTGATCCCCTCGAGCCCCTTGAGCATCTCGTAGCCCTCGATCCGAAGCCTCCCGGCCGGCAGGTGCTTCCGGGAGAGGATCGTGGCCCAGACAGAGTGGGTGTGGAGGACGGCGCCGACCGACGGGATCAGTGCCGCGACGAGGCAGTGCAGGAGCGTCTCGGCGCTCGAGGGGCGTCCGGAGCCGTCGATGACCCGTCCTTCGCGATCCACGCGGACGAAGTCGTTCTCCCCGAGGGCCGACTTGTCGAGGCCGCTTGCGGTGATGACGAGTTCGAGCGGGTCCCGCGACGTGACGACCGAATAGTTGCTGCTCGTTCCCCGCGACCAGCCCCGCGAGTGAAACTCACGGCCGATCTCCCGAAGCCTTCCGGTCAATGCATGCAGGTCCTTCATGACGCGAGAATGTACGCCTCTTCCCGAACGGCGGCAAACCCCGTCGCCCCATTCACAGACCCCATTCACAGATACGGGGAGAAGAGCCGGGCGACGCCGTCCCTCAGCCGGATCGGCAGACTACGGGAGTCGACCTCCTCGAGCGTCTTGCGGCGGGATACGGCAATCCGCTCCGCGATGAGGTCGTCGAGCCGGCTCGCGAAGCCGCGGTCATGCACCTCGACGTTGAACTCGAAATTGAGCCGCATGCTCCGCTCATCCCAGTTGCCGCTGCCCACCATCGCCCAGGCCCGGTCCACCACCATCAGCTTCGAGTGGTCGAAGGGAGACGGCGACATCCAGACGGTGCAGCCGCGGCCGAGCACCTGCCAGAGCATCGCCGTCGAGGCCCAGCTCACGAGCGCGAGGTTGTTCTCCTCCGGCAGGACGATCTCCACGTTCACGCCCCGCATCGCCGCCACGTCGAGCGCCTGGCAGACGGCGTCGTCGGGCAGGAAATACGGCGTCATGATCCGCACCGACTCCTGCGCTGCGGCCAGCGCGCCC
>JBIIOJ010000296.1:0-4003 GCA_044337015.1 Pirellulales bacterium
CACGGCCGCATCGCTCACGACGGCGAACCGGCCGCCACCGACCCCTCCCCCGGCACCGGCATTCGATTCAGCGGAGATCTCGGCGGCAGCGCTCGAGCCGCCGAACTCCTGCGCGTAGAAATAGCCGCCGGTGCCCGTGATCGTGGATTCAGAGACCACGAACCCGAAGAAGTCGCCGCCGCTGAACGTCGCCCCGGCCGTCGAGATGCCTGGGTTGCCGACCCAGAAGTTCGCCCCCAACGTCGTGTCTCGCGGCGTGACCGAGTCGAAACCGATGACCAGCGGGCTCGCCTCGGCATTCGGCGTCGGCACCGAGGCCGCGATCAGCAGGACCGCCGACGCGGCGGCCCGGCAAGTGACTTGCAGGCTCGTACAGCAGTGAGGGGTGAGGTTCATATCAGCGTCCTTTTTGTCGTCCACGAACGAGGCCATCTTTTCAGGGCAGCGCATCGGCTGGCTCGCCGCCGGCACGCGTGCATGCCGCGGCGAGAACGCGGCGGTCGGTCGAGTCGGCGACGAATCGCACGGCTCCGTCACCGAAGAGCGCGTGGGCACCGCCCCCGGCATGCCGGCTGCGGATCTCGTCCTCCGTCGTCGGATGATTGATCGCGTAGGCCTGATCGAAGAGGTTCCGGCCGTTGATCCACTGGCCGTCGGCCCACTCGCCGGATGAACACTCGGCGACGAAGATCGTCTTTGAAATGCCGTCGACGACCTCGCGTTCCGCGAACCGCCGCTCGTGGATGAGGGCGCCCTTCATCGGCGAGTTCGACGAGGTGATCCGTTCACCGGCCAGCCCGCCGTAATCACACCGCCCCAGCCCGCCGACCGTCGGGCCAACGCGGTCGGCCGAGGGACAGATGAATACAAGCAGTCCAACGGCGGCCGCGGCGGCATTCGCCGCGTGGTCGTAAGGCTTCGAGAGATCCAGACGGTCGGCCGTCGATTGCTCCTCCAGCCAGGGGAGTATGAACGCCGACCAGGCGAGGCATCTCTTCGTTCCGCCGAGTCCGGCCTTCCACTCGAGGCAGCCGAACGGAAACGCTCGATTCGACAGAAGGTGGCCGTGGAGGGCACACCCCACGTTCCGCAGGTTGTTCGTGCAGCTCATCCGCCGGGCCGCCTCCCGGGCCGACTGCACCGCCGGCAACAGGATCGCGACGAGCACAGCCACGATCGCCACGACCACGAGCAGTTCGACGAGCGTCATGCCGGGGCGAAGCCTCCCGACACGGAACGATGAATCTTCCATGACACCCTCTCTTCGCACGCGTTCCCCGGGGCCGGCGTCGCCCGCATCGCGGCGGACGCGTTCGCGCGGCGACGACCGGAAAGAGGCCTGCAGGAGCGATTCCCGATGGATTGCGAACCGGCCGCCCAACCCGGCTCGTCGAAGACGAACCGGCCTAAGCGACCGTGCCTGCCTCCCCGCCCTCGCAGGTTGGCATGCTCATGTCGCTGGTAGGTCTTCTGACTCCCAGGCTCGGAGGGCTGCGTGCCTTCTCGGATCCAGCCGCCCGCAGGCAACCAGACCCAATGGCTCGATGCAGCCGTCCTTCGCTGCCGGGAAGCCTTCGGGCGGGCCCAAAAACTTCTCGAAAAACGCCTGGACACAGCGGCGGGGCCGTCCCGGATTCGCACCGGGTTCCCTGTTTGCCGGCGGAAAGCAGCTGCGATCCTCCGGCCACCAGCGACATTGGTGGAATGTACGGATCGCGTGGACCTTGTCAAGGAAATGATTCGCCGTCGCGATTACCGGCAGGGTTTCCCAACCGTGAAGACGCGATGGAAAGATGTGACGGTTGTTCCGACGATCGACGGCTCGACCGTGACGCTCGTGAGGGTCGCGACCGCACAGCCGTCACGCGCGACAGAGCCGTCATCTCTTGCGCGATGCGCACCATAAGTCGTTTCGCCGAAAAAACTTGGACACGCTCAAGCCGCTTTCCCTCCGCCGCCGATAGCCCTTTTGACCCCCGGGGCATCACTGTGCCCGTCGGGCAACCAGGGGGCGGCAGCAACCTGCAAGTTTTCGAGTCACGGAAAGGCTCGACAGGCCTGTCGCAAAAACGTTCGTGGACCACGAGCCTCGGGGCGCAAGCCTCGCGACGCGAGATTCAAAACCTCACACGTGATCCACAAGCAAAGGAGATGTGGCTCGATGAAGCGTATGTTGTTCCTCGGTGCGCTGGTCCTCGGCGTTACCGTTTGTACCCAGTCCTTCGGTTTCGAGATCCTTCACCGGATGGTCGGACACCACAAGGGCTGTGCTGATTCCTGCTGTGAGCCGGGTTGCGCCGCCGACTGCTGCGAGCCCGCGTGTGGTGCCGAGGGCTGCTGCGAGCCCGGCTGTGCTGCTGACGGTTGCTGCGAGCCCGCTTGCGGTGCGGACAGCTGCTGCTCGCATGGCTGCCACAAGAAGCACTGCGACCTGTTCGGCGGTCTCAAGGGCCTGTTCCATCATGCCAAGGGCAAGCTTCACGCTCTGAAGCACTGCTCGAGCTGCTGCGACAGCTGCTGCGAGCCGGCCTGTGGTGCTGAAGGCTGCTGCGAACCGGCCTGCGGTTGCGAGCCGGCCTGTGGTGCGGAAGGTTGCTGCGAGCCGGCTTGCGGTGCTGACAGCTGCTGCTCGAAGGGCTGCCACAAGAAGCACTGCACGCCGATCCTGGACCTTCTCCGCGCGATTCATCACGCGAAGAAGTGCCACAAGGGTTGCTGCGACAGCTGCTGCGAGCCCGCTTGCGGAGCTGAAGGCTGCTGCGAGCCCGGCTGCGGCTGCGAGCCGGCCTGTGGTGCCGAAGGCTGCTGCGATCCGGCGTGCTCCGCCGGCGTCCAGAAGCCGACGGCCGACATGTCGGCGAAGACGCAGTCGAACGTCCGCGTGATCGCGGTCAGCCGCAAGGTTTCGGCGACCAAGTGAGGATTCTGATCGGTCGATAGCGGAAGGTCTGTTGCCCGACTTCGGCCAGTGAGCTCCGCCCGGGACCAAAAGTCCCGGGCGGAGTTTTTTCATGACCGGCCGAGAATCTCCGCGACCGTTCCCTGCCGGGAAACGCGGCCCGCTTCGAGCTCGACGACGTGGCCGGCCGCCCGCACCACGAGCGCGTGATCGTGGCTGACGACCACCATCGTCTGGCCGCTCCCGGCGAGCTCGACGATCACCTCGACCACCTCCCTCGACATGGCCGGATCGAGGGCGCTCGTCGGTTCGTCGAAAAGCATCACCCTGGGACCCATGGCGAGTGCCCTGGCGATCGCGACCCTCTGCTGCTGGCCACCGGAGAGCGTCGCCGGGCGAGCCGACTCGAAGCCCTTCATGCCGACCCGCCCGAGCAGCGATGCCGCGCGTTCGGCGGCATCGGCCCGCGGTAGACCGAGCACGACCCGCGGCGCGAGCATCACGTTCTCGAGCGCCGAGAGGTGCGGAAACAGGTTGAACTGCTGGAAAACCATGCCGACGTCGCGGCGGAGCCCGACGAGCTCGCCGGCCCGTCGAGCCATTCCGGGCGAAAGCACGTGCCCGGCGATCCGGATTTCGCCGGAGTCGAACGGCTCGAGGGCGTTCAGGCACCGCAGGAGCGTGCTCTTCCCGCCGCCCGAAGGGCCGACGATCGCGGTCACCTGCCCCTCGCGGACCTCGAGATCGACGTCGGCGAGGGCCATGACGCCGCCACGGAGCTTCCTAACGGACCGCAGGGAGATCATGAATGCGTCTCCCGCCCATGCTCGAACCGCCGCGACAGGATCGAGAGCGGCCAGCTCATGAGCAGGTAGAGCATGGCCGTGATCGCCGCCAACTCCACGATCCGGCCGGTCGTGAGCGCGAGCACGCTGTACCGCTTCGTCAGCTCCATCACGGTGATCACCGAGCAGACGCTCGTATCCTTGAACAGCGCGATGAAGTCGCTCGTCACCGGCGGCAGCACGAGCCGCACGGCCTGCGGCACGACGACCCGCGAGAGCGCCTGCCACTTCGTCATGCCGAGCGAGAGCGCGGCCTCCA
>JBIIOJ010000297.1:0-4002 GCA_044337015.1 Pirellulales bacterium
CGGTGTGTGCGTCAAGCGTACTGGCTCGGGGCTGCCCGTATGCCGCTCGCCGGACGCTCGCTGCGCCCATCCTGGGCTCCGCTCGCTCGGAGCTGACTGGCGCTCCGGCATCCTGCCTGCGCTGGTCAGCTACGCCGTCTCGGGCACACGGGCAACCCCTCGCGGTCAAACGTGGCACTCAATGCGCCACACAGGCACTTTGATGCTGAACGCCCCCGGGGGGGCGTGGTCGGGGGGGTGGGGAACGTTGAGGAGCATCAGGTGTATCCTCACCGTAGCGACGATGCGTCTGCTCCCCCGGCGGCAATGCGGTGCCGTTCAGAAGCGTTCGGTGACCGGGCAGCCCTTCGCGGTCTTTTCACCGCGAGGGCGAGATCGGGACGAGCGGGGGGTTCGTGACGCTCGGCGGGAGCGGTGCTGGAGTCGAGGGTGTGATCGGGGTAAGGGGCACCGATGCGGGCTGGGGGGGCGGAATCGGAACGTTCGGAACGGGTACGGTGGGCGTGGGAGCGGTGGGGATCGGCATGGTCGGCACCGGCACGGTGGGGTTCGCTACGGGCGGCTGGGGGGCCGCGGCCGTGCGGGCCTGCGCGAACTGGTTCGAGCGGGCGTTGAGGTCGGTGATGAGTTGCTGCACCTCCGGATGCACCGCGAGCCCGCGGTTGGCGAACACGTCGGCGGGGGTCACGCCGAAACGGCCGTAGAGCATCGAGTTGGCGTTGTTGTCGATGGAAACGTCCGCGCCGCTGAGCGACACGCCGAGGAAAAGCCCGCGGCTGCGGGCGTAAGAATAGATCTCGGCCCCCAGCCTCGCGTCGGTGCCCGCGTTGGCCTGCCGCCCGACCGGACCGAGCGCCACCGACGCGTCGGCGCCCAGCGTGACCTTCTGGCCGTTCATGATCCCGCGGAGGCTCTGCGGCGTCGCGAAGACGAGGACGATGTCGGCCGCCTGCACGCCCGCCTGAAATCCGATGCTGCCGCCACCGCACGTCACCATCACCGGCGGGCTCCACGAGCGATCGGCGTTCCTGATGTGGAGAACGCCCTTGCCGAAGTTCGCGCCGAGAATGAATCCGCCCTTGATCATGTTGGGGAAGATCGCGATTCCCTCGGCGGACGAAAGCATGCTCGCGGGAATCGCCTCGACCGACAGGCCGGAGAACTGGTCGAGCGTCTGCCTCGCGGCGGCGACGGTCTGCAGTTCGCTCGCGCCGGTGGTGAGCTGGGCCATGGCGGACGGTCCGGCGGCGACATAGGCCGCCAAGGCGGCCACGGCGGCGACGAGGGGATTACGGCGGTGATGCATGGCGACTCCTTTCGATGATGCCAATCAGGCCTTCGTAACGATACCGAGGGCCTCGAGCTGCGGCAGGCTCGTCGTGACGAACGCGTCGCAGGCCTTGCCGACGAGATCCCGGCGGACGGAGGCGTCGGTCACGGGCTGTCCGTTCTGCTGGAGCGACCTTCCACTCCCGGTCAGACGCGTTTCGATCCGTTCCACCAGTCCCTCGCGACCCCGAGTCGAAAGCTCGTCGAGGATGGCCGCATCGAAATCCCCGAGCGTGTGTCCGGTGCCGCTCGAGGTGCTCGCGAGCGCCAGTGGCCTGCCGCCGAGCGAATCGCTGCGAAGGATCGCCGCGTTGAAAGGCAGGACGACGCGAACGGCTTCGGACGGCTGTGCGGCCACCGGTTTCACAGGACCGGCGGTGACGTCGAGCATGCCCATCGCGACGCCCGCGTCGACCGCCCTCGCGAGATCCGCGGGGGCGGTCCCGCTCACCTGCGGCGATGCGATGATCTCCGAGAGCCTCATGCTGCCTTGGGCCAGCATGCCCAGAAGCGACTGGTAGATCGGACCTTGCACGGTCGAAGTCACGACACCGAGGTTGGCCTGGTAGGGCAACGTGATTCCGGGCCGCGCCAGACGGAAATGGAGATCGTCGATCTCGCGGAGCCGGTCGTCCACGGTCGGCATCAGTCGCGGGGCCTTCGTGTAGAGATCCCATCGGAAGGCCGTGTTCGCGCAGAAGTCCTTGTGTGCTTCGGTCACGAGCCGGTCGTTCGTCGTTCGGAAAAGCTCCTGAAACTCCGGCCGAACGCACAGGTCCCAGAAGTTCGTGTGCACCGGCAGGCTCCCTACGAACGCGAGGCCCGCCCCTCGGAACAGCCCCGACACCTCGGCGAAGTAGAACGCCGTCCAATGCTCGTTGAGGTATTCGTGGGCGACGTAGCGGATGTCCTGCTTGAGGATGCCGTCCACGTATGCCGCGGCCCGCGGGTTGTCCTCGAAGTACTTGCCGTGCTTGTCCCGCATGTACACGAGGTAGCTGATCGCCTCGCGGACCTTCTGAAAGCTGTCGCCGGTCCGCAGTGCCGCGTACTGGCGGAGGATCCCACGGATCGGCTGCAGGTGTGCCCATCCGGGCATGGCGTTGTAGCTCACGAGCAGGAGGCCCCCGGCCTTCAGCCGCGATTTCGCGATCTGCAGCACGGCCTCGCGGACTTCCGGCGACACCCAGCTGAACACGCCGTGAAGCGCGATGAAGTCAAAGTCGCCGATGTCGTCGGGCAGCTTCGAGAAATCGGCCGTGATCACGCTGGCGTTCGCGAGGTCGCCGACGGCGATCTCCTTCTCGGCGACCTGTGTGTGGGCCGGATTCACGTCGACTCCCACGAACCGGCCGTTGGGGTTCGCGGCGGCGAGCGTTGTGAGCGAGCGGCCAAGCCCGCAGCCGAGTTCGAGGTAGCGGAACCCTTCCTGCATCCTGGGAGGTGCCACCCTGTTGAGTGACGCGACGTATCGCATCGCGACGGGTGACATGTTCGGGTAGAAGCCGGGGATGTAGGCGACGTCGGTGATATAGCCTTCGGCGGTCATGCTGTTTCTCCAGGAAGGAACGAGGCAAGACGGAGTTTAAGATACTTGCGTACGAGCCGTCTCCGGATGCTGTTCACCTCGGCCGGGAGTCTGTGGAGGCCCAGCGTCCTGACGAGGCTCTTTCGGCGGGCAATCGGCTCGTCGGCCGAGCCAAAAATCCTCCCGAATTGGCCGAGAATTGCGGCCGCGTCGGCCCCGACAGGCACCCTGTTGTCGCGGTACCAGGGCCGCGAGAGCAGCTGCCGCTGCAATTCGGGGCTCTCCTCCACGGCCACGACCCGGTCGACGAGGTCGTCGAGCGAGGCCGAGTCGTGCGCCGACAGGAAGCTCGTGGTGTCGAAGTCACGGCCCACGAGAGGGTCGCCCCAGTAGATCGGGATCGAGTCGGCGAGCATCGCCTCGGGGAGCTTCTCGGTCGTGTAACCGGGGTGCGACTCGTTCTCGAACGCGATCGTGAATCGGCACTCGGAGAGAAACGCGTGCTTGTCCGCCACCCGTTCGCCGAGCGTGTTGAACAGCTTGCCGCCGGAGTCGACCGGCTTGTACTTCGAAAGTTTGTGGAAAAACCGGTTGCGGGTCTCGCAGAGCGGGTTCGACACGACGAACCCGCAGAACCGCGTCTTTCGGGAAACCACGGCCGCCGGGTCGAAGCCCTCGGGCTTCACGAGCCTGGCCGGATCGAAATAGATCGCCCAGAGCGGCAGCCGGAAGTGCCTCGGGTTAGACGAATGCTCGAACGTGAACGCCCAGTCGCATGTGTTCCAGTCCGGCGCGATCTGCTCGCCGGTGAAGAAGATCCGCGTGCAGTCGTGCCGCAGGTGGTCGCGCCGGCCGCCGCCCACCTGCGAGTAGACGAGATAGTCGGGCCGGTCGACGACCTCGAGCCGGTAGGCGGGAGCGAGCAGCCGCGTGAAAAAGTTGTCCTGTGGATCGAAGCCGTCCCAGAAGCCGGCGAAGCCGATCCGGACGGCGGGCCGATCGTCGTGCTCTCGGTTCATGCCGCCACACTATAAACATTTGCCTCTTTTCGCCGGTGGTGGCGGGTTCGGGGCTGCCCGTATGCCGCTCGCCGGACGTTCGCTGCAGGTTCGGGACTGCCCGTGCCACGTCGCCGGACGCTCGCT
>JBIIOJ010000298.1:0-4001 GCA_044337015.1 Pirellulales bacterium
TGATGATCCGCATCACCTCGAGTCCGGCGATCTGGCCGGCGTCTTTCGTGGCCTGCCGCTGGGCGTCGTTAAAATAGGCTGGGACGGTGATCACTGCCTTGTTGACCTTGTGGCCGAGGTAGCTCTCTGCCGCCTCCTTGAGCTTCCGGAGCACCTGCGCGGAGATCTCCGGCGGGGTGAACTCCTTGTCGCCCGCCTTCACCTTGACGTAGTCCTCCGGCCCACCGATCACCGCGTAGGGAACGATCTTCTCCTCGCTGGCGACCTCGTTGTGCCGTCGGCCCATGAACCGCTTGATGGAGTAGACGGTCCGTTTCGGGTTGGTCACGGCCTGCCGGCGGGCAATGTCGCCGACAAGGGTCTCCCCCTTGTCGTTGAACGCGACGACGCTCGGTGTGAGCCGGTTGCCGTCCTTGTTCGCGATCACCTTCGGCTCCTTGCCTTCCATGATCGCAACCACGGAGTTCGTCGTGCCGAGGTCGATACCGATGATCTTCTCACCCTTGGGATTGGCCATGATCGTTTCGTGCTCCTGTGGTGGGGCCGGTTGGCGGCTTTTTTCGTGGAATGTTATCGATGCAAAGGGCGTGCCAGCAGGCCTTGACGGTCGCAGGCCGGGCTCGCCCAGCCCCCACTCTGCAAAAAACCCGGTCTTTACGGGGCATGACTTCCGATTAGGCTTGGTGAACCCGGTGCCGATGCGCCGGGCCACCTCGTCAAAACTGCCATTTTGGCCGTCGACCCCACCGAACCCGTTTCAGGCTTCCGCATGGCCAAATCGAACCCCAAAAGCGAGGCCGATGGGACGGAGGCGGCGGCTGCGACGCCGGAATCGCTCTCCGGCCTTCGGACTGAGATCGATCGGATCGACAGGCAGCTCGTCAACCTCATGAACGAGCGGGCCATGGTGGCCGGCCAGATCGGCCAGATCAAGAAGTCGAGCAACCAGCGGACCTACGACCCATCCCGTGAGGAGACAGTGCTGCAGCGGATCGCCGAGGCGAATCCCGGCCCGCTCTCCGGCGAAAGCGTGAAGGCGGTCTTCCGCGAGCTCATCAGCGGCTCCCGCGCGATCGAGCAGCACATCCGGGTGGCCTACCTCGGCCCGGCATGGACCTACAGCCACCTCGCCGCCCTGCACCGCTTCGGCAGCGCCGTCGAATTCGTTCCGGTCGCGAGCATCTCGGCGGTGTTCGAGGAGGTCGAGTCGAAACACTCGCACTTCGGCGTCGTCCCACTCGAGAATTCCACCGACGGACGGATCGCCGACACGCTCGACAACTTTTCGCGGCTCTCCGTGAAGATCTGTGCTGAAGTGCCGCTGCGGATCCACCACAATCTGCTCGCGAACTGCGACCGCACGGAGATCCGCGAGGTCTACAGCCGCCCGCAGGCACTCTCCCAGTGCCGCAACTGGCTCTCCCGGCATCTTCCAGCCGCCAAGCTCGTCGAGGTGACCAGCACGAGCCACGCCGCCGAAACCGCAGCCAGAACGCCCCACGCCGCAGCCATCGCGAGCCGGCAGGCGGGCGTGCACCACGGCCTCGACGTGATCGCCGAGAACATCGAGGACTTGGAGGGCAACTCCACCCGCTTCGCCGTCATCGGGCACGACGACTCGGCCCGCACGGGCCACGACAAGACGTCGCTCATGTTCGAGATCGAGCACAAGCCCGGTGGCCTCGCCGACGCCCTGGCGATCCCGAAGCGGCAGAAGCTCAACCTCACCTGGATCGAGTCGTTTCCGATGCCAGGAACGGAGCGGGGCTACGTCTTCTTCGTCGAACTCGAGGGACACCGCACCGACCTGCGAGTCCGCCGGGCGATCCAGTCGCTCGAGAATAGGTGCCGCCGGGTCGTGATCCTCGGATCCTATGCGATGGCCGCCCCTGTGGGGTGAGGCGAAAAAGACCGGAAAACCCGGTCGCTGCCCGTAAAAAAGGCCTTCTTGAATCCCGCGGCCGTGGTCTAGAGTCCCGTCGCCATGCTGAAAATCTTCATTGGATGGGATTCCCGTTTCCAGGAGCCGGCCGACGTGCTGCGGCACAGCCTGCTGGAACACTCCTCGATCCCACTCGACATCCGCTGCCTGAAGCTGCACGAGCTCGGCTTTGACCGGCCCCACGATCCGCGTGCGTCGACGGAATTCACTTACTCCCGCTTCCTCGTGCCGCACCTCTGCGGCTTCGAGGGCAAGGCGATCTTCATGGACAGCGACATGCTCTGCTTCGCCGACATCAAGGAACTGGACGATCTCGACATGGGCGATCTTGCCCTGCGGGTCGTGAAGCACGACCACCGGCCCGTCAACACCGTAAAGATGTACGGCTGCGAACAGTCCGCCTATCCCCGAAAGAACTGGTCGAGCCTGATGGTCATGAACTGCGAACGACTGACGCTTTGGAGCAAGGAGGTGGTTGCCACGCAGACCGGGGCCTTTCTCCATCGCTTTCAGGGCATTTCCGATGGGCACATCGGCGAGATTCCGGCCGCCTGGAACTCCCTCGATCAGATGGACGAAACCACCAAGATGATCCACTACACGAATGGCGGCCCGTGGCTGGAGGCCTACCGCGACCATCCGCATGCCGACGTCTGGTTCCGTTCCCGCGACGCCATGCGTAAAGCGATACGATGCCGTCCGGCCGCGTGATGCCGCTCGTCGTCGGCGCCGTTCGATCGGGCACGACGCTTCTGCGGCTGATGCTCGACGCCCATTCGCGGATCGCCATCGGGCCCGAGACGGCGTTTCCGGAAACGCTCTTTCTCGAGGCGGGCTCGCTGCCCGGCGAGGCGGTCGCCGCCCGCGTGGTCGAGCAGCCCAAGTGGCCGGATCTCGGGATCGACCGGGATGCGTATCGTGAAGCCTGCCGAGGGCGGTCCGGGGCCGACGCGCTCATGCTCGTCTGGGACCACTATGGCAAGCGGCATTCGAAGCCCGTGATTGGCGACAAGAGCCCGTCGTACGTGCGGTACATGCCGAGCATTCACCGCGCGCTGCCCTGCATCCGCGTGATCCATCTGATCCGGGATGGCCGCGACTGTTTTGCCTCGCAGATGCACGGCCGTTTTTCCCTGCAGTCGATGGCCATCCGCTCGCCAGCGCGGCAGGCCTTGGACTGGTGCGACGCCGTCGCCGCGGGTCGACGTGACGGCCCCTCTCTCCCTGCGTACATCGAGATCCACTACGAGGATCTCGTCTGCGACACGGCTCGCGTGCTCGAACGGATCTGCCACTTCCTGGGGCAGGACTACGAGCCGGAGATGCTCGACTACCACGAACGCGCCGCGAAACGGCTTGCCGAGCTTCGCGACCGGGCCGTCGAAGGGGGCCGCGTACAGCCGGCCGCGGTGAGACGGCAGGCTTTCTCGCTCACGCAGTCCCCTCCCGACGAACTCCGGATCGGCCGCTGGCTGGAGACACTGCTTCCGAGCGAGGTGGACGAGTACGAGGCGGTGGCGGGGCCGATGCTCGCGGAGTGCGGTTATGACCCGTCAGCGGCGATCCTCGGCAGGCGGGACGAAATCCTCGCGCACGATCAGGCCGTCTTGTCGGCGGCCGCGCTATCGCGGCACCACTACGACGAGGCGAAGCGGTGCGCGACACGCGCGTTTCGGGCCGATCCACGTTCGAATCAAAGGATGCGAGAACTGTCCGCCATCGCCGAGTGGACGCAGGATCCAGCCGTGCAGTGGCGGATGGATATCGTCTGCGACGAGGCTGCAGAAGCCCGATTCGGCGGCAGACTCCCGGCCTGGGCGGGGGAGCCGCTCGATTCCGGCAGGCGTCTGTTCATCTGGAAGTCACACCGGCACCTCGGTGCTGAGTTGAGGTACTCGGCGGCTCTCTCGAATCTCGGCGAGATGGCGGCCTACTGCACCGTCGAGGTCGATGGCCGGCTCGCACCGCCCTTATCACGACGATTCCCGGCGATCGATTTCGTGCCGCGCGGTGTTCACGACGGCCACGCCTTGCCCCAGGCTACCTGCTTCCATGCGAC
>JBIIOJ010000299.1:0-4000 GCA_044337015.1 Pirellulales bacterium
CCGGGGGGGGGCCCCGCCCGCGCCGGGCGCGCGCAAACGGGCCAGCCCCGAACCCAGCACGTTTGACCCGCACCAAAGCATGGGCATCCCCAAAACCGCGACGCGCGACAATCACAGCCAGATCTGCAGCCGCCCGTCGAGCATGTCGGGGAGCTTCTTCGCGAGGATCCGCCGGATGCGGTCATCGGTGTACCGCGTCGAGAAGTGGGTCGCGATGATGACCTCGTTGTGGAACCGCTCCCGCCGCGAGAGGAGGTCGTCGAGGTGCATGTGGCCGTACTTGTGGATCTTGTCCTTGCGGTGAGCGTGGGCGACGAAGGTCAGCTCCGTGATGAGCACCATCGCCTCGTACATCGCCGGACAGCGGTCGAGCCCCTCGGGCGTGCTGTCGCCGAGGTAGGCGACCAGCGGCGTTCGCACCTCGTGCGTCACGTCCACTCCCGACAGCCTGAGGTCGCGGATCTTGTCGCCCGGCAGGCCGTGGTATTCGTGCTTGAGCTTCCGCCGCCGCTCCCAGACCACGTAGCCCACGCTCGGCATCGTGTGGCAGGTGCCGGAGACCGTGACGACGTGCTCCCGCGAGAGCTCGATCTCGTCGCCGGGACGTGCCGGGAGGAGCGTGCAGGGAAGCCGGCCGCGGTCGAGCCGGCTCACCGCCTTGAGCAGCTTCTCGATCGGCTCGATCGCGTTCTCCGGAAGGTAGATCGTCGGCGGCTCCATCTTCATCATCCGCCGCCGCGCGACGTAGACCGGGAGGGCGGCGATGTGGTCGAGGTGGGTGTGGGTGATGAACCAGGTCGGGGTCGCCATGAAGGCCCAGGGCTGGCCGCCGAGGTCGAATCCGAGCTTGAGCTCCGGGATCCGCCAGTAGCTCTGCACGGCGGCGCGGGAATAGCCCTCGACGGTGAGCCCCTTGTGGACGAAGGTGCGGATGGGAGCGTTGTCGAGCATGCGGTCACTTCGGTGCGGGAACGAGCCAGATCTCGCCGAAGATCTCCTCCTGGCGGGCGGTGATCTCGGATCGACGGACGAGTTCGAGCACCGCCAGAAAGATACCCACGATGCGGGTCCGCGGCATCCCGTCGTCGAAGAGCTCCGAGAAAGCGAGCCTGCCCTGCTCCGCGACGAGCCCCATGATCCGCCCGGCGTGCACCTCGATCGGCGTGTCGTCGTGCTGGATCGTACGGGGCTGCGCCTTCTGCCGACGCTTGAGAACCCGCGACATCGCGCCGACCAGGTCCCAGACGTGGGCGTCGGCGATCGTCACCTCCGCCGGCGCCCCGGCGGCCGCAGGCTCGGCCGTGCGGCGGGAAAAACGCAGCTCCCACTGCCTCGCACGGTCCTCGAGGAGCACGGCCGCGTCGCGGTACTGCTTGTATTCCAGCAGCCGCTTCACGAGGTCCTCGCGGGGCTCGTCCTCCGCCTCCTCGGCCTCGTCCGTCGCGGGCAATAGCGCCCTCGCCTTGATCTCGAGCAGCACGCTCGCCAGCTCGATGAACTCGCCGACCTCCTCGATCGCGAGCGCCTCGAGCACCTCGAGGTGTGCGACGAACTCCTCCGCCACCTTCGCGACGGGGACTTCCGTGACGTCCACCTCGTGACGCTTCACAAGATAGAGGAGGAGGTCCAGCGGCCCGGAGAAGACGGCGAGGTCGACTTTGAACATCGCTTGATCGGTTGTCCTGTCCGTTTTGTGTCGGCGGCCGGGTCAGGCGATGCGCCGCGACTCGCGGCCGAGCCGGTCGACGACGAATGCCACGGCCGCCTCGGCGGCGGTGTCGGCGAATCCCTTCGCCGCATCGACGCGGTCGAGCAGCCACTCGTGCGGCACACCGAGCGCCGCCAGCTTGCCGTGGAGCCGCGCGGCCCCGTCATACCAGACGGCGTCGTCCGCGTCGGCGGCAAAAAACTGGTTCCTCGGCCAGTTGAGCGGATGAACGTGGAGAATCGCCGTGTCCTGCCTGGCCTGCTCCACGTCGTCGTACACGTCCCAGAGCACCCCGCTTCCCTCGAGCCCTTCCCGCATCGCGAGATGGAAGTCGATCGCCGGAGCCACCGCCGCCACCACCGGGAAGGTCTCCGGCCTTCGGTAGGCGATGCCGAGCGCCCCCTGCCCTCCCGCCCCGCAGCCGACGAGGGCGATGCCCGGCGGCTTCACGTCGAACCTCCGGACGACTTCGGAGAGCACCGAACCGCAGACGACCGCAGCGGGCGACCTCGCCGGATCGAACGATGGCACCACCCGTTCGATCCACCAGGCATCGCCGCCGGCAGGAGCGATCGCCCTCAGGCCCGCCGCCTCGATCCGCCGGCGGAGGGCCGTTTCCTGTGCCGTCGGAAGCCCGCGAAGATCGCCGAGGAGGATCGCCGCCATGCCCGGCAAGGCCGAGGCCGGTTCGTGGATTTCGCAGGGCGTGCCGGCGACGTCGATCATCGACCAGCCGGGGCGTTCGGGCATGTTGGCAGTCGGTCGGGAAATCTGGACGACATGGAGCCACACGGCCCGCACGACTAGGATATCGGCTCCGCTGCCCCCGGCGGAAACCCCTCCTGCAACCAGACCGACCGACCGACGACCTCGGCACCGCAGATCGCAGCCCCACAGTTATCATCACAGTTCTCATCACAGTGCAGATCCTCCTCTCCCAAGAAGACCTGGCCGAAGGCGTCGATCGGCTCGCCCGGGAGATCAGCCGCGACTACGGCGGCCGGCCTCTTTCGATCGTCGGCGTGCTCACGGGGAGCATCGTGGTGGTCGCCGACCTCATTCGCCGGCTCGACGGCCCGGTGCGGCTGCACATGGTCCAGGCCTCGAGCTACCGGGGGTCCGCCACCTCTCCGGGCCGCCTCGACCTGCGGCTCGACCTCCTGCCGGATCTCGACGGGCAGGACGTCCTCCTCGTGGACGACATCTTCGACACGGGCCGCACGCTCGAGGCCATCGTCGCGGAACTCCGCCGCCGGGGAGCCGCGAGCGTGAAGTCGCTCGTGCTTTTGCGGAAGCGGGGGCGGGCCGAGGTCGCGATCGAACCCGATTACGTCGGCTTCGAGATCCCCGACGCCTTCGTCGTCGGCTACGGCCTCGACTTCGACGGCTGCTGGCGACAGCTCCCCCATCTCGCCGCGCTCGACGCGACGGAACTCGCAGCGGTGCGGCCCGACGTCCTCCAGCCCTGCCGACTCCCATGAGCGGTCAGGGTCGTCGCGTCGTCCTCGTGAGCCGTGGGCTCGACCCGATCGGTACCGGCCGACAGGTGCTCCTCGCCGCGGCGGGCCTCGCCGAACGGGGCTGCGAGGTGCACCTCGCCACGGTGTCGCACGACGGATCGCCGGAGGGCCCGTTTGCGACGGGCTCTGGCGGGATCGCCGCCGTCCACTCGATCTCGAGCCGGCCGGCACCGTCGAACCTGCCGGTCGATCCCGCGGCGATCGGCGGACTCGCCCGGCTCCTGCGTCGTGGTGATTTCGACCTCGTCGAGGCGTGGGGATGGTCGAGCGGCGTCGCCGCCGCGGCCGCCCGCGTCATGGCGGGCCTCGCCCGCGGCCGCCGGCCGCCGCTTGCGATCCGTGCCGCAACGCCGCCGGGCGGGTCGTGGCCGCGGCGGGCAGCCCTTTCCCAGGCGGAGATCGTGCTCGCCGACGGCGACGAAGTGGCTGCGGCCTGCCGCGAAGCTGCTCCGGGGACGCCGGTGGTCGTCGTCCCGCCGGGAATCCCGACCGAGCCGATCAACCCCGCCAAGCCAGCTGCCGCTCCACCACGTGACGAGGTCGCGGCACGCTACGGCCTGCGTGCCGACCGCCCCTGGACGCTCTCGGTCGCGCCGCTCGAATCGCCGTCACGGCTCGAGCGACTCCTCTGGGCCATGGACCAGATCGACGTCGTCCACCGCGAGGTCGAGCACCTGCTCATCGGCGCCGGCAGTCAGTCGGCGAGGCTCGCCCGCCGGGCCCGCGTGCAGCACGTCGCGGACCGGCTGAAGGTCGTGCCCTGCCTGCGGCC
>JBIIOJ010000062.1:0-13438 GCA_044337015.1 Pirellulales bacterium
TCTCGCGGCCCCGCCACGAAAACGTATCCATCTTCTCAAACGCCCGATCGATCGCGATCGGCTCGACCGGCGGGCGGACGTAGCTCGCGCCGTGGACGGTGAACTTGTCGGAGAGCTGCGGCACGGCATGCCGGAACTCGAGCGGCTTCTCGAAGAGGTCGCGCTCGGCGGCCGGCGCCGCGATCTTCGCGCCGCGGCAGGCGGGATGGCCGGCGAGCTTCGGGAAACCCTGGCACTGCTCCCGGTGGTGGTGGGTGAAGAGCACCCACTCGACCTGCGTGACGCCGATCTGCGGCAGGGCGTCGAGCACGCTGCCGTCGCCAAGGTCGATGAGGATGGCGGCGGAACCGTCCTTGATGACGTACGCGTTGCAGGTGTCGGCCCAGCGGTAGATGCCGGGAGCGACTTGGGTGTAGGCCTGTATCACGCCCGCTATGATACCGGGCCCTGGAGTGAAACCATGATTCTCGACTCGCTCCCTCTCTGGCACCGTTACGCCTCGCTCAACCCGAGGCTCGCCCGCGGCTTCGACTTTCTGCAACGGCTCCCGGCCGACGCGGCCGAGGGCCGGCACTCGATCGACGGCGACGCGGTCTACGCGATGGTGCAGCGGTATCGGACCCGGCCCGTGGCCCAGATGCAGCTCGAGGCGCACCGCCGCTACATCGACATCCAGTACCTCGTGAGCGGCCGCGAGGTGATCCACTGGGCGGCGATCGCCGGCCTTGCGGAGCCGACGAAGCCCTACGACGCCGCGACCGACGCCGCGCTCTACGCGACGACGCCCGACATGACGCCCGTGCTGCTGCAGTCGGGCCAGTTTGCGATCCTGTTTCCCGACGACGCCCACGCTCCGTGCTGCGCCTGGGGCGACCCTGCCGAAGTGCTGAAGGTCGTCGTGAAGGTCGAGGTCTGACGCCGTCCGGCCTCAGCCACTGGTCCGGCCTCAGCCACTGGGCCCACGGCAATCGGCACTACGACAATCGGACAACAGCGATGCGACGTCGGCTTCCGTCGTCGCCCAGGAGCACATGAACCGGCAGCCGCCGCTGCCGATGAAGTCGTAAAACCGCCAGCCGCGGGCTCGCAGCCCGGCCGCGAGTTCTCTCGTCAGCCTCGCGAAGACGGCGTTGGCCTGACGGCGTCCGAGCAGTTCCACGCCGGGAATATCCCGCAGGCCCGACTCGAGCTGCGCCGCCCGGTCGTTCGCGCGACGGGCGTTGTCGAGCCACGTACTGCCTTCGAGCAATCCCACCCAGCCCGCCGTGATCGCCCGCATCTTCGACGCGAGCTGCCCGGCCTGCTTGCAACGGTAGGCAAACTCCTCCGCCTGCTCGCGGCGGAAGAAGACGACGGCCTCGCCGATCCCCATGCCGTTCTTCGTGCCGCCGAGGCAGAGCACGTCCACTCCCGCCTCCCAGGTGATCCGCTTCGGCGGCACGCCGAGGGCGGCCACCGCATTCGCGAACCGGGCGCCGTCCATGTGGAGCCGCAGGCCGTGACGGCGGCAGGCCTCGGCCACCGCCTCGACCTCCTCGACCGCATACACCGTCGAGAGCTCCGTCGCCTGTGTGATGCTCACGACGCGGGGCTTCGGATAATGGATGTCGCGGCGACGGAGGACGGCCTCGTCGATCCCCTGCGGCGTGAGCTTGCCCTCGGGGCCCGGCAGCTGGAGCAGCTTCGTGCCGTTGGAGAAAAACTCGGGGGCGCCGCACTCGTCGGTCTCGACATGCGCCAGTTCGTGGCAGAGGATCGAGTGGTACGACTGGCAGAGCGACGCCAGCGCCAGCGAATTCGCCGCCGTGCCGTTGAAGACGAAGAAGACCTCCGCATCGCACTCGAACATCTCGCGGACGAGCGTGCAGGCCCGCGCGGTCCACGGGTCGTCGCCATAGCTCGCGACGCAGCCGGCATTCGCCCGCTCGACCACCGCCCAGACCTCGGGGCAGACGCCAGCCGTGTTGTCACTGGCGAACTGCCAGCCGGGCTCGGCGCCCGTCGCTCGCGAAATGCTGCCGGCCGTCGTACCGCTTTGGTGCATCACACTGCCTCTGGCGTCGCGGATATCATACAAACCGCTCTTTCCCCCCATGTGTCATACGATGCCCAGCCGTCGCGATTTTCTCGGAGCGGCCGCCGCCGTCTCGATCGCGGGTGGGTCGGCCGACGCAGCTCCCGCGACGATGAACCCCGAGCAGCCCACGTTTCGCGATCGGCTCCTCGAATGCCTCGGCGGGCTCTGGCCGGAACCCTGCCCGCTCGACCCGCGGCCCCGCGAGGCCGTCGATGTCGACGGCCGCAGCATCGCAAGCGGCCCGCGGGAAGGCTACCGCATCGAATCGATCGACTACTGCGTGGAGCCAGGGGAGAGGGTGCCGGCGCTCCTGCTCGTTCCCGAGGGAGTCGATGCCGCCCATCCCGCCCCGGCGATCGCCGTCTGGCACCAGCACAACGGCGAGTGGCACCTCGGCAAGAGCGAGCCGGCGGGCCTCGCCGGCAACCCGATGCACCACACGGGCGTGGCCCTCGCGAAGGAGGGCTACGTCGTCCTCTGTCCCGACGCCGCCTGCTTCGAGGAGCGACGCAGCCCGTTTCTCAAAGGGGAGAAATTCGAGCGGTTCGAGTTCCTGCGGCACGTGGTCGCCGGCCGATGCCTCGCCTGGAAGAACATCCTCGACATGCGGCGGGCGATCGACTATCTCGCGTCGCGGCCCGAGGTCATGCCCTCGCGGATCGGCTGCTACGGCCATTCGATGGGCTCGACCCACACCTGGCTCGTGGGCCCGTGGGACGAGCGGCTCAAGTGCCTCGTCGGCAACTGCTGCCTGCCCACCTACGCCGCGATCGAGCGGAAGCACCTGCTCCACTGCTTCCCGAACTTCGTTCCGGGCATCAGTCGATATGGCGACACGCCCGACATCGCCGCTCTCGTCGCCCCACGACCGCTGCTCATGAACTTCGGCGAGGCTGACGAGGGCTGCCCGATCGAGGAGGTGCGGTCGGGCGTCGAAACGATCGCGAAGGCCTACCGGGAAGCCGGCCACCCCGAGGCGTTCGAGGCCTTCATCGAGCCGGGGGTCGGCCATGTGCTCTCCCCCGCCATGTGGGACCGGACGCGGGACTGGTTCGAGCGGCACCTCTAGCTGCCCGTTCAAAAGGGGGGATCGCGGCCTCGCCGGATCGCCTCGGGACGACTACTCTTATAGGGAGAAATCTGCCGATAGGCCGATAGTCAGGAGAACAGTCGGAACATGCCTGCATTTTCCCGAGAGCTCCGAGCGGTCGTCGCGATCTTGGCCCTGGTGGCGGTGCTGCCGGGCTGCTCCGGCAGCCGCCCGGCGGCCCCGGCCGCGAAGGCCTCCGCGGCCGTGCCGCCGCCCGCCGCCGTCGAGTGCCGGTTCACGGAGAAGCCGCCCACGATCGACGGCGACCTCGGCGACGACGCCTGGAAGAACGCCGCCACGATCGAGAACTTCGCGATGCCCTGGCTCGCGAAGGACGCCTCCGGCCAGCCACGCAAGCCCGAGAAGGCTACCCGCGCGAAGATCCTCTGGGACCGCGAGAACCTCTACGTCTCGGCCGACCTCGACGACGCCGATCTCTACGCCGACATCGGCGAACACGACGGCCAGATCTGGGACAATGACGTCTTTGAAGTGTTCTTGAAGCCCGCCGTCGACAAGCCGTCGTACTACGAGTTCCAGGTCAACGCGAAGAACGCGCAGTTCGACTGCTTCATCCCGAGGCGGGGCCACGTGGGCCGGTTCAGGAGACTTCACGACTTCGGCATCGAGTCGGCCGTCAAGCTTCGCGGCACGCTCGACACGTGGACCGACACCGACAAGGGATGGTCGGTGGAGATGCGGATCCCGTGGACTGATTTCATGCACACCGGCGGCCGGCCGGAGCCGGGCAACGAGTGGCGGTTCGCGCTCTGCCGTTACGACCATGACGTGGGCCGCGAGCAGCCGGAGCTTTCCACCTCGGCGCCGCTTTCCAAGCTGAGCTTCCACCAGCACGAGGACTACGCGCCGCTAAAGTTCATCGGTCCGGCGACGACCGCCGCGAAGCCCTACGGCATCCCGAAGATCGTGCCGGTGACGACGTCGAAGGTGGTCGGGTCGCCGGAGCCCCCCCTGCCCTACACCATCGAGCCGGCCCTGCCGAAGGCGAAGGTGCCCTGCCCGATCACCGTGGCCCACCAGCCCGGCAGCGACCGGCTCCTCTACGTGACGGAGCCGTGGTCCTACCAGCCTTCCACCGTGCTGCGGATGCGGGATGACGAGTCAGCTTTCGAGCCGGAGGTGCTCATCCCCGTCGATGACTCGACCGTCCACTACGCGATCACGTTCCACCCGAACTTCGCCGAGAACGGCTATGTGTTCATCGGCTCCAACGGCGTGAAGAGCCCCGACGGCCGCGTTCCCAAGGACGGCCGCAAGCACACGCGGATCACCCGTTACTCCATCGACCGCGAACCGCCCTACGCGTTCCACCGCGATTCGGCCACGGTGATCATCGAGTGGGATTCCGACGGCCACAACGGCGGCGATATGGCCTTCGGCCTCGACGGCATGATGTACGTCGGCAGCGGTGACGGCACGAGCGACTCCGACGCCGACCGCAAGGGACAGGACCTCACGAGCCTGCGATCGAAGATCCTGCGGATCGACGTCGATCATCCCGACGAAGACGTCCCGAACGACGGCCGGCACTACTCAGTGCCGAAGGACAACCCGATCTTCGACAAGGACAGCCCCATCGCCACGGTGAAGGGCGCCAGGCCCGAGACGTTCGCCTACGGGCTTCGGCAGCCCTGGCGGGTCGTGATCGACAAGAAGACGGGGCAGATCTGGGTCGGCAACCAGGGGCAGGATCTCTGGGAGCAGATCTATCTGATCGAGCGTGGGGCAAACTACGGCTGGAGCATCCTCGAGGGCACCCACAAGTTCCACGCCGACCAGCCGGCCGGCCCGACGCCGTTTTCGAAGCCCGTCGCCGAGCACCCGCACGCAGAGGCCCGCGCGATGACCGGCGGCCTCGTCTACACCGGCTCCGCCCTGCCCGACCTGAAGGGCGCCTATCTCTACGCCGACTACTCGACCGGCCGCATCTGGGGCATCCGCCACGACGGCACGAAGCCGACCTGGCACGAGCTGATCGCCGACACGCAGCTCCAGATCACCGCCTTTGGCTCCGACTCCAAGGGGGAGATCCTGATCTGCGACCACCAGCCCGGCGACAAGGGGGGATTCTACCGGCTCGTGCGCAGGCCGCCGGTGTCGAAAGACGCGGCCCCGTTCCCGGTGAAGCTCTCCGAAAGCGGCCTCTTCGCAAACGTCTCGAAGCACAGGATGGTGGATGGCGTCGTGCCCTACCAGCCGGTCTCGCCGCTCTGGAGCGATGGCACCCACAAGGCACGGTTCTTCGCCCTGCCGCCGGTCAAGGACGCCTCCGGCACGGTCGTGCCGGCGAAGATCGGCGTCACGAACGCCCGCGGCTGGAACTTTCCCGATGGCACGGTGCTCGTGAAGTCGTTTGCAATCGACGACGTCGAGGGAGATCCCTCCACCCGCCGCTGGATCGAGACCCGCTTCATGCTCAGGGAGCAGGGAGAATGGGCCGGATACAGCTACGAGTGGAACGACGACCAGACCGACGCCGTCCTGGTGGCGGCCGAGGGGAAGGACCGCGAGTTCCAGATCCGCACGGCGGACCTCGCCAAGCACGCCGACGGCGTGAAGAAGCAGCAGTGGCACTACCCCTCCAGGACGGAGTGCATGGTCTGCCACAGCCGGGCGAGCAACTACGTGCTCGGCCTCTGCACGGTGCAGCTCAACCACGACTACGACTACGAGGCCGTCCTCGGCCAAGGACATTCCACCGACAACCAACTCCGCACGCTCGAACACCTCGGCCTCCTGGAGGTGAACTGGTGGGGCGACGGCGCCGGGTCTTTGTTTGGCCGGGCCGTCGCGGCCGGCATCGGCCGCGAGCATGGAGAGGCCGGTTCGGAGGGCAGTGATTTGGGGGGCAGTGATTTGGAGGGCAGTGAGGAGACGCCGGAACAGAAGCGGCAACGGGAGAAGAAGATCAACGACGCACGGTGGAACTGGGTGGGACGCAAGACGGCTTCCCGTGATCCCGAGTCCTGGTCGTTCAGCAAGAGAAAGTCGTCGCTGCTCTCGAGGGCCCCCGATCGGACCAACCGGCTCGTGAACCCGTACGACGCGTCGCACCCGCTCGAGGCCCGGGCCAGGTCGTACCTGCACTCGAACTGCTCTTCCTGCCACGTCGGCGCCGGTGGCGGCAACGCGCTCATCGAGCTCGAGTATCTCTCCGCCTACGACACGATCCCGGTCAAGTCGATGAAGACGGTCGGCGTGAAGCCGCTGCACGCCACGTTCGACCTTCCGGACGCTCAGCTCATCGCGGCCGGCCACCCCGAGCGGTCGGTGCTCCTCACGCGGATGAGCCGCCGCGGGCCCGGCCAGATGCCGCAGTTGGCGACCGCGATCGTGGACGAGCCCGCGGTGGAGGTCGTCAGGGCCTGGATCGAGTCGCTCGCGCCAAAGGACGGCGAGGTGTCGTCGCGGTAGGGCCCGACCCCTCAGGGTACGACCGCGATGCACGAGGGCTTCGTGACGGCCGCCGGCTCGCCGACGGCGGCGAGTTTGCCGGTGTCGCGATCGATTCGAAACACCGCGAGATTGTCGCCCGGCATGTTCGCGCACAACAGCAGCCCGCCGTCCGGCGTGATCGCCAGGTTCTGAGGCCCGCGGCCGCGGCTGGGGATGATCTCGACGAGCGTAAGTCGGCCGTCGTCGCCGATGCGGTAGCCTGCGATACTGTCGTGCCCGCGGTTGGTGCCGTAGAGAAACCGGCCATCGGGCGTGATCTTCAGGTCGGCCGTGAAGGTCGTTCCCTTGAAGCCCTCCGGTAGGGTCGATATGACCTGCCGCTCGACGAGCCGTCCCGTGGCGGAATCAAAGTCATAGACGGCGACCGTGTTGTCGAGTTCGTTGATCGCGTAGAGCCTTCGGCCGTCGGGATGAAACGCGAGGTGCCGAGGGCCAGCGCCGGGCTTCGTCTTCACGAGCGGCGTCTCGGCGGCGATGAGGCCGCCCGTGGCCGGATCGAGCTTGTAGGCGAAGATGGCGTCGGCCCCGAGGTCGGCCGCGTAGACGAATTGCGGGGCGTTTGGCGCCGACGGAGCGGGCACGATCGCATGCGGATGGGGAGCCTCCTGCCGTCCGGCATCGGCCCCCTTCCCCTCGTGGCGCACGACCTCCGGATCGCCTGTGAGTCCGCCGTCGGCGGCCAGCGGCAGCGAGGCGACCGTCGCCCCGCTGTAGTGGGCGAGCAAGAGAGTGCGGCCCTTCGGATCCGCGGCGACGTAGCAGGTGACCGGGCCACGGGTCGGCCGCCGGCCGATCTGTTCGAGCGTGCCGTCGCGGCCGGCGAGCCGCCAGGCGATCACCTCTTCGGTGCCGGCATCGCCGAACTTCTTGGCCGTGAGCGAATAGACCGTGCGACGGTCGGGCGAGAGGGCGAGAAAGAAGCCGTTGGGACAGTCGGTGGCGACCGCCGCGGGGACAAGCGTGCCGGCCACCGGGTCGAGATGAAACGCCCGGATGCCACCGGCCTGATCGGCGGCGAACATGGAGACCAAAATCAGCAGCGGAGCGGAAGAGGGCATCGGGACCTCGCTGGGAGTGCTGGGGACGGCCAAGGCATCACGAAATCGAGCGTCATCATAGTTGGTCTCGAATCGCCGCGCATAATGCGTTCTTCGCTTCGCAACGCACAGGTGAACGATGCGTCGTTTCCGGTCCGTCATCGCCCGAATGCCGACGGGCCTGCTTGTGACGTCCGCAGTGCGGTCGACGGCTGCGGCCGATGAGCCAGCGCCGTCCGCCACGGCGACGATCGAGATCGCGACCCCGCTCGCTCCTCCGTCGTGGGCGGTGAAACAGCGGCGGCTGCTCGCGCTGTCGGCCCGTGGTACCACCCGCCGACCTCGTATGCGAAACTGCTGGAGAAGGAGCCCGACAACGCCTCCGCCCTCCTGGGCCGTGCCGGCGAGGCGACCCTCGAACGGCTTCGGGGTGGACTCGACATCGACTGCCTCGCCGGCGATACAATTACCGGAGCTTCGGAACTGCCCGGCACGGAACCTTCAAGGAGACGCGAGATGCTCACCATCTTCGGCGGATCTTCCCGGATGTGCGACGGGATCAACCGGCGGCAGTTTCTGTCGATCGGTGGTCTCTCCTTCGGATGCGGCGGCCTGTCCCTTGCGAGCGTGCTCCGCGCCGAGGCGGCGCCCGCGACGGTGGCCCGCCGCCACAAGGCGGTCATCAACGTCTTCCTCGCCGGTGGCCCGCCGCACCAGGATCTGTGGGACCTCAAGCCCGATGCGCCGAGCGAGATTCGCGGGGAGTTCCGGCCGATCGGCACGAACGTTCCCGGCATCGAGATCTGCGAGGTCTTTCCGCGGCTCGCCACGCGGATGGATCGCTGCGCGGTCATCCGGTCGGTGGTGGGCTGTGATGGAGCCCATGCCGGCTTCCAGTGCATGACCGGCTGGCCGCAGAGCAGCTTGCGATCAATCGGCGGAAGGCCGTCGATCGGCTCGGCGGCGGCGAAGTTGCAGGGGCCGGTGGATCAGGCGGTGCCTCCATTCGTCGGCCTCGCGGCGACCACGAAACACGTCCAGTGGTCCGATGCGGGCGGACCCGGCTTTCTCGGACCCGCCTACGCGGCGTTCAAGCCGGAGGGCCCCGACCTCGACAATATGACACTGCGGTCGATGACGCTCGATCGACTCGGCGACCGTCGGCGGCTCCTTTCGAGCATCGACCGCCTGCGGCGGGAAACCGATGCCTCCGGCGTCATGGAGGGCATGGATGCATTCAACCAGCGGGCCTTCGACGTGTTGACCGGCAGCCGGCTGCTCGAGGCGCTCGACCTCACGAAGGAGAGCCGGGAAGTCCGCGAGGCGTACGGCGACGGCACGCCCTACAACTTCCAGTACGACGGTGCGCCGACATGCAACGACCACCTCCTCCTCGCCCGGCGGCTCGTCGAGGCCGGCGCGAGGGTCGTCAGCCTCAGCTATGGACGCTGGGACAGCCATTCACAGAACTTCAACCTCGTTCGCGATCACGGCGGCAAGCTCGACCGCTGCCTGTCGGCCCTGCTCGACGACCTCCAAGACCGCGGCATGCTCGATGACGTGGCGGTCGTGGTCTGGGGCGAGTTCGGCCGAACCCCGAAGATCAACCCGCAGGCCGGCCGTGATCACTGGCCCCAGGTCAGCGGCGCTCTTCTCGCCGGTGGCGGACTCCGCACCGGGCAGGTGATCGGGGCGACGAATCGCTTGGGAGAACACGCCGTCGAACGGCCCGTCCACATGCAGGAGATCACGGCCACGCTCTACCACTGCCTCGGCATCCGGACGTCCGAGGCGACGGTCCGCGACCCGACCGGGCGGCCACACTATCTCGTCGAGCGGCTGCCCCTCCCGGAACTCGTGCCGGGCTGAGGCGGCCCCGCGACGGGCTCGATGGTCTGGAGCGGGCTGGCATCGGCCCTGTTCCATACCTGCACCAAACCGCTCTGGTAGCCGGCGACGACGACCGCGGGGGCGACGGCGATCGCGTTCACGAAGTCGCCTCCGGCAGGCGATTCACCTCCGCGAACGAAGTCTCGCATCACGGCGCCGTCGGCCACGTTGTAGATCCTCACGATCGGATCGCCGGCCGAGACGACCAGTTCGTCCGTCGCTCCCGCGAACCGCACGCCCGTCACCTCCTTTTTCGGGCCGTTGATGGTGCGTTTCTGCCCGCCGGAGGCGATGTCCCAGACCTTCACGGCGCCGTCGCCGCCGGCCGACGCGAGCACCCGGCCATGCGGCTGCCAGGCCACGCCGAGCGCATGGCCCATGTGCCCCTCGAACGCCCTCACGACCGCGCCGTCGGCGACGGAGTGGACCTTCACGACGCGGTCCGCCGCGGCCGACGCGAGCATGTCACCGCGGTGCGAGAAGGCGACCGCCATCACCGTGTCGGTGTGCGGCAGCGGCAGCGACCGGGAGAGCATGCCGCTCTCGACGTCCCAGATCTTGATCTCCCCGCTGCGGCTCGTACGGCCGCTGCCCGAGGCCAGGAGCGATCCATCGGGAGAGAAGGCGAGTGCCGTGACCGTGCCGACCGGGGGACCGCCGGCGTCGTCGTCAGCCGATGGGGGCGTCGATTCACCGCCGATCGACCGCGACAGCTGCCACGATTCCCGAACGTCCCACGCGGCCGCCGGGACCCCGGCGCCTGCCACGACGACACCGCACTCCACGAAGGCGAGCAGTCCCGCCGCCTTCGCCGCGCCCAACGGCCGCGCGGCGTCGAAGACGTCGCGGATGCGTCCCTCGGCCGCACCGACGATCGAAAGCCGTCCGTCGTCGCCGAGCCCCGCCAGCCAGCGGCCGTCCTGCGAGAAGGCCACAGCGACGACCGGCCTGGCCGATTCGGCGACCGCCTTCTCGATCGCGGTGCGAGCCCACGTCGCGGCGACGACCGCCTTGTCGAGCGGGTCGAGTTCCGCGCGGCGTCGTGGAAGTTCCTCGTGCGCATTCCGCTCGCGGACGATCGCAAGTTCGATGCCCCGCTTGGCCGCCGCCAGGGCCGTATCCGCACGCTTGCGGTCTTCCTGCCGCTGGGCGAGGGCCGTGGCCGCGTCGGCCGCCTTCTTGTCGGCATCGCGCGAGCGAGTCTTGGCCCGCTCACTCGCGGCCGCCGCCTCGGCGACGACCCTGTCGGCCGCGGCGCGGGCGACGGTGGCCGCGTCGGCTGCCGTCTTCGCAGCCTGCACCGCCGCCAATGCGACCGGATCGGATCCCGACTTCGCGAAGGCCGCACGACTCGCCGCCGCAGCGTCCGCCGCGGCCGATGCGGAAGCCTGGGCCTTCACCGCTGCCGCATGCGCCTCCTTAGCCACGGGTTCCGCGGCACGTGCCATCGACGCCGCGAGATCGGCGTCTCGCTTGGCCTGCTCGGCCGAGGCGATCTCCCTCGTCTTCTCATCGATCATCTTCGCGGCCGCGGCCTCTGTCTCCGCCGCCTTCGTCCGCTCCTGCATGGCGGCCGCGATCTCCTGCTCCGCGGAAGCGACCCGCGTCCGGCCGTAGTCGGCGTCCTGTCCCGCGACCGCCACCGCGAGATCGGCGGCAGCGAGCCGGCGGGCCAACCGCACGTCCCCCTTCGCCTCGGCGACGATCGCTCCGTCCGCCAGGTTCCAGAGCTTCACGCCGGGCACCGTGCCGGCCGTGGCCAGCCGCGAGCCGTCGGACCGCACCGCCATCGCCACGATCGGTCCGCCGTGCGCGAACTCCCGGACGACGCTCGCCGCATCGACGTTCCAAAGGCGGGCGATCCCGTCGCCGCCGGCGGCGACAAGAAGCCCTGGCCGGCCGGGCACGGCTGCCACCGCGATGACAGGCGGCCCCTTCCCGCCGAGTTCGCGATCGGGCGAGCCTCTTGGCTCGGCTGCCGCCGCATCACCGACCGCCGGGGCCGACAGCGGCAGACTCCAGACGCGGACCACGCCGTCAGGTTCGGCCGTGACGAGCCGCCCTGCATCGAGCCACGCCACCGCCGATGTGCCCGCGGGCCGCGAGAGCCGGCCCGTCGTGACGCCGTCCGCGAGGCCCGTCGCCGCGACGGCGCCCGAGGTCGCCAGCGAGTAGAGCGTGGAGCCGTCTGCCGAGAAGCAGAGCCCGGCGATCGAGGCCTCATGAATCGACAGCAGTCGTCGCATCCTGCGTGAGGAAGCCGTCGTGCGCGAGGAAGCCTCCACGATCTCCACGCCGCCGTCGGGCAGGCCGACGGCGACGATCTTCCCATCACATGAGACCGCGAGGGCGGTCGCCGCAGCCGCATCGCCCATCGCCGATATCGCCGGCGGCCGTCGCTGCCAGAGCTTGATCGTGCGGAAGGAGCCGGTCGCCAATCGATCTCCCATCGGCGAGAAGGCGATTGCGGCGACGGGATCGCGGTGGGCCTGGCTGTCCGCAAGCCCATCGGCCGATGCCGCGGCATCGACGAGGCTCGCCAGCGAGCCGCCCGTGGCCGCATCGAAGAGGCTCACACGACTTCCCTGGGCAGCCGCGACGAGTCGACCGTCGGGCGTGACGTCGATGGCCACGACGGGGCCGGTACCGGGGGGCAAATGCCGCCATGCGATCGGCGAACCACTCTCGGCTCCGTCCGCGACCGCCCCCTCGGCGATCCATCGCTCGAGCCTCTCGATTTCCTCCTTCGTGAGCGGCCGGGCACCCACTCGATTGCCCTCCGGCGGCATCGCTTCGGCCGAGGCGTCACGATGGGCGGCCCGCACGACGAGCAGGCTCTCATTGGGCTTGCCGGCCGCGACCGCGGGGCCGGAATCACCCCCTTCCACGATCGAGGCAAGGGTCTCGAGCGAGAGCCCGCCCTCCTTTTGCCTCGCGTTGTGGCAGGCGACGCAGTTCGCGGCAAGCAGCGGCCGCACGTCCTCCTGGAAACGCACCGGCTCCGCGGCGACGCGGCGGGGTGCCGACGCGATCGGAACCGCAAGAAAGAGGGCCACGAGCGACAGACGTTTCATGGCTGCTTCACCTCCTCGATCGACGTCTCGGCCACGGCCACCACGATCGGCTCGAGAACGACCGGCACGTCGATATCCTTCGCGGCGCCGGCGGCGGCCGCGTCGCTCGCGATCTTCTCTCGCCGCACCCGCTCGGCTTCCGCACCCCTCGACCTCGCCTCCGCCTCCGCGAGAGCCTTGCGGGCGGCGGCCAGGGCCGCCTCGTTCGCCGGATCCGGCGGCTGCGCGGTGGCCCTGCGCTGCTCTGCGTCCGCGACCGCCTGACGGGCCGCGTCGATCTCACCTACGCGTCGTCTGGCAAGCTCCGCGACGCGGGCTGCATCGGCCCGCAGCCGCTCGACGAGCTGCGAATTCCGGACGAACGATTTCTTTGCCACGCCGCGAACCATGACGATGTGCGTTCCGAGCGGAAGATTCTGGCCGATCTCGATCATCACCTGGGCATGCGTGGCACGCTCGTCGATCGTGACGGGCGGCACCTTCAGCTCCGCCGGGAGCCCGACCGCCGTCAGCGAGATGCTTCCCTTCGCGTCCGCCCGCCGAATGATCGAGAGGGGCACCGTGACCTTCCCACCGCGGGTCGCCTGCCAGGTCTTTCGCTCGCCGGACTGGACCGTGATCGGAGCGGTCTCGCTCGTGACGGCAAGCGGCAACGCCCGGGCTTCCCGCATCGCCCGCGGCTGATTCTGGTTGACCGCATCCCATCGCAGCGTCACAGGCCGCGCGACCCGAACGATCTCGCCCCCCTCGCCGTCGCTCCGCGAGGCTCTCCCGACGATTCGGAACGTCGACA
>JBIIOJ010000063.1:0-13369 GCA_044337015.1 Pirellulales bacterium
GTAGACGACCCGCACGTCGGCTCCTGCGGCCTTCGCCCTGAGGAGATCGTCATGCGAGCCGGGCACGCGGAGCATGTCGCCGTAGGAGCAGAAGATCACCCCGGGTCGGCGGGCGATCGCCACCGCCCGGTCGATCACCTCGATCGGCGTCACGCAGACCGGGCAGCCGGGCCCGTGGATCATCTCGACGCCGCGGTCTTGTCCGTGGGGCAGCAGTTGATCGATGCCGTTCCGCCTGATCGAGTGGGTCTGGCCGCCGCAGACCTCCATGATCGCCCAGCGTCGCGTCGTGATCCGGTCGATCTCCTCCGCCAGCCTGCGGACTCCCTCCGCGTCGCGGTATTCGGCGAGGTGCTTCATGGCTCGAGCTCCCCGATGGCCTCGAGCGTGCGGAGCGTTTGCCGGGCCGTGGCCTCGTCGAGTTTCGAGATCGCGAAGCCGACGTGCACGATCGCGTAGTCGCCGACGGCGAGTTGCGGCAGGTAGGCGAGGCACACCTCCTTCAGGACGCCGCCGAAGTTCATCCGCCCCATGCGGAGGCCGCGGTCCTCGTGGATCGACTCGACCCGTCCCGGCACGGCGAGGCACATCAGAGAGTCTCCTCAGGCGTCCATCCGTGAAAGCCGCTCGGCAAGGAGATCGACGAGCCGGTCGACCGCCCGATCGACCTCCGGCGAGAGCCCTTCGCCGGGCGTGAAGCGGCAGCCCTCGACGAGAAATGTGGTAAGCCGCGGCGTCGCGTCGCCGAAGAGCGGCCGGGAGAGGGCGATCGCCTGATCCCACCGCAGCCTGTGGATGCTCACGCCCGCGGAGGCGGGCGAGGCATCGAGCGACTCGCCAGCGACTTCGTGGATCACTCCCGGCTCATCCCCCGACGCGCAGGCATCGACGAGGATGACCTCCGGCACGCCCTGCATCCGCAGCACGACCTCGAACCCGGACGTGCCCGCATCGACGCAGGCCACGCTGGGAGGGAGCTGGCGGGCGGCGAGCCTGCGAATGAGTTCCGGCCCGGCCGCGTCGTCTCCGGCGAGTGAGCTGCCACAGCCGACGACGAGCGTTCTTGGGAAAACCATGGGCCGCTCCGTGGAGAGAGTAGTGTACCGGGTGGAGCCCGTGCCGGTTGCCGCGAACCTGCGGGATCGCGAAGAATGTCGCGTTGGCCAGGCGGCACCGTCTCTCGGAGCAGATTCTCCATGCACGAGCTATCGATCGCGACGAGCATCGTGGAGATTGCCCGCGGGCACGCCTGGGCGGCGGGCGGTGGCAGGATCCTCGCCGTGACGCTTCGCGTGGGGAGGCTCGCGAGTGTGCACGAGGCGGCCCTGCGGTCGGCCTTCGAGATCGCTACCATCGAGACGCCGCTGGCCGGGGCGGAGCTTCGCGTCATCGTCGTGCCGGTTACGATCTTTTGTGCGTTATGCGCCGCCGAGAAGGAATTGGCGGGAATAGGCAGCCTCGCCTGTCCGACGTGCGGTCGGCCGAGCGGCGACATCCGCACCGGCACCGAACTCGAGGTCGACTCGATTGAGATAGAGCCCGTGGAGAACGCCACCGCATGAACGAGCCAAGCACGCCGATGCCGCGGATCCTCGAGGTCCGAACGAAAATCCTCAAGAAGAACGACGAGACGGCACGTGCGATGCGGCGACGGTTCGAGTCGCAGGGCGTCGTCGTCGTGAACATCGTGGCGAGCCCAGGCACGGGCAAGACGGCGTTTCTCGAGGCGACGCTCTCCCGGCTCCACGCCAGCGGGATTCCCGTGGCCGCAGTCGTCGGCGATCTCGAGACCGACAACGACGCCCGCCGGCTCGCGAGGAGCGGCGTGCCCGTGCGGCAGATCATGACCCACGGCCTCTGCCACCTCGAAGCCGAGATGGTGCAGTCGCACCTCGACGGCTTGGATCTCGCCGGGATGCACTACCTCTTCATCGAAAACGTCGGCAACCTCGTCTGCCCGACGAGTTGGGATCTCGGCGAGTCGGTCCGCCTCGCGATGCTCTCGGTGACGGAGGGGGAGGACAAGCCGCTGAAATACCCGGGCCTCTTCAACACGGCCGATCTCGTGGCGATCACGAAGATCGACCTCGCCGTCGCCTGCGAGTTCGACCGTGATCTGGCGGTCGCGAACCTTGAAGCCGTGCGACCCGGCATCCGCGTCCTGGAAACCTCGGCGAAGACCGGGCAGGGCCTCGACGAGTGGATCACCTATCTCGCTGAGCGAAGACTTGGCGGGCAATGACGGTCTGCCCGAGGGCGAGGCCGCCGTCGTTGGGGGGTACCCGCTCGTGGAGCAACACGTCGAACCCGTCGACGCGGAGCCGATCAAGGGCAAGACTGACGAGCACGGCGTTCTGGAAGACGCCTCCCGTGAGGCCCACGGCGGTGATGTCCGTCTCGCCGCGGAGCCTTCGGCAGACTGACGCGATCATTTCGGCGATGCCGTGGTGAAACCGGGTGGAGATCTCGGCCGCTTCCACGCCCTCGTTCACATCCCGAACGATCGCGGCGACCGCCTGTCGCCAGTCGATCCGAAGCGGTGAGCCATCGATGCGTGGCACGATCGGGAAGGCGTAGGGCTCCCTCGAATCGCACTCGATGCCGGCGATCGCTTCGAGAGCCATGGCCGCCTCGGCCTCGTGGCTGATCGAGTGCCGCACGCCGGCGAGCGAGGCGACGGCGTCGAAGAGCCGGCCCATGCTGCTCGTGGCCACGCAAGAAAATCCCTGCGAGAGCTGTTGCTCGAGCAGTTTTCGAGCGGCTGCCGTCGCCTGCCCGCACGGCGGCAGCGAGTCGGCCCGGTCGATGCCGCCGGCATGCAGCATCGCGATCGCCGTCCGCCACGGATGGCGGATGCTGGCGTCGCCGCCGGGCAGAGGAAAGGAATCGAGATGGGCGGCCCGGCGGAAATGGCCGTCGATCACCGTGAGGAACTCGCCCCCCTGGATCGTGCCGTCGTGCCCATAGCCCGTGCCGTCGAAGCAGACGCCGATAAGCGGTCTTGCAGGCGAACCGTGATCGGCGAGGAGCGCCGCCACGTGCGCCTCGTGGTGCTGGATCGCGATGACCGGGATGCCCCGTTCCTCGGCGAACCGCCTCGCCCAGGCCGTCGAGACGTAGCCGGGATGGAGGTCGCAGGCGACGGCCTGCGGCGTTGCTTGAAACAACCGCATCAGGTGCTCGGCTGCTCGGCCGAGTGAATCGTGGGTCTCCAGCGATCCCATGTCGCCGATGTGCTGGCTCATGACGGCCTCTTCGCCGCGGACGAGGCAGAGTGCCGCCTTGAGTTCGCCCCCGACGGCGAGCACCGTGGGACCGGCGACGCCGAGACGGATCGGCAGTGGCGAAAAGCCCCGGGATCGCCGGATCGGCATCGCCGTCCCGACGACACAGCGGACCACCGAGTCGTCGCAGGCCGCGATGATTCGTCGGTCGTGCATGAGGAAGCCGTCGGCGAGGTCGCCAAGCCTCGAAATGGCCTCGATGTTGTCGAAGGCGAGCGGTTCCTCGGCCCGGTTGCCCGAGGTCGTCACGAGCGGCGGCATGCCGAAGCAGAGGAAATGCTGCAGGGGCCATGCGGGTAGCATGAGCCCGATGAAATCGTTGCCGGGGGCGACCGCCTGGGCGACGCGGGATCCGCTGGCGTGCCTGCGCGCAAGGACGATCGGCCGCTCCCGGCTCTCGAGGATCCGTCGCTCCTGCTCGTCGATCTCGGCGAGCAGGCGGGCAGCCGCGATGTCGGCCACCATCACCGCGAGCGGCTTACCCGTGCGGTGCTTGCGACAGCGAAGCCGCTCGACGGCCTCGGCGTTCGTCGCGTCGCAGACGAGATGGAAGCCGCCAAGCCCCTTGACGGCGAGGATGTCACCAGCGAGCAGCCTTTCGCGGGCGGCGGTGATCGCGGCGTCGCAGAGCAGGCCCGTCGCCGGCCGCACTGGCTGTATCCCGCCGGGATCGGCCGCGGTCGTGAACCACACCGCCGGTCCGCAGGCCGGGCAGGCAATCGCCTCCGCGTGAAACCGGCGGTCGGCGGGGTCGTGATACTCTGCACCGCACGCGTCGCACAGCGGGTACTCCCGCATCGACGTCCGCAGCCGGTCGTAGGGAAGATCCTCGATGATCGTGAACCGCGGGCCGCAGTCGGTGCAGGTGGTGAATGGATAGCGATGGCGACGGTTCGCGGGATCGTAGACCTCAGACAGACAGGCCGGGCAGGTCGCGATTTCGGGCGGCAAGGGTGCACGCATGGCTCCGTCGGGCCGGCAGGCGACCGCTGCTGCAGCCTCCATCGCGCCATGGATCACGAAGCCTTGCTGCACGTCAGGGACGACCTGCAGATCCTTGACGTTGATCGCCTCGACGGCGGCGAGCGGCGGAGCTTCCCGACGGATGGCTGCAAGCCACGCATCGATCGACGCACGCTCCCCCTGTACCTCGACCACGACGCCCGCCGGGCCGTTCTCAACCCAGCCGGCAAGGCCGTGCCGGCCGGCGAGCCGCCAGAGGAACGGCCGGAAGCCTACGCCCTGCACGATGCCGGAAATTCTCGCACGTTTTCGGCAGACAGGCATCGCGAAGACCGCTTGTGTTCAATCGAGGGTTTCCAGCCGCGGGAATCTGCAGCCATCGTTGCCGTCGCCAAGGTCTCGGGCAATGGTCCGTGGAAACCGGGTCAGCGGACCTTCGCGTCGGGCAGTTCCCCCTTGATGCCCGCGTCGAGCGGCATCCGATCTTTGCCAGGCCCGAGGCCGTGGGCCTCGAGGAGGGCCGCGAGCCTTCGCTCGAGGTCGGCACGCGTGGCGGCATGGGCAGGGTCGGCGGCGAGGTTCACGAGTTCCTCGGGGTCGTTCTCGAGGTCATAGAGTTCCGGCCGATGGCGGTCGGGCGAGTCGTCGCCGTGTGGATACCGCATGAACTTCCAGCGGTCGGTTCGGATGCCGCGTATGTTCGGCGTGTAGGGGAACTGCTTCTCGTAGTCGTACTCGTAGAGCCAGTCGGTCCGCCAGCCGGGGTCGCCAGTGTTCACGAGCGTCCGCCACGACCGGCCGTCGGTCTTCTCGATTGGCGGCGAGCCACAGAGGTCGAGGATGCTTGGGGCGACGTCCTCCACGAGCACCTGCTGCCGCTCGACCTTCCCCTGGGGCAGCCCAGGGCCGCGGGCGACGAGCGGCACACGGATGCTCGGCTCGTGCATCGTCCGCTTGTCGACCATGCCGTGCTCCCCCTGGAGAAGGCCGTTGTCGCCGATGAAGACGATGAGCGTGCGATCGAGCTGCCCCGTCGCGCGGAGGAAATCGACCAGGCGGCCGACGCTGTCGTCCACCGAGAGCACCGTGCCCCAGTACGCATGGACCATGTTCTCGAAGTCCACGACTGCCTCAGGCCGCATGTCGGGAAAGCTCTTTCGCCATTCGAACAGTGGACCGTAGATGCCGTGCCAGGTGGTGAGCCGCTGGCGGATCCAGTCGGGCTTGCCGTCGAGTCGAAAAGCGCTCGGCGGGTAGGGCACCCTCACGTCGTCGAAGGCATTCGCGTGCTTCGGCTCCGGGACATAAAACGAGTGCGGGGCCTTGTGGCCGAGGCAGACAGCCCAGGGCGTGCCGTCCGGCCGCCGCTCGAGCCAATCGAGGCAGAAGTCGGTGACGACGTTCGTGTAGTAGCCCGGCACGACCTCCCGCCGCTCGCCGTTGATGTTCCATTCCGTGTCGAAGTACTTGCCCTGCCCCTTGTGGGAGACGAACCAGTCGAAGCCGGGGCGGGACGCGTCGTTGTCCTCCCCCATGTGCCACTTGCCGAAGTAGGCCGTCGCGTAGCCCTGCTCGCGGAGGCGGCCCGGCCAGTGGGGTATCGCGGCGGGGAGCTCCGTGAAGTTTCCCCGCACGCCGTGGGCGTGGGCGTAGAGGCCCGTGAGGATGCTCGCGCGGCTCGGCGAGCAGAGCGAGGTCGTGCAGAAGGCATTCGCGAACCGTACGCCCTCGGCCGCGAGCGAGTCGATCCGCGGCGTCTTCACATGGGCGGAGCCGTAGCAGCCGACCGCGTCGGGCCGCAGGTCATCGCAGAGGATGAAGAGCACGTTCGGCCGTGCGTCAGGCTCGGCGGCCGACGCGAGCGCGGCGATGACCGCGGCGGCGATGAAGCATATGCTGTGGCAAAGGGCTCGCATGCTGAGGCCAGGCTCCGAAAGGATCCCAGGATACAATCTGGGATCCGAACCAAGGGATGACACCATCATGAACGTCGTACGTTCCTTCGCTTTCATTCCGGCCTTGCGGGTGGGGCTGGCGTGCTTTTGGGGACTGTCCGCGGCCGCGATGCTACAAGCCGCCGGTCCCGTCGAACCGGCCGATGGGCCGGGCAGGCTGAAGCTCGGCGACGGCCTGGAGGCAACGCTCTTCGCCTCAGAGCCGATGCTCTCGAGCCCTTCCAACATCGACATCGATGCGAAGGGGCGGGTGTGGGTGTGCGAGGTCGTCAATTACCGCGGCAAGCGGGAGACGCGGAAGGAGGGAGACCGGATCCTCGTGCTGGAGGACACCGACGGCGACGGCAAGGCCGACCGACAGACCGTGTTTCACCAGGGTCGCGACGTCGACTCCGCCCTCGGCATCTGCGTGATCGGCGAGGGTCCCGGGCGGAAGGTGATCGTCTCCTGCTCGCCGAACGTGTTCGTCTTCCACGATGACGACGGCGATCTCGTGGCCGACCGGAGGGAGCCGCTCTTCACGAAGACCGGCGACCCGCAGCACGACCACTCGCTCCATGCCTTCGTCGTGGGGCCCGATGGCCGCTGGTACTTCAATTTCGGCAACACCGGCAAGGCGGTGTGCGACGCTGCGGGCAGGCCGGTGGTCGACCGGTTTGGCAACCAGGTGAACAGTTCCGGCAAACCGTACCGGCAGGGAATGGTGTTTCGCTGTCGGCCGGATGGCGGCGACTTCGAGACGCTCGGCTGGAACTTCCGGAATAACTTCGAGGTTGCGGTCGATTCGTTCGGCACGCTCTGGCAGAGCGACAACGACGACGACGGCAATCAAAGCGTCCGGATCAACGAGGTGATGGAGTTTGGCAACTACGGCTACGTCGACGAGAAGACCGGCGCGGGCTGGCCGGCGCCGCGGACGAACATCGAAAAGGAGACGCCGCTGCGGCATTGGCATCAGAACGATCCGGGCGTCGTGCCAAACCTGCTGCAGACCGGCGGCGGATCGCCCACGGGCATCTGCGTCTACGAGGGCAGCCTCCTCCCCGAGCGGTACCGCGGGGCTCTGATCCACTGCGACGCCGGGCCGAACGTCGTGCGGTCCTACGTCGTGTGGCCCAAGGGCGCCGGCCATGAAGCGAGGATCGAGCCGGTCGCAGACGGCTCGGCCGACAAGTGGTTCCGCCCGTCGGACGTCTGCGTGGCCCCCGACGGGTCGCTCATCGTGGCCGACTGGTACGACCCCGGCGTGGGCGGCCATGGCATGGCCGACACGGAAAAGGGACGCCTCTACCGGATCGCTCCGGCGGGTTCGAAATGGAGCGTGCCGCCGATCGACCTTTCCACGATCTCCGGCGCTGTCGCGGCGCTGGCGAGCCCGAATCTCGCCACTCGGGCGATGGCGCTCGAACGGCTCGCCCGCGAGCACGAGCAGGCGGCCGAGCCGCTCGCGAAGGCGTTTGAAGTTGCGACCGAGCCCCGCCTGAAGGCGAGGCTCGCCTGGGCGGCCGGGATGCTGGCCGGCTCGGACGAGACGTGGATCGCGACGCTCGCGGATGAGGCGAATGAACAGCTGCGAAGCACGGCGATCCGGCTGGCCCGTGCCCGGAAGGCGAACGTCGTATCGCTCGTCGAGAAGCTCTCCGCCGATCCCTCGCCGTTCGTTCGCCGCGAGGCGGCGATCGCACTCCGCGGCGTGGAGGGCGATCGCGCGGACCGGGCCTGGGCGGAGCTTGCCTCGCGGCACGCGGCCGGCGACCGCTGGGAACTCGAAGCCCTCGGCATCGGGGCCGACGGCCCTGGCGCGACGAACCAGTGGGATGGCCGTCTCGCCGCCTGGCTGGCCAAGCGCGGCGGAGAACCGCTGACCGCGGCCGATCGAGAGATCATCTGGCGGAGTCGGGCATTGGGATCTGCCGGACTGCTGCTTGGCATCATCGCCGACCCCGCCACGCCGGTAGCCGAGTCGCTCGCGTTACTCCGGGCGGTCGACTTCCAGGATCCGGCCCAGGTCCGGGAAGCATTGCCGCAGATCGTGAAGCGGTTCTCGGCCACGGAGGAGAAGATGAAGGTCGTGCTGCCGGAACTCGTCATGCGGCTCGACGCCGCCGCGGCGACCGACCCTGACATCGCCCAACGCATCGACGAGGCCGCCGCGACCCTCGGCCATTCGGCGGCGCTCGTGGAACTCGCTCGGAAGTTCGGCTTGAAGAACCGCGTTTCCGATCTCGTCGCGATGGCGGCGGGGCCCACCACTGGGGACGACCTCGGCTCGAAGTCTGTGCGAGCCGTGCTCGACCTCGGCGGCATCGACACCGTGCGGGCGACGGTCGTGGCGGGGGGCGAGAAGGGGGCGAGGATGGTGACAGTGCTCGGCATCCTCGGTGACGGCCGGGCGATGGAGATCATCGATGGGGTCATCCGCGACGGGGCCGCCCCGCTGGAGATGAAGCCCGCGGCCGTGCGGGCGAAGGCCCGCACAGAGCACGGCGGAAAGCAGCTCGTCGAACTCGCGAAGGCCGGCGAACTTTCCGACTCGCTCGTCCAGGTCGCCGCCCACGCCATTTCGGCATGCCCATGGGATAGTGTCCGGAAGGCCGCCGCCGGCGTGCTCCCGATGCCGAAGTCGAAGAGCGGTGAAAAACTGCCGCCCGTCGCGGAGCTTGTGCGGCGTGCCGGCAGGGCCGATCGCGGGAAGATGGTGTTCGCAGGAGCCGGCACCTGCGCGAAGTGCCACGTCGTCAACGGCGAGGGGAAGGAAGTCGGGCCGAACCTGTCCGGCGTCGGCTCGAAGCTCTCGCGGGAAACGCTCTACGAGGCGATCCTCGCCCCGTCGGCCGCGATCAGCCACAACTACGAGTCCTGGACGGCGGTGCTCGACGACGGCCGGGTCGTCTCGGGTCTGGTCATCTCACGAACTGCCGAGCAGATGGTCATGCGGGGGGCGGACGGCGTCGATGTGACGCTTGCCGTCGACGAGGTGGAAGACCTCGTGAAGCAGTCCGTGTCGCTCATGCCGGCGGATCTGGCGGCGACGCTCTCGGCGGAGCAACTCGTCGACCTCGTCGCCTGGCTCGAGACGCTCAAGACGCCGAGGTGACCGGCTCGACGGCCGCGGGCGAGCTGCTCCTAGCTCCGCGTGTACTTTCGCTCCAGCGTCGTGCCCTGGACGTGCGGGACAGTTGCGCCGGAAGCCGCAAGCCCTCGGTCAGCGATTTGCTATTCGCCCGATGCGAACGTAGAGTAATAGCTTTGGTTGGGGACGAAGCATCCTTGATGCGTGGCGGTCATAGAGCCTCTGCCGCTTCTCTTTGCTCGCCTTCATCCGTTGGCGGGCGACTTTTCTGAAAGCCGTCGCGTCGCATTCATGGACACGCGGCACATGCCAGAAACAATCGGACTGTCATCTGCCGGGGATGGCACGCCCTTTTCATCGCTCGGCCTCTCGCCCGAAATGCTGCGGGCGGTCGACCAACTCGGCTTCGCGAGGATGTCGCCGATCCAGGCGGCGGCCATACCACTGCTGCTTGCGGGGCACGACGTCGTCGGCCAGTCGGAGACCGGCTCGGGCAAGACCGCCGCCTTCTGCGTTCCGGCGATCGAGTGCGTCGATCCGCAGGTGCCGGCGACGCAGGTCGTCATCCTGGCCCCGACCAGGGAGCTGGCCATGCAGATCACCGACGAGGTTCGCAAGTTGGCGGCGTTCAAGAAGACGCTGCGGTCGGTGGCGATCTACGGCGGCTCCGCCTACGAGCGGCAGTTCGTCGAATTGAAGCGGGGCGCTCACGTCGTCGTCGGGACGCCGGGACGGCTTACCGACCACATGGCCCGCGGCACGCTCGATCTCGCTCGCGTGAAGATGCTGATCCTCGACGAGGCGGATCGCATGCTCGACCTGGGGTTCCAGGAAGACGTCGAGAAGCTGCTCGCAGCGGCCCCGGCCGCACGGCAGACGGTCTTCTTTTCGGCGACGTTCTCGCCGCCCGTCGAGGCGATGGTTCGGCACCACTCACGCGATCCGAGGACCGTGGCCATCGCGAAGAAGGCCGTCACCGGCCCACCCCTCGTCGAACAGGTCTACTACGAAGTGCGGCATCATGCGAAATTCGCCGCCCTGTGCCGGGCGATCGACTTTCACGACGTTCGCAGCGGCCTCATCTTTTGCAACACGCAGCGGATGGTCGAGGAACTGGCCGACTTGCTCGCGGCTCGAGGCTGCTCCGCGTCTCCGATCCACGGGGGCATGGCGCAGCCCCAGCGAACCCGCGTGATGGACAGCTTCAGGAAGGGGGCGTTCCGGTTCCTCGTCGCGACAGACGTCGCGGCCCGGGGCATCGACGTGGCGGACCTCGAACTGGTGGTCAACTACGACCTTCCATTCGATCCCGAAGACTACGTTCATCGGATCGGGCGGACGGGGCGGGCGGGCCGAAAGGGAAGGGCGGTGACGCTCGTCTCCGGCGGGGGCATCCACGCCCTGCGTGCGATCGAGCGTTTCACCGCCACGAAAATTCGACGCGAACCGGTTCCCACGGGCCAGATGGTGGCCGGCCGCCGCGCCGACACGATCGTGGAACGCCTGCGAGAGACGCTCGCCCGTGGCCCGTTCTCGCACGAGGCGCGGGTCGTGGAGCGTCTCCTCGCGGATGGTCGGCCCGCGGCAGAGATCGCGGCGGCGATCCTGCACCACTTCGCGCCGACGACCGTCGAGAGCGACGAGGGGCTCGAGCCGCCCGAGGCCCGGGAGCCCCATCGATCGCGTCGCCCGCCGCATCGCCACGATCGCCGCGGAGGGGGCGCCCGGCCGGCGAAGCGTCGCAGCATCGGCCCCCGGGCGAAGAAGCGCGGCGGAAAATAGCGCGAAGCGTCGATTCACGCCGCGGAATCGCCCTGACGCCATGCGGGGCGGTCTGGTACACCCCCTTGCGAAGTCGCCCATTCCACGAAGGGCCCACCATGCCGCTCTCGATCCTGTCGCTCGTAGCCCAAGTTCTGTGCTGGTTCGTCGCGCTCGTCGTGCTCATGTCGATCATCGAGCACCAGGTGCACTGCCGGCTGATGCACAAGAAGCCGCGGCGTTTTCCCTTCCGCAACCTCGCGGCCAGGCAGCGGATCTTCACGAGCCACGCCGTCGAGCACCACCAGCAGTACCGCAAGTCGTTTCACGACGATCCGGTGCCCCCCGGGGAGGATCGCGGGATACGGCTTAACTTGCGGGAAGGGGTGTTCGAGTCGCTGCCGGGGGTCCTCGTGCTGAGCTGCTTCTCGACGACCGCCGCGATCATGTTTCCCATGGTCGTCTGCCTCCATCACTGGCTGTGGAACCAGATCCACCTGGAGATGCACAAGCCCGCGGGCAGGCCATTCGCGCAGTGGGCCGCATTCAAGATCGTCGCGAGGCACCACTTCCTCCACCACCGCTACCCTGACAAGAACTTCAACGTGGCCTTCCCCGTCGGGGACTACATCTTCGGCACGGTCGCGAAGCCGACCGACGCCGACTGGCAGGCCATGCGTGCCGAGGGGATCGCCTGACGGCCGCGGCACGCCGGGGATGGGGTGCGGGTAGACTGGGAATTCCGCCGACGACGGCGTTTCTCCACCTCGGATCCTCATGGAAGCTCCCGATTCACATGCCACTGCCCTGCAACCGGTGCAGATCGGCCGGTACCGCGTGGTGTCGTCCCTCGGCCGCGGCGAGTTCGGGACGGTGTACCTGGCCCAGGACGACCAGTTGCAGCGGATGGTCGCCATCAAGGTCCCCAGCCGGGAACTGACCGGGAACCCCGAGCACCTGGCGGCCTGCCTGTCGGAGGTCCGCCGATTCGCGGCGATCGAACATCCGCACGTCGTGCCGGTGTTCGAGGTCGGCTCGACCGCCGAGCATCCCTGCTTCACGGTGAGCCGGTTCATCGAGGGCATGAGCCTGAAGCAGCGGATGGCGGAGTCGCGGCTTCCATACGCGGAGGCCGCGAGGCTCGTGGGCATCGTGGCAGGCGCCCTCCACGCGGCCCACCTGCGTCGAGTCGTCCACGGAAACATCAAGCCGAGCAACCTGCTGCTCGACCGCCGCGGCGCCGTGTTCGTGACGGATTTCTCGCCGCAGATCGTCCGCGGCCGCCGCCTGGCGGGCACGCCGGAGTACATGTCGCCCGAGCAGATTCGCGGCGAGGAGCACCGGGTCGAGCCGCGGTCCGACATCTTCAGCCTCGGCGTCGTTTTCTACGAGCTGTTGACGGGCCGCCGCCCGTTCGCGGGCGACTCGATCGATCGGCTCACGGAAGCGATCGTGGCCGCCGCCCCGACGCCCCCGAGGCAGATCGACGCGTCGATCCCGACGGAGCTCGAACGGGTCTGTCTCAAGATGCTCCAGCCGCGACTGGTCGATCGGTACGACTCGGCCCAGGAGCTTGCCGACGAACTCCTCGCCGTGCCCGTTGACCCGGGAAGTGTCGTGGCGGCCGCCGTGGAGCGGGGGCTGAGGGTCGGTCGTGGCACGTTCGTGTTCACCGATTTCAAGGGCTTCACCGAACGCGTCCACATGCTCGAGCAGGCTGCGGGGCCGAGAGCGGCGGCCGAGATGAAGCGGACGGTGGCCAGCTACGTCGAGCGGGCGCTCTCGCAGGTGCACGGCTCGTCGCCGCCGACCGCCTACCGGCTCATCGACACCGCCGGAGACGGCTTCTTCCTCCATTTCGAGACGGCAGGAGGAGCGCATAAGTTCGCGGCCGCGCTCCAGGAAGCCACGGCGGGGCACAATCGCCGGGTGACCGACACGGTCGCGGAGCACTGGTTTCGCACCGGCGCCGCGACCGGGGAGGTGGCCTGGGATGGCGACAAGCCGGTCGGCAACGTCGTCAACGTGTGCGCCCGCCACCAGGCGGCCTGCACGGGCGGAGACTTCATCATCGACGAGGCGACGTACGTCGATCTTCCGCCGGACGTCCGGTCGGCCTTCGGTCCGTCCGAGAGCATCCGCGACAAGAACGGAGCCCTGCACGCGGTGCGACGCACCGGTTTCGGCCGGCTGCTCCCGCCGATTTTGCCGGGCGCGGCGGCGGGCACGAAGCCCTCTGCCGCCGGGCCTCCGCCGGTCGTGCCGAAGGGACTGCGGTCGTTCGACGCGTCCGACAGCGAGTTTTACCTCGAATTGGTGCCGGGCCCGCGGAA
>JBIIOJ010000300.1:0-3967 GCA_044337015.1 Pirellulales bacterium
TCGGCCGCGAGCTTCTCGAGCGGCTCGTTCTCGAGGATCTGCATTTCACCGCCGTCGAGATAGTCGAAGATCTTCCGGTTGAACACGAAGAAGCCCGCGCTCACCCAGCCCTCCACCTTCGGCTTCGCGGAAAAACTCGTCACCCGCGATTGCCCGTCGATCTGCGTGATGCCAAACCGTGACACCGGCTGCACGGTCGTGACGGTGGCGAGCTTGCCGTGGCTCTCGTGGAATGCGACGAGCTTGCGGATGTCCACGTCCGACAGCCCGTCGCCGTAGGTGACGATGAACGTGTCGCTCTTGACGTGCTGCTCGACCCGCTTCACCCGGCCGCCGGTGTTCACGTCCACGCCCGTGTCGGCGAGCGTCACCTCGAAGTCAAAGGGCTCGCTGGTGCCGTGGTACCACACCTGCCGACGGCCGCCGACGGCCACGGTGCAGTCCTGCGTCATCGCCTCGTAGTTGAGGAAGTAGTCTTTGATCATGCTCCCCTTGTAGCCAAGGCAGAGCACGAACCGATTCAGCCCGTGGTGGCCGAAGAGCCGCATGATGTGCCACAGGAGCGGCCGCCCCCCCACCTCCACCATCGGCTTGGGGCGGTATTCCGTCTCCTCGCGCATCCGCGCGCCCTGCCCGCCACAGAGAATGACGACATCCATACGATCCACCGTCAACCCTTCCTGGCTGGAATCCTGCGACAAGATCCTCGATCATACCTCACATCACCGACGCCATCGGCACCATGCCCCAGCCACCATTTCCTACCGTCGCCCCACCCCCCGGAGCGGTCTTTCTCGACCGCGACGGCACGCTCATCGAGCATGTGCACTACCTGCGGGATCCCGACCAGGTGGTCCTGCTGCCGGGCGTCCGCGAGGCCTTGGCCCGGGCCCGGGAAGCGGCCGTGAAGCTGTTTCTCTTCACGAACCAGTCGGGCGTTGGCCGGGGGCTCTTTTCACTGGCTGACGTAGAGGCCTGCAACACGCGACTGTTCGAACTGTTGGACTTGGGCCCGCAGCCGTTCGAGGCGGTCTGCATCGCCACGGAAACGCCCGACGAGCCGCCCCGGTATCGCAAGCCGTCGCCCCGGTTCATCCTCGAGATGCTCGCCCTGCACGGCATCGCCCCAGAGGCCGCCTGGATGCTCGGGGATTCACCGGCCGACTGGGAGGCAGGGCTCAACGCCGGCATCCGTTCGGCCGCCATCGTGCCCGACCCGCTCGCCGCCAAGGAACCCGCTCGCCGCGAGCAGCTCGGCATCGAAGCCTTCGCGAGCGTGCTCGACTGGCTTCTCCATGCGAACGGCTCGAGGTGACGACGACCGCCGGAAAAGACAAGCCGGCCTTGCCATCAAACGGCTAGCAATTCACCCGAACGGGCTTGCCTCGAAGGGCGAGGGCTGCGGGGTAGGCTCGTCGGCCGGAATCTGCCGGTCGGGATCACGGGCTGGTTTCTCGACCCCTGGCTCGCCGCCCGGTCGCTGCGGCTTCGGCTTCTTCGCGGTCGGCTGGAGTCGCTGCGCCGCAGCCGCGATCGCCTGCTCGGACGGGTCGGCGTCGATCGCAAGGGCAGCCTCGCGGAGCGCTCCGGCGAGGGCCTTCGCCTTTTCCGCAACGGGGCCTTCCGCCACGCCGGCGAGGCCCTTGCTGCCGGCACCGCCCGTCGCAATCGCACCGTCACCGCCGTCGAGGGCTCCTGCGAGCGTGATGAGCCTCCACGCCTCCCGCCGTGCGACCTGTTCCGGAATCGTCGCCGCGGCCCCCTGCCCTGCAGCTGCTCCCCCCTGCTCCGCAGCCTTGCCGCTCACGAACTGCCGATACTGCTCCTCGAATCGCTTTCGCTCGACCGCGTCGATGTCAGCGGCGAGCGTTCGGATCGCGAGCTTCTCGATCGCCGCGACCGCCTGCCCGGCGTCCACCGCCGACTTGGCCCCCGCCCTCGCCCCGAGCGCCGCGGCCGCCCGGACCCTAAGGTCGATCGACCGCGACTCGTCGCCGAGGATCTTCGCGATCTGCTCGGCGACGGGCTTCGAATATTCCGCGACGAGCGACGGCAGGATCCCCAACGCCCGCCCCGTGAGCCAGTCCTGCTCCGGCCGGCCGGCGACCGCCGGCTCCGCGAGGATTCCCATCAGGGCCTGCCCGACGGCCGCGGTGGTCTCGGGAGTGGCGGCAACCGTCGGCCCGAGCCGCGAGAGCCCGGTCACTGCCGCGATCCTCACGGCCGGGATCACCCTCTGGTCCTTCGCAAGGTCCGCGAGCAGCGGCACCGCATCCGGCCACGGCTTCCCATCCTGATTGCGGAGCTCGCCGATCATGATCGCGGCATTCACGCGGGCCACGGGGTCGGCGCCGCCGTCGCGGGCAAGCCCCGTCATGAACTCGGCGACGACGCCGTTGGCGGCGGCCAGCACCTGCGGATTGCCGATCTCCGTGAGCAGCACCTCCCGGATCCGCCGCCGCACCCACTCGATGGAGCTGCGGTTCTCCTCGTTGGCCAACTGCGGCAGCGCATCCTGCACGAGAAATGCCCGCGACGCCTGGTCAAGCGCCCCGGCCTCCTTGAGCCGCTCCTTGTATTCCGTCTTCGCGGCCGACGACTCCACCCTCGACCAGTTCCCATACTTCGGCTCACCCGCGTCCTGCGGCCGCACGGCCCCGCTCAGGCATACGCTCACCGCAAGAGCGGCAATCACAGGCCGCGTCACGGGCAACGATCGTGGCATCGGTCGAGAGGGCATGGCGTTCAAAACGGGCTCGCGGGAGAGGGTTGGCCACCTGGAGCCGGTTTCGATCCGGGCGCCGTGGGCGTGCCGGCCTTCACGGGCGACTCGATCGCCGGCAACGTGGCGATGTTGCGGTCGATCACTTCCTGCGAGTCCGCCACGGAGGCAACCGCGAACGATCCGTCAGGCTGCATCACCAGGATTTCGAACGGCTCCGGCGGGAGCGGCGAGCGGCCCCCCGCCCGATCCTCGCCGCGGTCCTGCTGCCGGCCATGCACGTCCACGACGACCGCGTTGGTCTGCGTGTCTTCACCACGGGCCCGCACGTCGCCCGGCTTGTTGAGCCGGGAGTCCACGTTCACGAGGCCGCCCACCTCCGCGATAACGCTGCGCAGCGAGTAATTGCCGGTCTTCCCGCTCTCGGCGAGCACGAGCGCCTCGAGCATGCCTGTCTTGAACCGCTTCATGTCGGCCTTCGAGAGGCTGCGGGCGAGGAAGCCCATCGTCGTCGGCACCGTCACGGCCGCCGAGGGCTCGCTCGGATTCGAAGCCAGACGGTCGCTTTCGGCGAGCTTGGGATTGCTCAAGTGGCGGGCCGGCAGCTTCCAGTTGGGATTCCAGACCGACAGCCGCACCCGGTAACGGTAACTGCGGCCCATCTGCACCGTCGTATCCACGAACCGAAACAGGCGGTAGGGCTGCCCCGCGTCTTGCATCGCACCACCGGGACCGAGACCGGGCTGGCCTGCGGGCCTGCCAGCAGCCGCTCCCTGCCCCTGCTCGGCACTGGCTCCCTGCTCGTCACTGGTTCCGAAGTCGGGGCGGGCCTGGCCCTGATCCTCCGGCACTCCGAGCCCGGGCTGGGCCGCCGCCGGCGCCTCGGCCGCCTGCTTCGTCCACGTCGCCTTCACTTGCTCGAGGAACGTCGAATGGATCGTCTCCGGTCCCCACGCTCCGGCGACGAGTTGGGGCAGCGGCAGCACGTAGCTTGCAAACGACGCCGCCGCCTGGGCCTGGCCACCCGGCGGCCCACCACCACTTCCGGGCATGAAGATTCCGGGCGGCAGCGTCTCGCCCTGGATGCCCGCCCATTCCTCGCGGGCCTTCTTCGCGAGAAGCTTGACGTCCATCCGCTGCCAGTTCTCCTCGCCGCCCGGCTTCACCTCCGTCCGCTCGACGAGATAGTCGCTCCAGAGCGGCGAGTCGCGCTTTTCATCGGGATAGCTCGTCTCCGCAAACCTC
>JBIIOJ010000301.1:0-3963 GCA_044337015.1 Pirellulales bacterium
GAGACAGGGGGGGGGGGGGGGGGGTGCGGGGGGGCGAAGACCTTCACGGGGCCGTCGTCGTAGGGGCAGTGGTCGCCGTTCCAGTGGTCGCCCATGTTGCTCGAGCCACTTTCGGCGAGCGGTACGACAGGCGAGTTGGGGCCGGCCGAAGGGTCGAGGAGGAAGAGGCCGCGGTCGGGGTTCTTCGTGTCGGTCACGCACGCGCGGCCGTCGCGGGAGACGCACGGGTGCCACGCCGGGAAGTCGGTCACCCGCCGCACGGCGCCGGAGTCGACGTCGATCCCGATCATGCCGTGCGGCCAGACCACCGTCACGATCTCGTTGCGGCCGCCGACGGCACTCCGCGGCATCCACATCTCGTGCACGACCCACTCCTTCTTCGCCGCGTCTCTCGTGTAGGCAAGCCGGTGGCCGGTGCCGTCGCGATTCACGACGTGGATGCGGTCGGTGTAGCGGCCGCCGAAGCGGAGCAGCGACGGGTCGTCGGGATGAAACTGCGGATGGCCGATCGAGTCGTGCTCGCAGGCGGTCGAGACCGCGCCCGTCGCCGTGTCGATCACATGGAGCCGGGCGATGTCGCCGTGGCCCGGGCCATACTTCACCGGCACGGCCCACCAGCGGCCGCAGGTCGAAAGCGACGTCGTGCCCATCGCGTCCCCCACCATGCCCGGCGGGATCATCGGCACCGAGCCAAAGTCCGCCAGGCACTCCTCGCGGAAGCCGCCTGCCGTCGCGACCCGCCAGGCAGCGCAGCCGGCGGTGAAGTAGACGTGATGGCCGTCATGCGACGGATGCACGCTCCACTCGTTCACGTCGTCGCGGTCGGTGAGCTGCACGAGCCGGCCGGTCGCCCGCTCCTCGACGAAAATCTGCGGTCGACCCGTGCGGTGCGAGACGAACACGAGCCACTCCATCGCGTCGTCGTAGGCGGGCAGGTAGTAGAAGGGATGGTGGTGGATCGACGGGTGAGTCGTCACCTGCCGCACCGAGACGCCGGTCGCGGGGTCGGTGAAGGCGGTCGACTCGGGGTCGTGAATGCGTCCCTTCATGCCGGCTCTCCTTGGCGAGGGCGACGGCTCACGCGATCGCCACGCGGTCGCCGACCGGCCGACGACGCTCGAGGAGTGTGAGCGGAGCCGATGTGGGATCGATCGGGCAGGCAAAGCCGATCGTCTCGAGCCCCTGGCGGATCGCGGCGAGCTGCTCGGTGGAGAGCGGCCGCATCGGCCGGCGGAAGACGGGGCTCGGGAACCTGCCGAGCAGCCACTTCGCCGCTTTCATCCGCTGGTGGGCCCCGCAGCCCGGCTCGCCGAAGGCATAGACGATTCGCGCGAGCGGCGCTACGACGTCTCCCGCCTTCCTCGCTCCCGCAAGATCGCCGTCGAGCGCGGCATGCACGAGTTCCACCATGAGTTCCGGCACGAAGCCCGCGAAGCCGATGAGCGCGCCATCGGCCCCTTCGAGGAGCGAGGCCAGCAGGAACTCGTCGTGGCAGGTCGTGATCGACACATGCGGCGCGACCGCCTTGAGCTCTTCGTAGTCGTACCTCCAGCGGGCCATGTCGCGGGTGCCCATCTTCACCATCACGACCTCCGGCAGCTTCACCATCTCCTGCATCTCGGCGAGCGTGTAGCCCGCCTTCGTCCAGGCCGGATACTGGTGGACGATGATCGACACGCCGCCGCCGGCCGCGACGTCCTCGACGAAGCCCACGGCCGTCGCGCTCGACCGGCCAAACCGCAGCCAGTGGTGCGGCGGCATGAGCAGGATCGCCTCGGCGCCCGCTTCGCGGGCCGCGATGGCATGGTCGGTGGCCTCCCGGCTCCCCTCGGCCGACACGCCGGTGATTACCTTCACCTTGCGGCCGGTCTTCGCATTGGCCCGCTTGACCCCCTCGGCCACGAGCCGCGTGACGTGCGCCCGCTCGGCCGGATCGAGCGACATGATCTCGCCGGTGTGGCCATTGCAGACCACGCCCTCGATCCCCGGCACGCTCGCCACGTCTTCGATCGAAGACACGAGCCCTTCCTCGTCGATCGACTCATCGTCGTGAAACGGGCAGAGCGTCGCGGGATAGACGCCGCTCCAGGGACGGTTGCGCCAAGGGGAGGCATGGGCGGCGAGGGACGGGCGGCCGGCGTGGCCATTGGATGCGGGCGTGGTCATGGGGTTCTCCAGGGGTGAGGGTTCGGGGGTGAGGGTTCGTCATGGGGCGGCCGCGACCTGGCCGGCCGGGCGTCTTTGGGTGAGCAGGAATGCGACGAGATCGGCCAGTTCTTCGGGCGTGAGCGTGCGATCGTAGCCGGCCGGCATGAGCGACACCTGTTGCACGGCCCGCTCCTCGATCACGTCCTTTCGCACCGAAGTCGAGCGGCCCTCGGCGTCGATCACGCGGAGGGAATCGGGCGTGTCATCGAGCACGAGGCCCGTGAGGCTGCGGCCATCGTCGAGCACGAGCGTGCTCACGCGGTAGCCCTCGATGATCGTCGCGCTCGGCTGGAGGATCGACTCCACGATCGCCGCCGGCGCCGCCCGCAGGCCGATGTCGGAGAGTTCGGGGCCGATGCCGCCCACGCCATGGTCGCCCGCCCGGTGGCAGGCCGCGCAGTTGGCACCGCGGGCGTCGGCGAAGAGTTTTGCACCACGGGCCGGATCGGCATCCTCGAGCCGGCCGAGCACGTCGGCAGCCTTCGCGGGTTGCCGCGGCTCGGCGAGTTTTGGTGTGGGCACGCCCAGGCTCGACGCGACGGACGGCACGCGGTCGAGCAGCCGAGGATCGGGATCGGCCGCCGCCGCGATGAGCAGTTTTTCGGCGCGGCCGCGTGCGTTTTCAGCAGCCTGCCACGAGGCCGGATCGATCAACGCCAGGCATGCGAGCACCTTCGCGCGGAAGGCGGGCTGCGGATTTTTTTCCCAGGCGGCCGTGAGCACTGCGACGAGAGGATCGGATGCGGCAAGGCCCCGGCCGGCCGCGGCATATCCGGCAAGCGCCTCGACGCCGCGATCCCGCCGGGCCGGATCGGCCTTCGGCAGTTTTTCGGCGAGCACGGCGAGCCCGTCGTCGCCGAGCCGTGAAAAGCCAGCGGCGACCGAGTCGGCAAGCATCGGCCAGCCATGGCCGAGCAGCTGCCAGCCCGTCTCGGCCGCGCGGCGGTCGGGCTTCACGGCCCAGAGCACGGCCGCGATCTCCTGCGACTTTTCCCGTGGCACGACCTCTTCACTCTGGAGCGTCGCCCCACCCCAAGCGTTCACATACATCTGCTCGAGGCCGGCCCGCGGGCCGCCGTCGATCGCCTTCCCCTCGAGCTTCTGCAGCAGGGCGAGCCGCAGCCGGTAGTCAACATGGCGATTGTCGAGCCGTTTGATCGTGGCGAGCACGGCGGCGGGGTCGTCGAGGCCGAAGCCGGTGTTCGCAAGCCAGGTCGTGGCCGTCTGCGACACGCGTTCGTCGGCATCCTTCGAAAGCGCAACCACGGCCGTCCCGTCGAGCCGGCCAAGATCGAGCAGGGCCAGCACCGCCGCCAGCCGAACGCCCGCCCGCTTGTCGGCGAGCAGGCCGCGGAGTTCGTCAGGCGTCACGAGATCGCGGAGCAGGGTCCACGCCGCATAGTGAACGAGCCGGTCGGCTTCATCAGCCGCCGCGTCGATGACGGCTGGCACGGCGGCACGATCGGCCACGCTCGCCGCAGCGAGCATTGACGCGAACCGCACCCGCGGCGCGGGATCGGTGAATGCGGCGATGACACAGGGGGGCAGCCGGCGGGCTTCGCCCGAGCGGCCCGCAACGCGATGGGCGAGGATCCGCACGGCCTGGATGCGATTGGTTTCAGAGGAGTCCGCGTCCTTCGACTCGACGAGCCGTGTGAAGAACGCATCGCCCGCGGCGTCGTCGGCCGCGATGCGGCCGAGCGTCCAGAGGAGCCAAGTCTGCCGGGCCTGGCTGCCTTGCGCATGAATCGCGGC
>JBIIOJ010000302.1:0-3961 GCA_044337015.1 Pirellulales bacterium
TTCAAGCCCGCCAACATGCTCTACCGCAACCCCGACGTGACCAACGCGCAGGTCACCACGCAGCCGATCGGCGGCTTCTTCATGGAGCCGTGGCTCCACTGGAACAACCCCGGCCGCGGCACGTGGTTGGCCGTGCACTCGCCGCCACCGGCCAAGCCGGCGGCCCAACTCCCCAAGCCCGGTGATCTGCCGCCCGACCAGCCGCCCGACCTCGACGATGTCCCAGCCGCCCAGGCCAAGCCGAAGGTCGAAGGCGACATGCTCGTCCTCGCCCTCCTGCGGCCGAGCGTGTGGGTCGATCCCGCCTGGGCCGGCAAGGCCCCGCAGGCGCCTGGGCACCTCAACGTTGCGGTTCGCGACGGCGTCATGGCCGCCGACTTCGCGCTCGCCGGTGGCCGCCGCGAGTGGCTGCTCGGGGCCCTCGAGCAGGGTCCGAGCCTCGAGTTCCTCGGCAAGAAGGCGGCCCCGCCGCCGCACAAGCTCGTGATCAAGCATGGCGACTTCCCGCTCGACCGGGTCAAGGATTTCGTCCTCGAGTGGAAGGGCGACCACGAGAACCATCCGCGGCTCTACGTGAAGAAGGCCGACATTCCGGAGTTGCGGAAGCGGGTGAAGTCCGACCCCAAGGAACTCGCCCGCTGGAGCGGCCAGCAGCCGATCGACAAGTACTTCCTCGACGGTCCCGTCAAGGAGTTCATCGCCACCGGCGACCCGAAGCTCGGGAAGCTCATGGCCGCGAAGGCGGAGGAATATCTTCAGACGATCACGGACTGGTATCTGAAGCAGGACGACAAGCTCACGCCGGGCGCCGCCCCGCACATGCAGACGCTGATCTTCACGGTGTTGAACCTGATCGATCCCGTGCTCGGCTCCGAGGTCTACACGCCCGAGGCCCGGCAGAAGGTGCTCGCCCGGCTGGCCTTCGCAGGCTACGTGGTCTCCACGCCCGACTACTGGTCGCCCGAGCGCGGCTACTCGGGGTTTGCCAACATGACTTCGGTCGTCGCGATGTACCGCACGGCGCTCGGCTGCATGCTCCCCTCGCATCCGGCGGCCAAGGGCTGGGCCGAGCAGGGGATCAACCAGCTCACCTGGCAGTTGACGGCCTGGTCCGATGAGGACGGCGGCTGGGTCGAGGCGCCACACTACGCCATGGTGAGCTTCGACCATCTCATCGCCGGCTTCATGATGGCGGCCAACGCCGGCTTCTCCGACCGGCTCTACGACCCGCGGATGCGGAAGGTGATCGAGTGGTTCGCCCTGATCTCGACGCCGCGCGACGCCCGCACCGGCGGCTGGCGGCACCAGCCCCCGATCGGCAACACGTATCCCGGCGAGCCCAACGGGATCTACGGGATCGCTTCCGCGCTCTGGAAGGAGAAGGACCCGAAGTTCGCCTCGAAGATGCAGTGGCTCTTCGAGGAGCACGGCTCGTATGCCGGCCTCGGCAGCGGCTGGAACTTTCCCACGATGCTCGGCTACCGGTTCTTGATGAACTCCAGCGGCGTCAAGTCCACGCCTGCTGCCGACTTCGGCAGCGGCCTCTTTCGCAGGACGGGGGCCGTGCTCCGAAACACCATGAACACCGACCGCGAGACCTACCTGCACATGATCGGCGGCCCGAACCATGAGCACTACGACGCCGATTCTGGCGGCATCGTGCTCTACGGCAAGGGCCGCGTGCTCTGTGACGACTGGGGATATCACGGCCGGCATTCCGACAACTGGCACAGCATGCTCACCGGACCCGCGGCCAACGGCTACGGCATCATGCAGATCGTCCAGTTCGCTCCCGCCGCGGCCTTCGACTACGTCTCGGGATCGAAGGCCGCTTGGGAGCGGCAGATCGGCTTCGCGAAGGACGCCGAGCCGCTGGGGCCAAACTTCTTCCTCATCCGCGACTCCTACTCGGCCGGCGACGAAGCCACCTGGCGGCTCTGGCTCACGACCGGTATTTCCGCCGGAGCGGGCAAGCAGATGCCCCCGGCGGCCGACGCAGCGAAGCCGCCGCAGCCTGCCGCTGGTGACGATGCTGACGACCTCCTCGGCGACGAACCGGCCGCGAAGGCGAAGTCGGCCGGCAGACCGGCCCCGGGCACCGTCGCACTCACCGAGTTCGGCGCCACGCTCTCGGGGATCGAGGACGTCGACCTCGACATCTTCCTCCACGAGCCGGCGAAGCTCGGCCTGAAGCTCGAGCCGGCGAAGCTCCGGAACAACACAGGCAACTGGAAGGGCAACATCGAGCCGGTCGAGAACTCCCAGACGGCCCTCATCGGCAGGCGCCAGGGGCCCGGCGCCGTCGCCGCGGTGCTCTACCCGCGGCTCAAGACCGAGCCGCCGCCGCAGGTTGCCTGGTCGGCCGACGGCCAGATCGCCGAGGTCCGGTCGAAGGGGGGCACCGACTACGTCTTCGTCGCTTCGCCGCCGCCGCCACCGCCGGTCGGCGACGGCAAGACGCTCGAGCCGCTCCGCGGCCCCAGGCCGCAGGCCACCGCAGGCATGACGTCCATCGCGATGGCGGGAGACTCGCAGTTGAATCTGTTCATCAACGCCTCGCCATCCGCCTTGGTCGAGAACACGCAGCAGATTCCGCCGGGAACCGTCGCCCTGCACCCTGGCGCCAAGAATCCCGTGACCGCCGTCTGGCAAAGCCCGATCGCAGGCGCGGTCACGATCGAGGCGAAACTCCGCGACGGCGACGCCGGGGGCAGCGACGGCATCCTCTACGCCCTGCGGCACGGCCCGCGGACGCTGGCGGAGGGCGCGATCGCCAACGGCGGCCCGGAAGCGGCCATGCAGGCGGAAAAGCTGGCGGTCGCGAAGGGCGACCTCGTGCGGCTGGTGATCCTTCCGGGTCAGGCCGATCCCGAGAAGAGCAACTGGTGGGACACGACGCTCGTCGAGTTCGTCGTGAAGGACGAGGCGGGCACGACGTGGGATCTGCGGAAGTTTCTCGTGGACGGCAAGCCTCTGGGCAACGGGCTGGCCCGTGATTTCGACAAGGCCGTCTGGTGGGTCTGCTCCGGCGACGCCGAGGCGTTCGACCCCAAGGCGCTCGTGCCCCCGCCCGTCGCGACCCACACGTCGCCCGACGGCAAGGTGGCCTTCCAGGGCACCGCCGGCTCGGTTCGCGTGCGGGGCGGCAAGACCACGCTCACGCTCGGCGCGGCCGGCAGGATCAAGGCCGGCGGCAAGGAACTCGCCGCCGACGGACCGGCAACCAAAGACTGACTCTTTTTCAATTCGGAGCATCTCTCGATGAAATCGACAATGACGCGGGCCTTCTCGTTCGGGCTTCTGGCGGTGTTCTTGGCCGCCGCCGCGGGCTCGGGGCGGCCGGCGTCCGCGGCGGAATCCGCGGTCCGGGCCGGGGAGTTTTGCATCACGGAATACGGCGCGGTCGGCGACGGCACGACGACGAACACCGCCGCCATCCAGAAGGCGGTCGATGCCTGCGCCGCGGCCGGCGGCGGTAGGGTGGTCGTGCCGGCGGGCGCGTTCGTGAGCGGGCCGATCTTTCTCAAGAGCAACGTCGAGTTCCACTTGGTGGCCGGCGCGGTGCTCCGCGGCAGCCGCACGATCGACGACTACCCGCTGCTCGACTGCAAGGCGCAGGGCTATCACATCGACCGCTGGTGGCACGCCGCGCTGCTCACCGGAGCCAACCTCGAAAATGTCTCCATCACCGGCCGGGGTGTGATCGACGGACAGGGCGACGTGTGGTGGAAGGCGATGGACGAGCCCGGGAAGATCAAGAACGGCCGGCCGCTGACGGTCTTCCTCTTCGACTGCGAGCGGGTCCGCATGGACGGCGTGCAGGTCATCGATTCCCCGTGCTGGACCGTCGGCTCGATCCTCTGTCGCGACATGACTGTTCACGACGTCTCGATCCGCAATCCCTGGAACGCCTACCGTAACGGCGACGGGCTCAACTTCGTGTCGTGCAGCAACGTGCGGA
>JBIIOJ010000303.1:0-3955 GCA_044337015.1 Pirellulales bacterium
CGCCAGCCGGTTGAGCGTCTCCGGGTCGACGTATTTCGAGAGTACCGACTGATGCATGGTCTCCCCCTCACGCCGCCGGGCGTTCGTAGACTCGATCGGCCGGCACGGCCTCGAGCAGCATGTCGATGAGCTGCTCGCTGCCGATGTTCTGCGACTGGGCGGCGTAGTTGGGTGCGAGCCGGTGCCGCAGCGCCGGCTTGAGCATCGCCTGCACATCGCCCACCGTCGCGTGGTAGCGGCCGTAGAGCACGGCCCGCGTCTTCGCCGCCGTCACGAGCGTGAGCACTCCCCGCGGCCCGGCTCCCCAGGCCACCCAGCGGTTCACGAAGTCGGGCGACTCTGCCGACCCGGGACGCGTCGCCCTCACGAGGGCCCAGGCGTAGCCGAGCACCTGGTCGCTCACCGGCACGCGGGTCACGAGATCCTGCACGGCGAGGATGTCCTTCACGCCCAGCACCGGCTCGATCCGACCCGACTGGCCGCCCGTGACGCGGCGGGCGATTTCCCATTCGTCGCGGGCCGAAGGGTAGCCCACCTTGATGTGGAGCAGGAACCGGTCGAGTTGCGCCTCGGGAAGCGGGTAGGTGCCCTCCTGCTCGAGCGGGTTCTGCGTGGCCAAGACGAAGAAGGGCCGCGGAAGCTGGTGCGTCGTGCCCCCCGCGCTCACTGTCCGCTCCTGCATCGCCTCGAGCATCGCCGCCTGCGTCTTCGGCGGCGTGCGATTGATCTCGTCGGCGAGCACCATGTTCGCGAACAGCGGGCCGGGGAGGAACGTGTACTGCCGGGCTCCCGTCTCGAGGTTTTCCTGGATCACGTCGGTGCCGGTCACGTCGCTCGGCATGAGGTCGGGCGTGAACTGCACCCGCTTGAACGTGAGCTGCAGCGCCTGCGCGAGCGAGCTGACGAGCAGGGTCTTCGCGAGGCCCGGCACGCCCTCCAGCAGCGCGTGACCGCGGGCAAACATCGCCACGAGCGCCTGCTCGACGACCTCCTCCTGGCCGACGATCGTCTTCGACAGCTCGTCGCGGATCTTGTTGTAGGCCTGTTCGCACTTCTGCACGGCGGCGACGTCGTCGCCGGATGGTTTCTCACTCATGGGTCCAGGGCTCCTTCGGGGTGGGGTTTTCGGGCACGGTTCACTCGATGTTCTTGAAATAACGGTCCATCTTTTCCTCGTAGCCGCGGGGGGCGCGGCGCTGGCTGCCCGCGCGGATGGCTTTGCGGACCTCGGGGGGCAGCTTCGCGAACCAGGCGTCCCGCTCGAAGGACTTCTCCACAAGATCGGTGTCTCGCTCGCGGCTGCCGGCGTCCGCCGTCTTGTCGACGGCGTCGATCTCGCGGAGCGGCCCCTCGTCGCGGGCCTCGCCTTCGCGGTCGCCACTGCTCTGCGACTTTTCATTCTGCGACTTCTGGCCCTGTGACGCACTGCTCTGGGAGCTTTTCCCCCGTGAGTCTTCACCCTGCGAATTCTCGCTTTGCGCCTGGTCGCTCGACTGGCCGTCGCGGCTCTGACCCGGCTGCTGCGAATCTGCCTGTTGGGAATCGGAGGGCTGACCGGCCTGGGACTGCTGGCCCTGTTGCTGTCCAGACTGCTGCTGGCCCGGCTGCTGCCCATGTGCCGCCGCAAGCATTTCCTCCGCCGCTGAGGTGGCCCGTTCGCCGGCGATCATGTCGGCAGTCGTCTCCGGAGACTCCGGCACGAAGCCCGTTCCGAGATCGTCGCCTTTTCCCAGGGCGTCCTGCCGCGAAACGTCCTCGAGCGACTCCCGCAGCGGTTGGTTGCCGATCTCCGGCTGGTCGAGCGCGGCCGCAACCCGCTCGCCCACGGCCCGCTGCGCATCGGCAAACTTTTCTTTCGCCCGAGCCAGATTCGCGGCGGCCGCCTCTCGGTCCTGGGAGGCCGTCGTGTCGGCCGCAGCTTCTGCTGGAAGTTGTTCGAGTTTGTTCGCGTTCGCGGCAACCGCTTCTCGGGCTGCCGACTGGTCCTCGATCGCCGCGGCGATCTCCTCGGCGAGCAGTTGGTCGCGGGCGAGCGCCGTTTCACGGGCCGCGAGCGACTCGGCCTGCTGCTGCGGCGAGCCCGTCGCCGGCTGCCGCTGACCCGGCTGCGGCTGTTGGCCCGACTGGGCGGCCGCCGCCTGCTCCGCCGCCTGCCGAGCCTGACCGGCCGCAGCTGCCTGCTCGGCGGCCGTGCGGGCGAGTTGTTCGGCCGCCTTCTTCGCATCCGCCCGCATGGCCGCCGCCGCCTTCGCAAGCGACTCGGCTGCAGCAGCCGCAGCCTTCGCGGCGGATTCGGCCGCCGCCTGGGCCTCGGCCCGCGAGGCTGCCTCCGCAGCCTGCTCGGCTGCGGCCTGTGCGGTCTTCTCGCCGGCGGACTTTTCGCCGCTCTTGGCCGCGGCAGCCTGCTCGCCGGCCTGTTTGCCCGACGCGGCGGGATCCACGGCCATCTTCTCGGCGGCGGGCTCTTTGACGGCAGCCGGTTTCTTGCCGGCGGCCGGGTTCGAGGCGCCGTCACCCTCGGCACGGGCGGTGAACTGCTCCTCTGCCGCCTTCATGTCGGCCCGCGCTTCCTCGATCATCTTCGCCGCCTCGGGCGCCATCGCCTCGGCGGCGGCCTCGACCGTCGCAGCCTTCTCCGCCAGCTCCGCCTGCTTCGTCGCGAGCTCGTCGGCCCGTTTCGCCGGCTGATTCGCCGCTTCCGCGATGCCCCGCTCCGCCGCGGCCACCCGCTCCGCCATCTGTGCCGCCCGCGCGAGATCCTTCGCCACCGGAGGGTCGGCGGCCTTCTTCGCCTCCTCGCGCATCACAGCAGCCGCCTTCTCGAGTGACTCTGCCGCCCTTGTCGATGCCTCCGCTGCGGTCCGTTCCGCCATCGGTTCGCCCGACGGCACGTCACCGGCGGCCTGCTCTCCGGCGGCGGTCGCGGCAAACAGCTCCTCCGCCGCCCTCATCCGTGCCATCGCCTCCTCGAACATTTTTGCCGCTTCCGGCACGCGCGACTCGATCGCATCCTCGACCGCCGCCGCGGCCTCCGCCACCTGCGCCTGCTTCGCCTCGAGTTCCGCGGCAGTCTTCTGCGCGGCCGCATCGGCGGCAGCCTCCCGGCTTGCATCGGTCGCCTGCGGCTGCGACAAGGCGAGTTCGTCGGACCGATCGGCGGCCGTGTCCGCGGCCTCCGCGATGCCGCGTTCCGCGGCCGCCGCCCGCTCCGCCATCTCGGCGGCCCGCGAGAGTTCCTTGGCGGTTGCCGCAAGTTCGGCCTTCCGCGTGTCGTTCATGCCGGGAATGGCGGCAGCCTTCGCGACCGCAGCGGCTGCCTCTTTCGCCTCCTCGCGCACGAGTGTGGCCGCCGTTGCGAGCGACTCGGCCGCCCTTGCCGATGCCTCTGCCGCGGCCCGCTCCGCATCGGGCGGTGCCACCTCGGTCGCAGCTGGTGCTTCGGCCGGCTTCCATCCGCCGGCAGCCGCGTCGCTCGGCGGCTTGGCGGCAGCCTTCGCGTCCGTCACGGGCGAGTCTCCGCTCGCTTTGTCCCCCGCGGCCATGTCGTCCAGTGCCCGGGCGGCGAGCTGCTGCCGCGCCGCCTCCATCGCCGCCCTCGCGGCCTCGATCATCGTCGCCGCCTCGGGCGAGAGCCCATCGACCGCGTCCTCCACCTTGCCCACGACCGCCGCGACCTCCTCCTGGCGGGCGGCGAGTGCTTCGGCGGAACCGATCGGCTCCTCGCGCGGGCCGGCCGCATCGCCGGGCTGTTCCTCCGCCGCCTCCTTCGCCGCCTCGGCGATCGCCCGCTCGGCGGCTGCCGCCCGCTCCGCGACCTCCGCGGCACGCGAGAGCTCGCCGGCCTTGGCCGCGAGCTCGGATCGGCGTGCGTCGGCCACGGCATTCGCGAGCTCGCGTGCGGCCGACTGCATCGCCTCGGTCGCCGCCTGCATCGCCGACTGGGCCGCCTGCGGCG
>JBIIOJ010000304.1:0-3954 GCA_044337015.1 Pirellulales bacterium
TCCCTCCGCGCGATGCGGCTGCCGAAAGGATTCACCGCGACGCTCGTGGCTTCGGAGCCGCTGGTGATGGACCCCGTGTTCATCGACTGGGACGAACGCGGCAGGATGTGGGTCGCGGAGATGGGCGACTATCCGTTCGCCGAGGGCGAAGCGACGTCCGACGGCAAGGTGACCTGGAGAGACGGGGTGCCGGGAGAAGGCGCCGGCCGGGGGCTCCAGGCGGGCCGCGTGCGAATCCTCGAAGACTCCGATGGTGACGGCCTCTATGAGAAGAGCACGCTCTTTCTCGATGGAATCAAGCATGTCACCGGCCTTGCCTGCTGGAAGGGCGGCGTGTTCGTGGCCAGCGTGCCCGACATCTTCCACGCCCTTGACGACGATGGTGATGGCCGCTGCGACGTGCGTGAGCCCTGGTTCACCGGCTTCAAGGCGGGCAACCCGCAGCACCTCGTCAACGGATTCTGCTGGGGCCTCGACGGCTGGCTGCACGGGGCCAACGGCGACAGCGGTGGCGACATCGTCAACGTGAAGACCGGGGCACGGATTCCGCTCCGCGGCAACGACTTCAGGTTCGATCCGCGGACCGGCGAGTTTCGCCTCGAAACCGGCGCCTCGCAGTGCGGTAAGTGGCGGGACGACTACGGCAACTGGTTCGGCAACAACAACGCGACGCCCGGCTGGCACTACTGGCTGCCGATGGGCTACCTCGAGAAGCATCCGGACCTCGTCGCCCGCTCGCTGCGTGCCGATCTCACCGCGGACCGCAGGGTGTTTCCCGCCGGCACCCTCGAGCGGCGGCTGAACCAGGCCGACACCGCCAACACCGTCACGTCGGGCTGTAATCCCATGCCCTACCGCGACTCGGCCTTCGGCCCCGTCGGCGCCGACTGCCTGTTCATCTGCGAGCCGGCCCATCATGTCGTCCTGCGGCAGGTTCTCGACTATTCCGGGGCGACGATCACGACTCGAAGACATCCGGAAGATACGGAACGGGAATTCCTCGCCAGCGAAGACCGCTGGTTTCGGCCCGTGATGGCTCGCACCGGCCCGGATGGCGCCCTCTACGTGGTCGATATGTACCGCCTCGTGCTCGAGCACCCGGAGTGGGTGCCGGCCGAGATGGCCCTGCGCATGCAGCTGCGAGGGGGCGAGACGATGGGCCGCATCTGGCGGATCGCCCGGGATGGCCAGCCGACCACGCCGGCCGGGATCGATCTCGCGTCTTCCTCAGGCTGGGCCCGCGATACGGCGCAGCGGCTCGCGTTTGAACGCGGCAGCGTGGAGAATGAGGCCGCCGTGCGTTCGCTGACCTCCTCTTCCGCGCAGCCGGTACGGTTGCAGGCGCTCTTCACACTGCGGGGTCTCGGCCTGATTTCGGCCGACGCCCTCGCGGAGACCCTCCTGCAGGAATGGCCCCGTGTCCGTGGCGCCGCGCTCGCCGCCGCCGGCGCCGACACCCTGATGCCCGCGGAGACGGCCCTGCTCGATGCCCAGCAGCGGCCCGCCACGACCGCGCCGCCGAGCACCCCCGAGCTGCCGGTCATCCAGTCTTTCGAGCCCGATCGACAGGCGGTCGTGGCCCGCTATCTCCCGGCTGCAACGCTGCCCGGCGACGCCGCCCGCGGACGGGAAGTCCTGAAGCGAGCCGGCTGCGTCGCCTGCCACAAGCACGGCGGCGAGGGCGCCGAGGTGGGGCCCGACCTGGCCACCGTGGTCGGCAAGCCCCCGGCCCAGTTGATCGAGGCGATCTTCGACCCCAACCGCGCCGTGGAGCAGCGGTACACCGTCACGACGTTCGTGCTGGATGATGGCACCTCGGTCAGCGGCCTGATCGTGGCCGAAACGCCGGGGAGCGTGACGGTGCGGATGGCCGGCGGCCTGGATCGAGTGATAAGACGCGGCGAGATCGACGAATCGCTGCAGCTCACAACGTCGATCATGCCGGTGGGGCTGGAGGCAGTGATCTCGCTGCAGGACTGCGCCGACCTGCTTGCCGCCCTGCGGGCGCGATGACGCTGCTTTGTAGACGACCAAGCTTCGTTGCATGATGCCCGTGGTCCTACGCGAAGGATGAGACGGCAAAAGGTGCCTGTCGCCGCGACGGCGCCGATGCCTTCGCCGGATGTATGATCGAAGGATCTCGAGGGCGAGGAGGACTTCATGACGAGATTCCACGTGCGGCTGGCAGCGGCGAGATCGCTTCCCTTCCGCGTCGTTCGCTCGCTCTTCCTGTCTGTGGCCGCGATCGGGGCCTGCTCGGCCTTTGCGGCCGACGCGCCGGTGGAGGCGATCGTCACCGTGAAGGGTCGGCCCATCGACACGACGACCGTGCACGTGGCGCGGGTCCGGGGCGTTGTCACGGTCTGCGGCATCGATGTCATCTTCATCCAGGACGACACGGCCGGGCTCTTGATCCGAGGCAACCTCACGGCATCCGCCGCCGATTCCGACGCGATCGTCCCGGGCGCCGAGATCATTGCCAGCGGCACGGTCGGCCGCGGCGGGTTCGCACCAATGCTGCATCTCGCGACGATCGAGGTCGTCGGCACGAAGCCGCTTCCGCAGCCCACGCCGGTCGAGCGGGGGAGATTTTTCACCGGCGGTTACGACGGCATGCTCGTGGAGGTCGACGGCATCCTCAAGGGAGGGCGGGAGCAGGAAGGACTACTCGTACTCGCGCTCGATAGCGACGGTCGAGACTTCGAGGCGCGTGCCGTTGCCGGCTTGATCGGGCGTGATGTCGAGCCGCTCGTCGGGGCGGCCGTGCGAGTGCGGGGGCTCGCGCTGCCTGTCTTCAACACCCGCGGCGGACTTGTGCGGCCGCGGATCGACATCGTTTCACGCGACGGCTTCACGGTCGTCACGCCGCCACCGGCGAGCCCGTTCGCCTGCCAGAAGGTGCCGCTCGGGTCGCTTGGCCATTACCGGCCGCAGCCGTTCGACGGCCAGATCGTCCGCATCGAGGGAACGGTCGTGCATGCCGTCCCTGACGGCGCGATCTACGTGCAGGATGGCGCGAACGGCGTGGCCGTGAAGCCGCAGTCTGCCGAGACGGTGCGGCCCGGCGACCGGATCGAGGCCGCGGGCTTCATCGACACCAGCGGCCGCGTCGCCGGGCTCGAACAGGCCTTCGTGAAAAGACTTGCTCCGGGCCCGTCTCCCGAGCCGCTCGTCGTCGCGCCCGACGAAATCGTGTCGGTCAATGAGGCGGCGGCCGACTCGGGACAGATGGCATACCCCGGCGACTACGACGGCTGCCTCGTCCGTTTCACGGGCGAACTCGTCGAAGCGCGATCCACGGCCGACGGAGGCATGCTGCTCGTCCACGCCGGCGATTCGAGCGTGACGGCGATGGCACAGCCCGACGATTTCACGCGGCTCAAGAAGCTGCCGCCGGGCGCCACGCTCGACCTCGTCGGCATCGTGAGGACGGAGTGGAGCCGGCTCCCCGGCGACCAGTTCTCCCATCCCCTGCGAAGGCTCGGACTCATCGTGCGGTCGGCCGCCGACGTGCGGCTCGTACGCGCGCCGCCGTGGTGGACGGCGCGGAGGATCGCCACGGCGCTCGCGGGCGTCGTGCTCGCGGCGACGGTCGGCGGCGTCGCCGCCGGAACCTGGATCCTGCTGCTGCGGCGGCAGGTTCGTGGCCAGCTTGCGGTGATCGAACGCAACCTCCGGGAGGAGGCGGTCGTCGAGGAGCGGCGGCGGATCGCACGCGAATTTCACGACTCCCTCCAGCAGGAGCTCGCCGGCCTCGCGCTTCGGCTGGAATCCTCGGCGGCCCACTTCGATGAGCCGGAGGTGGTGGCCGAGATGAATGATCAGCGAACGCTCCTCTCGCGGATCCAGTCGGAGACGCGGCAGTTCGTCTGGAACCTTCGCGAGCCCTCCCGCGGCCACCTGCCGTTCGGGGAACTCCTTGCGGCGCAGTGCCGGGAGCAGGCCGCGTTGGCG
>JBIIOJ010000305.1:0-3952 GCA_044337015.1 Pirellulales bacterium
TGTTCTAAACGTACTCGTGCCGTCCATGCAAGCGACGCTCGACTACGTCCGTTCACCGGCAGGACGCATGGCCGATGCCACCGAGGCTATGCTTCGAGCTTCCACGCGTTCCACGGGCGATCCATGACCGCGAGAAAACGTTCCAGTCGACCACCGAAAACGGTCAGCCTCAGGGAGGTTGCCGAGCGGGCGGGCACGTCGATTCCGACCGCGTCGCGGGTGCTCAACGGGCTTGGCGAGCGGCATCGAATCAGCCGTGCCACGCAGGAGCGGGTCCGCCGGGCTGCAGCGGAGCTCAGGTTCGCGCCGAACCTCCTGGCGAAGGGGCTGCGGCTCGGCAGCACGCGGACGATCGGCCTCGTCGTGCCCGACATCGCCAACCCATTCTTCGCCGCGATCGCCCGCGCCATTTCGGGGGCAGCCCATGAACGGGGCTATTCGGTGCTGCTCGGCGATGCCGGCGACGACGTGGCACGCGAGATCGAGTTGCTCGACGGGCTGCTCGCGCGGCAGCCGGATGGCCTCCTCGTGATCCCTGTGGGCCAGCAGAGCGACCACCTGCGGGCGTTCGAATCGGGGCAGACGCCGGTCGTGCTCGTCGATCGCGGGTTTCCGTCGCTGCGGCTTCCCTCCGTGACCTCCGACAGCCGCCAGGGTAGTTATGCGGCCGTCAGCCACCTGATCGACCACGGACATCGACGGATCGCCTGCATCCGCGGTCTCTCCGGCACGATGCCCGATGAACTTCGCATGCAAGGCTATCGGGATGCACTGGCGGCGCATGGCATCCAGTTCGACGGCCGAGTCGTCGCGGGCTCCGGTTTCGGCAAGGAGTCGGGGATCAATGGTGCGAAGGCGCTGCTCGACTCGGGCGTGCCATTTACGGCGATCTTCGCGTTCTCGAATCTCATCGGAATCGGCGCCCTGGAGGCGCTCCTCAAGGCCGGGATCAGGGTGCCTGCCGACGTGTCGCTCGTGAGCTTCGACGAGCAGCCCTATTCGGGAGTGCTGGCGGTGCCGATGACCACGGTGCGGCAGGATGCCGCGGAGCTCGGCCGCCTGGCGGTCGAGATGCTGTGCGGGCGGATCGCCAACCCCGCCGGGCAACCGCCGGCGAGCGCGGTGGTGCCCACAGCGCTCGTACCGCGAAGTTCCGTGGCCGCCGTCCGGCCGCGGAAAGGCCAGGGTCGGGACTGATCGACCGAGCATGGAACCACCGCCCTGCGGTGCGGGCTACAGCTTCGGCTCCGGCGCGGCCGACCGTTCCGGCACGGTCGGATCGGTTCGGTCGCGATATTCCTGAAGATTGGAACGTCCGTCGGCATCGGGATCGGCCTTGGGATCGACGAGGGTCTGCGTGGAGAGGTCGAGCCACCGCGTGATCGGGTGCTGCTTGGGGCCGTCGAGAAACTCGTCCGGATCGTCCGACACGACCGGCTTGAAGCCGCGGTCCTTCGTGAACCAGTACATCTCGAACCAGTTGGGGAGGCCGTCGTTGTCGGCGTCGCCGTACTCGCTGTAGCGCAGCATCGGCGTGTCGCCGAAGTCGGCCTTCCAGTGCCGTTCCTCCTCCGTCGACCAGCAGACCAGGCCGACATCCTGGCGGAACGGGCGGTCGGTGATCGGCTCCGGGCTCTCGAGGCGAACGGCCACCTTCGTGTCGCGCACGACTTCGGCGATCACGGGGCCCGGGGTCACGGGGAACTGCCGCACGTGCAGACCGGCCGGCGCCTCGTATTCGATGTCGCGGCCGGGCAGCCGCACCGTCGCCGGCGCCGGGAGAATCGTCAGCACCTCGAGCACCCGGTCGCGGCGGTCCCGGATCTTGAAGGGCCACGACTTCGCGTCGTTGGGATACTTGGCATAGGTCAGGTAGACGCGGTCGCGGTCGACGGCCGGCGGCTTGCCTTTCCGCCACTCTTCGATGAAAAAGCCGGTGAGGTCGTAGATCGTGTAGCGGGTGTTGTAGGCGGGGGCGATGCCGGTGTTCTCTTTCAGGTCGTTCCAGGTGACGATCTGCACGAGGGTCGCTCCGTCGCTGATCGTGTCGGCCCAGATGAACCGCAGCCAGTCGGTGGCCTTGGGGGTGAAGACCTCGAGAAAGCTCTCCTTCTGAAACAAGCCGCCCGCCCATCCCCATTCGGCGCCGGCCTCCTGCACCGCCTTGCCGACCTCGGCGTGCTTGCCGCCGAACCCGTAGAAGCCGAAGCTGTTCAGGGCCGGCACGTGCCGAGCGATGGCCGCGGCCGCGCGGGCGGGCATGTCGGGCGTGACGAGATCCTTCGGCACCTGGTGAAAGAAGTAGACGAGGTCAAAGGTGTAGAAGATCGGTCGGCCTATCTTCTCCTCGGCCTTGCGGAGGTTCTGCCCGATCAGGTGCCAGCCCAGTTCGGTGGCCCGCAGGCGATTCACGGCCGCTTCGCGGTCCTGATCGGGAATTCGGTCGTCCATTTCGTCGTGGATCGCGCCCAAGCCGAAACCGTACGAGAAATAGGTGAAGATCAGCGGCTTGCCGTCCCGCCGTGCCAGCTTGGGATTGTCGCCCCAGCGGTCGAGCACCTCCTGCACGGTCTCCACCAGCTTTCCGTCGCACGCGGGATCGAGGCAGACCGTGATCTCGAAAGGGTAGTTTTTCGCCGCGGCGACCTTGAGGAGCGTTTCGAACACCTTCTTCGCGCCGTCGCCGCCGGCCCAGGCGTCGACCGCGAAGCCGTCGATCCCGATCCGCATCGCGCGGCGGATCTCGAGATCAGCGCTCTCCTCGGGCGTGAGTTTTGGATTTTGCGGCAGGAGCGGGAAGTTGCGGACGCCGCCGCCGAAGCGGCTGGCGTCGTCGCCCCGATCATGGTGCATATCCGCGCCGGCGGTCGTCTGCATGTAGTGCGTGAAATCGCCGGTCGGAAAGCAGCCCATGTAGTGGGCGAAAACCTTCTTGGGGCGATCCGGCGGACGGGCGGGCTTCGGGGGCAGGACGACGAATGGCATGCGGCAGGCGTCGGCCCGCTTGTCGCCCACCTGGGCCACCACCCGCACGCGGCCGAGCCTCGGGATCCCGGCGGTGGCCAGCGAATCGGCCAGTGGGAACTCGCGGCGCTCGCCGGCGGCCAGCGTCACGGCCTGCTCGTGCCGGGCGACGGTCTGGCCCGGCCGCGAGTCGTCCTCGACCGTCCAGCGCACGTTCGCCGAGACCGGCTCGGCGGCGAGGTTGTGCAGATCCGCGGTAACGCAGCCGACGGCGCCGGGCTCGTAGGCCGCCGCGTCGGTCCTGACGGCGACGACCGCCACCGGCGAGAGCCGTTCGAGCACGATGCCCGCGAGCACGAGCCGGTGCGTCGGCAGGTCTGCCCCGGCAAGCGACCGCGGCGCGAGCGCGGGCGTGTCTTCCGCGAGCAGGTCGTCCACCTCGTCGCCGAGGCCGTCATCCGGCGCCGAGCCGCCGAGGCTTAGGTTCGTCCCACCCCGCAGTCGCGCCTGGTTGATCGCGTTTTGCCGCTGGGCGAGATAGGCGCGGCGGGCCTCGTCCACGGTCCGGTACTTCATCCGATCGAGCTTCGTGTCGCCCACGATCCAGTCGGCCGCGATCGAAAGCGGTCCGGGCTTGTCCACGACGACGTCGAGATGCACCGGCGCCAGCTCACCGGCGGCGGGGAACCACCGTGGCGGATCGAAGACGTTCGTGGCCGCGCCGGCGGTCAGCCGCAAGGCCACGGCTTCGGCGAGGATGTGATCCTGCGGCGACCGGGCCACGACCGCGTGCAGGCGGTAGCGGCCGGGCGGCAGGGATCCGGCGGACTGCGTCCGCACCAGCTGCCCCTCCTGCCCGAGCGTCAGGTCCGCCACCAGGCCCGTGCCCGCCCGGCGGGCCTGCTCGAGGGCGGCCTTCGCGGCGGCCTCGCTCTCGACGACCTTGATCGCCGCCTTGTTCGGTGGCGGAGCGGCCGCCGGCGCGGCC
>JBIIOJ010000306.1:0-3949 GCA_044337015.1 Pirellulales bacterium
TTGTCTGCATACGCCGTCTCGGGCACACGGGCAACCCCTCGCGGTCAACTCGTAATGCCGGGCACGGGCAGCGCCGAACGGTCAAACGTGGCGCTGATTGGGTTACACAGGCAAATTGATGCTGAACGCCGGGGGAGCGGACGTTGAGGAGCATCAGGTGTATCCTCACCGTAGCGACGATGCGTCCGCTCCCCCGGCGGCAATGCGGTGTCCTACAAACCATCACACCGGACACGCCCGCTTCAGCCGCGGACGGCCGGCTTTAGCCGCGGACGAGCGAGTGGAAGTCGGCGGTGAGGCGGGCGGTGACGGGGCCCGGGTGGCCGTGGCCGATGCGGCGCCCGTCGATCTCGACGACGGGGATCACCTCGGCGGCGGTGCCGGTGAGGAAGCACTCGTCGGCGGTGTAGAGGTCGTGCCGCACGAGCGTGGCCTCGCGGCAGTCGATGCCGGCTGAGTGAGCGAGTTCCATCACCGCGTTCCTCGTGATCCCCTCGAGGATGCCCGCGTCGGGCGGGGGCGTGAGCAGCCGGCCGCCCCTGACGACAAAAATGTTATCGCCCGTGCACTCGGCGACCTCGCCCTTGTGGTTGAGCATGAGCGCTTCGACACAGCCCGCCTGGAGCCCCTCGAGCTTCGCCATGATGTTGTTGAGGTAATTCAGCGACTTGATCCGCGGAGAGAGGGCCGCCGACTGGGTCCGCTGCGTGGCTGCCGTCACGATCCGAAGCCCCTTCTCGTAGAACTCGCGGGGGTAGAGGCTGATCGTGTCGGCGATCACGATCACCTGCGGGTTCTTCGTGCGGTTGGGGTCGAGGCCGAGCGAGCCTGAGCCGCGGGTCACGAGCAGGCGGACGTAGCCGTCGGTGAGCTTGTTGGCGGCGAGCGTGTCGATGACGGCCTTCGCGACCGCCTCCTTCGCCAGCGGGATTTCGAGGCAGATCGCCCGGGCGCTCGCGTAGAGTCGGTCAAGGTGCGCATCGAGCCGGAAGACGCGGCCGGAGTAGCTGCGGAGCCCCTCGAAGACGCCGTCGCCGTAGAGCAGCCCGTGGTCGAACACGCTCACCCGCGCCTCTTCCTCGGGCACGAGGCGGTCGTTCATGAAGATGATGCGAGACATGGTCGAAGTCGGCCGGGGAGAGCCTCAGCCGCCGTGCACGTGTCCGGCGACCAGCCGCACGATGCGATCGGCACGGGCGGCGATCGAGGGGTCGTGGGTGACCATGACTATAGATAGGCCGTCCTGCCGGTTCAACTCGCCGAGCGCGTCGAGGATGCCGGCCCCGGTCTCGACGTCGAGATTGCCGGTCGGCTCGTCCGCCAGGAGCACCCGCGGCTGTGCGATGAGCGCCCTCGCAATCGCGACCCTTTGCATCTCGCCGCCGGAGAGCTGCCGCGGCTTGTGCCGCAGCCGGCCGGCGAGGCCGAACCGGTCGAGCAGTTCGGTCGCCTGCGCAGCCGCGGCGGAACGCCGCCGCAGCCATTCGAACACGCCGTGCCGCACCATGAGCGGCGAGAGCACGTTCTCGAGCGCGGTCAGTTCCGGGAGGAGGTGGTACGACTGGAACACGATCCCGATCGAGGTGTTTCGAAGGGCGTCACGGGATGCCACCGGCAGGTCGTCGATCCGCTCCTCACCGAGCCGGACCTCGCCGGAGTCGGGAGGGTCGAGCAGGCCGAGCAGGTGGAGGAGCGTGCTCTTCCCCGAGCCGCTCTGGCCGGTGACGGCGACGAACTCCCCCTCTCGCACGTCGAGATCGACTCCCTTGAGCACCTCGAGCGGGTTGCCGCCGCTTCGGTAGGTCTTCCGCAGGCCGCGGGCCCGCAGCACGGTCGGACCCGACGCTCGTCCCGCGATCCCGGGCGTGCACTCGATCGCCTCGTCCACGACGGCCTCGCTCATCCAGACTTCAGTCGGCACGGAGCGCCTCCACGGGGTGCAGCCTCGCCGCTCGGATCGCCGGCAGCACGCTCGACGCGACGGCGATGCCGACGGCGCCTGCGATGATCCAGAAAATCGTTTCCGGATCGACGATCGTCGGGATCCTGAAGAAGTAGTAGATCGACGGGTCGAACACCTTCTCCCCGGTGCACCACTCCACGACCGACCGGATGCCGTTGATGTTCCAGGTGATCGCGAGGCCGAGGGCGAGCCCCGCCCCGGCCCCGACGAGGCCCAGGAAGAGCCCGTAGCCGAGGAAGATGCCTGCCACCCCGGAGGCCCGGGCGCCGATCGACTTCAAGATGCCGATGTCGCGGGTCTTCTCCACGACGATCATGAAGAAGATCGCGAGGATGCCGAAGCCGGCGACGGCGATGATGAGAAACAGCAGGATGTTGAGCACCGCCATCTCCATCTCGACCGCGGAAAGGAGCGGACCCTGCTTGTCCCGCCAGGTCGAGATCGCGTAGAGCTCCGCCGGGAACGCCTTCCGGAGCCGGTCGCGGACCTCATCGAGATCGGCCCCTTCCGCGAGCTTGATCTGGATCGAGTTGACGCTCGGGATGCCCGTCTGCGGTTCGATCATGCCCCGCATCCGCTGGAGTTCGGCGATCGGCACGAAAACGAAGTTCGAGTCGTACTCGCTCATCTTGCTCTCGTAGAAGTCGACGATCGTGAACGTGTCGCTCACCGCCTTCGGCGGCGTGCCGGCCGTCGGGAACGTGATCTTCACGTCGTCGCCTGGAAGCACGAGGAAACGGTCGACCCCGGAGCCGTCACGGAAGCTCGCCAGGCCGATCCCCGGCACGATGCCGGTGAACTGCTCCTTCGCGGGATCCATCGCGCGTCCCTCCTCGGGCCGGGCGGCCGCGAAGGGGTTCTGCCGCGGCGTTCCCGCGTCGGCCGTGGCTTCCGGCGGATCGGTCGCCGCGAGGACCGCATCGACCTGCTGGTCGATCGGCCTCACCGGCTTCGCCGCCCCGTCGCCATCGCCGGCGTTCGCGCCAGTGGCGTCGAGCTTCTCCCGCCAGATCCGCTCCCGCTCCACCCGTTCGCGGCGGTGAGGCCAGCCGGCATTCGCGAGCGCCGGCCGAGTGGGCCGCTGGTCGTTCGACTGCGACTGGCTGTCGACCGTGTCGTAGCCCCCCTCGCGGAGAGCGAACGACAGCTGTTCACGGTTGGACGGATGCTGCAGGTAGCGGTCGAAGTCGCTCACGCCCGCGTGCGTCTGTTGATCGATGCCGATGAACATCACCTGCCGCGTCACCCACTGGCCGCGGATCTGGAACGAGAGCATCGCCGGCACGGCGACCGTCGGCGTCATGCCTTCGATCGCATCGCCGCCCGCCCGCTTGATCTCCTCCATGTGCCACTTCGGATCCTGGAATCCGGAGAGCGAGTGGCTCTCGAAGACGAGGTCGGAGAGGATCCCGTGGATCCGGGTCTGCATCTCGTGGGAGAAGCCCGCCATCACCGCGTTCACGACGATCATCGTCGCCACGCCGAGCGTCACGCTGATCACGCTCGCAAGCGCGATCCACCGCGTGCGGAGATACCGCCAGCAGAGCAGGAGCTTGTACATGCGGGAAATCCGGGAAGTCTGGGGCGGGGACGGTACCAGACGCTCCCTGGGCGGCCAACGGCAAAAAAGAGGGCTGCACGCATGCGCTGGGTCCCTTTTCGGCACGTCAGTCTTGCTGGGCTCGGGGCTGCCCGTATGCCGCTCGCCGGACGCTCGTATGGTCCGGCCGAGGGGTCAGTATGAGTTCGCTCGCTGACACGCTCGCGATCCTCACACCGACCCCTCCGCCTCGCGTTGTTTTCAGCTACGCCGTCTCGGGCACACGGGCAACCCCTCGCAGTCAACTCGTAGCGCCGGCACGGGCAGCCCCGAACGGTCAAACGTAGTACTGCTTGGGGCGCACAGGCACTTTGATGCTGAACGCCGCGGGAGCGGACGTTGAGGAGCATCAGGCGTATCCTCGCCGTAGCGACGATGCGTCCGCT
>JBIIOJ010000064.1:0-13247 GCA_044337015.1 Pirellulales bacterium
TCGATCTTATCAAGTCAATTGAGGCCAGCGGTTGCGTCTTGGTGCGGCATGGCGGGCGGCATGATTGGTGCGGCATGGCGGGCGGCATGATTGGTATCGCAACCCGGCTACAGGTGTATGCCAGCCAGTGCCTCGCCATCGTGAAATTAAGGAGCCTCTCGCGCGGCGGATAATGCGATTGCTCAGCGACGGCTCCAGCGAGCACCAAGGCGACGCGTCCAGTTAAGGCAGTGCAGAACCAGGCGTTGGAGCAGACTCGCGATACGGTCCTGCGGTATGGTGAGTCGTCGGCTGCGAGCCGCTGATCGCCCGCGTTCGGAATCGACCATGAGTTTCTCGAGAAAGTACAGCGTCTGGCCGACCTCAGGCCGAGACAAACTGCCTTTCATCTTCGACGTCGTCACTGCCCCTCCTGCCTTTGTGTCGAGGCTCTTTCTGGCGTCCGCTTTCGCATGCGTTCCGGATTACTTGAGCGGTTGCCGTCGATAATCAATAAGATTCGCAAGAACAGCGGGGTTGAATAGACGCTATGCACCACATGTTAGGGCGACTGGCCCGACGCCGATGGTTCGGTTCTCTCGCCGCAGCGGGGGTAGCGGCAGCCACGCGGAGCCGGGGTGCCGATCAGTCGACCGGTGGCTTGCCGCAGGTGCGCGCGATCACCCGTGGGCCTCGGTTCCACTGGCGGGGCTATTACGACAAGCTGCTCTTCGACCCGACCGACCGATTCGTGCTTGCCAACCAAGTGGAGTTTGAAGGCCGCTCGCCCAAGGCGGACGACACGATTCGCGTCGGCATGATCGACACGGAAGATGCTGACCGTTGGATCGAATTGGGAGATACACGAGCTTGGAACTGGCAGCAGGGCTGCATGCTGCAATGGGTGCCGGGCACGGAGTGCCGAGTCGCTTGGAACGACCGCGAAGACGGCCGGTTCGTCACCCGGCTGCTCGACGTGAAAAGCGGTGAGGGTCGCACGCTGCCGCATCCGTTTTACTGTCTCTCCCCCGACGGCGGCACTGCGTTCGTGCCCGACTTTCGGCGGCTCAACGACACTCGGCCCGGATATGGCTACGCGGGCGTCGTCGATCCGAATCGTGACGAGCTTGCCCCCGACGACGCCGGCATCTGGCGGATGGACATGCGGACCGGTGAGCAGCGGCTCATATTCTCGTTCTCAGACGCCGCTAGAATTCCGTTTGCGGGCCGCCCCGATTCGGCCTTCGGCCCCGCCTCGAAGCACTGGTTCAACCACCTGCTGTGCAACCCCGACGGCACGCGACTGTTTTTTCTGCACCGGTGGCGGGCTCCGGCTGACAAGTCCTTTTGCACACGGGCACTGACCATGGATTTCGACGGCAGCAACGTCTTCGTGCTCGATCCTTGGGGCGGGACCTCCCACTTCGTATGGCGGGATCCGCGGCATGTCTTTGCGTGGGCCTGGCATCCCTCACACAAGGATCGTTTCTACGTTTTCGAGGACCGCACGGAGAATGTGACCGTGGTTGGCGCGGACGTCATGACGCAGAACGGACACAATACCTACGTGCCAGGCACGAACGAACAGTGGGTGCTCAATGACACCTATCCCGATGCCGACACGCTGCAGCATCTCTATCTCTATCACGTGCCGACGAACCGCAAAGTGCCCATCGACAAGTTCCCGTCGCCGCCTGCGTACCGTGGGGAGTGGCGATGCGACCTCCATCCGTGCGCGAACCGAGCTGGCACGAAGGTCGTCTTCGACTCGGCCCACCGCGGCGGCCGGCAGGTCTATATCGCCGACATCTCCTCGATAAAAAGCCCGCATGATAGATCTAGCCCAGACGCTCACTGAACTGACCTCCCTGCCGATTCACGACCGGCTACGCGTAGTCGAGTCCCTGTGGGATAGCATTCCGGCCGACATGCCTGCCGAGGTTTCCCCCGAACAGCGAGCCGAACTGCAGCGGCGGATCGCCGCTCATGAGGTGGCACCTGAGTAGTTGCTCACGTGGGACGAGGTTCTCGATCGCCTTCGGGACAGCCGACATGGGGCTTCAGTCTCGCGTCAGTAGACGCCGACGGTCGTGGTCGCCGCGAGGGCCCGGAACGGTCGTACGCCGCTGATGCCATCCCAGGGGTACTTCGCGTAGGGCCGCTCCCGCTCCCCCTCGTCCCGCTCCAGGAAACCCGGGATGAAGGTCTCCTTCGTGAGCGTCGTGAGACGGACGCGGCCCGTTCCACCGTAGGGGACGAGTTCGTCGGGGCGATCGAAGTCGACGACCTCGATCACCGCCCGGGGCTGGGGAGCGTAATAGGCGATGGTGTATCCGTCCGCGGGGACCACGGGCCGGCTCGCGGCCAGCCCCATGAGCGTGTTGCCGTAGGTGGGGGTCATGTACGCCCCGTCAAGCAATTCCTCGACCGCGAACCGGGTCCACTGCGGGGTGAACTCGGTGCCCCCGGAAAAGATTCCGGTGATCCCGGCCTTCCGGATGGTCGTGCCCTTTTTCTCGAGCGACAGTGCGAGGGCCTCGAGGAGCTTCGGCGTCGTGAACATGCAACGGATGTCGTGGCCGGCAGAGAGGATCGTGATCGCCTGGTCGATGCAGTGCTGCTTGTAGGCCTCGAGGTGCTCCATCCATCCCTTTTGGATGAGCTTGATCACCCAGCGGGGATCGAGGTCGACGCAGAAGCAAATGCCGCCGCGATGCTGCGCGAGATGCTCGATCGAGAGCCGCAGCCTTCTCGGGCCCGAGGGGCCGAGCATGAGCCAATTCGCACCCCTCGGAAAAAACTCCTCGGAGAGAGTTTCGCTGAACATCTCGTAGTCGGTTCGAAAATCGCGGGAGTTGACCCGTGACTTCGGGATGCCCGTCGTGCCGCCCGTCTCGAACACGTAGACGGGCTCACCGGCCAGCCCCTTCGGAACCCACCGCCGGACCGGACCTCCTCGGAGCCATTCGTCCTCGAACGGCGGAAATTTCTTGAGGTCGTCGAAGCACCTGATGTCGTGGAGCGGGTCGAATGACAAGCTCTTTGCGTATTCCAGCCAGAAGGGGCATCCCGTCGACTCGTGGAAGTGCCAGGCCATCATCTCGACGGTGTGGGCGTCGAGCTGCGATCGAGCGGCGGCGATGGAAGAATCGTCGGCGATGGCGAACGTCGGAGTGGCGGATGAGACTGCGGTCATGTGGGCGGGCCTTCGGCGCGGAGGAACGATAACCTTGGATGCGGTTGCTCTAACGCCAGTCTAGGGCGACTGGTCGGGCTGGCCAGGGGCCCCGAGCTGGGCGAACAGCTGCATGATGCCGTTGAAGTGGGCCAGCCGCGGGCCGTACCGATCGATGAACTCGCCCAACGCGTAATCGCTGTCAAGCAGGTCGTCGCCGCTGGAAGCAGCCTCGCTCGCGATCGACGAGAGAAACTCCGTGTGCACTTTCGACAGTGACTCCGCCGCGTGGCGGCAAGACTCGGCAAGCTTGGGGTTCGCCTCCCGCCACGCCTTCAGTTCCGCGGCTCGCTGCCGCTGCTGCTGCGAGACGAGAGCGACCAGCTGCCCAAGAAGCTCGTTCGACTTCTGCTGCGTCGCGACGAGTTCCCGCAGGAGCATCGTCTGCTCGGCGTGGCCAGCGCTCGAAGCCTGCGCATTCGAGAGCACGGAGTTGGCGGAAATGTCGAGTTGGGTGCAGATCGGAGCGGTGTCGTTCACGTGGGCGGCCTCCTTGATCAAAGCAATCATACCTCGCCCCGGCCCGCAGGGTTTGCGCCGCCCCCCGGGATCGAGAAGGAACGCCTGCCGGCTCCGGGGCAGGGGCTCAAGTCGGTCCGCCCGGGGCCCGATTCTCTTCAGACGCACCTGGATCGCCTTCCCGGGGGAGAAATCGATGGAGCCCGCTTTTTCACAGAAGCCCGTCGGCTTTTTGACCACCTTCGAATCGCCGACGCATGGTCTTTTTGGGGGCTACCTGCTCGTCGATTCCATCGGTCGGCCGGTCGAGTTCTCCTGCACCGCTCCCGTGCGGCTCTCCCGGGCCCAGCAGATTCTCTACGGGCCCACGCTCCACGGCTATCTTCACGCCGACAGGATCGGCGGCGCGCTTCTTGCGGAGGCGACGATCGAACCGCGGATCGTTCTCGTGGATCAGGAGGAGTTGGCACAACTGCACGCCCAGACCGCCCTCCCCGTCGCCCTCGTGCGGAGCGGAGAGTCGGTCGAGCCGCAGGCGGATGATCCGGTACGGCGGCGGGAGCTGTCCGAACAGCTCGATTCACTCCTGCCGAACATCGATCTCGCGGAGCCGTTCGAGCGAATCAGGGCGGCGATCGACGAGGCGCAGCGTCACGGTTGAAGCCGCGGTGCGTGATCGGAGACGGCGAATGAACGAGATCTCCAGGATTCCGCTCGAAATCTCGCGGCCTCCGGCGGTTCGGCTGACGTTGGACGTGCGTCCGCCGCGGACCTTCTGCATTCCATCGGTCGTGCCGCGGCCCGCGGTCAAGCGGTTCGGCTTCTCGTGGAAGGAGTCGGCCGCCTGCCGACGGTCGGTACGACCGGTCGAACGGCAGGCACCACCGCGGCTGAGAGTCGTGCGATGTGCGGAGGAAAGCCGCGGGGAGGGAGCTGGGCGAACGCGACTGGCGGTCCCAAGAGATGTCGTGAAGCTCTCGGAGCGTTTCTTCTATTTGCTACAGCCCGACCTCGAGACGCTCCTCGACGCCGGCGACCTGTCGTTCGCGAAGTCCCCGTTTCCGTTTCAGCTGGCAGGCATGGCGTTTCTGGTGCCGCGGCACACGGCCGTGCTCGCCGATGAGATGGGACTGGGAAAATCGATGCAGGCGATCACATCGATCAGGCTGCTCGTGCGGCTCGGCGAAGTGCGAAGGGTGCTCGTGGTCTGTCCGAAGGGCCTCGTTTCCAACTGGCGTCGGGAACTCTCGCAGTGGGCGCCCGAACTCGTCACGGCCGTCGTGGAGGGGCAGCCACGGAGGAGGCGTTGGCAATGGTCGCTCGCCGACGTTCCCGTCACCATCGCCAACTACGAGTCGGTGGTCCGCGACGGTGAGTGGCTCGAACGGTCCGGCCTCTCGTTCGATCTCGTCGTGCTCGACGAGGCGCAGCGGATCAAGAACCGCGACAGCCTCACGAGCCGGGCTGTACGGGCGATCCGCCGCGAGCGGAGCTGGGCCCTCACCGGCACGCCCGTCGAGAACGGGGCTTCCGACCTCGTGAGCATTTTCGAGTTCGTCTCACCGGGCCTCGTCGACGACCGCATGTCGCCGAGGCAGCTCGGAGCCGCGGTGTCCGACCATGTGCTCCGCCGCACGAAGTCCGCCGTTCTCGAGGATCTGCCGCCCCGCATGAATCGTGACGAGTCGATCGAGCTCACCGCCGAGCAGTGGGAAAGCTATAGGATGGCTGAGGAGGAGGGGGTGCTGCGACTCTCGGCGATGGGCCAGGCCGCGACGATCCAGCACGTTTTCGAACTCGTTCTTCGGCTCAAGCAGATATGCAACTTCGACACGGCCACGGGCGAAAGCGCGAAGCTCGAACGGCTCCGGGCCGAGCTCGAGGAGGTGCAGGCGAGCGGCCAGAAGGCGATCATCTTCAGCCAGTGGGTCGAGTCACTCGACCGGCTCGCCGAGGCGCTCTCGCGGTTCGGGGCGATTCCCTACCACGGCGGGCTCTCGACGACCGCCCGCGACCGCGCGATCGGAAGGTTTCGTGATTCCCGGAAGCATTCCGTCCTGCTGCTCTCGTACGGAGCAGGGGCCGTCGGGCTGAACCTCCAATTCGCCCGCTATGTCTTCCTCTTCGACCGCTGGTGGAACCCGGCCGTCGAGGATCAGGCGATCAACCGCGCCCACAGGATCGGGGCCAAGGGAGCTGTGACGGTCACGCGATTCCTCTGCGCAGACACGATCGAGGAGCGGATCGACTCCATTCTCGAATCGAAGCGGGCGGTCTCTGAAGCGATCCTCGCGAGGGCCGAGTCGATGCCGGCCCGCGGTTTCACGGAGGCCGAACTCTTCGGCCTCTTTGGGCTGTCGGCGCCCCGCCGCCGGCTCGCCGCGTGACGCTACGTCGCGCGGGCTGGTGTCAGAAGCGAACCAGAATCAGGCCCATCGCGGCCATGCCCAGGAGCACCACCACGATGGCGAGGTAGCGGGCGATCGGGGCCCGGTCGGAATAGCGAAACCCCGGTTTCGTCAAGTCGGCGACCACCCGCTTGTGCTCCCAGAATCCGGCGAGCGTGGCCGCGACGCCGAGCAGGATCAGTGCCGCTCCGGCGGCCCGGGTCTTGTAGGTGGCGAAGCGTTCGATCCGGCCGTCGAACGCCATGGCGGCCTCGCCGAGCCTCTCGATGCCGAAACCGAAGCTGATCATCGAGAGGCTCGTGCGGATCCACGCCAGAAGCGTGCGGTCGGCGGCCTCGCGATTCCGTTCGCGGGCAAGCTCGTCGGCGAGCGAGGGTTGACGGTCGGCAGGCTCGGGATTCATGGCCGCAGGATACCCGATCGGGTGACAGTCCACGAAGGTTTCGTACCATGGGAGGCCCGCGAGGAGGCTCCATGCGACACATCGACCTGTCGGCCCACGGCATCACCGTCCGCGATGTCCGCCGCAACCTGCCGCCGGCGGAGCTTTATGCCGAAGCCCTCCGGGGAGAGCCAGACTGCGCGATTTCCGATTCCGGAGCCCTCATCGCCTATTCGGGGGCGAAGACGGGACGCTCCCCTCGCGACAAGCGGGTCGTGAGGAACCCGGCCTCGGAGCATGACGTCTGGTGGGGTGGCGTCAACGTTCCGATCGACGAGGAGACCTTCCAGATCAACCTCGAGCGGGCGAAGGACTACCTGAACACCCGCGACATCCTCTACTGCGTCGATGCCTTCGCCGGCTGGGATCCGCAGCACCGGCTGAAGGTCCGCGTGATCTGTGCGAGGCCTTACCACGCCCTCTTCATGCACACGATGCTCATCCGGCCGAGCCGGGAGGAACTTGCGGAGTACGGCGAGCCCGACGCCGTGATCTTCAACGCCGGGAGGTTTCCGGCCAACCGCCACACCCACGGCATGACGAGCAAGACGAGCATCGACCTGTCGCTCGAGTCGAAGGAAATGGTGATTCTCGGCACCGAGTACGCCGGCGAGATGAAGAAGGGGGTTTTCACGTTCCTGAACTACTTCGCCCCGAAACGCAACATCCTTTCGATGCACTGCTCCGCGACGGCCGACCGGGAGACCGGCGGCTCGGCGCTCATGTTCGGCCTCTCGGGCACCGGCAAGACGACACTCTCGGCCGACCCGAAGCGGCTGCTCGTCGGCGATGACGAGCACTGCTGGAGCGACTCCGGCATCTTCAACATCGAGGGGGGCTGCTACGCGAAGGCGATCGATCTCGCCCCGGAGACCGAGCCCGACATATTCCAGGCGCTGCGGTTCGGGGCGGTGCTCGAGAACGTCGTGTACGACGAGGATTCGCACCACGTCGACTTCCACGACACGAGCATCACGCAGAACACCCGCGGAGCCTACCCGATCGAGTTCATCCGCAACGCGAAGATTCCGTGCGTGGCGGGGCATCCGACGGACGTGATCTTTCTCACGTGCGACGCTTTCGGCGTGCTACCGCCGGTGAGCCGGCTTTCGCCGGCCCAGGCGATGTATCACTTCATCAGCGGCTACACGGCGAAGGTGGCGGGCACCGAGATGGGCGTCACGGAGCCGCAGGCGACCTTCTCCCCGTGCTTCGGCGGGCCGTTCCTCGTGTGGCACCCGATGAAGTATGCCGGGCTGCTCGCGGAGAAGATTCAGAAGCATCGCGTGAACGTCTGGCTCGTGAACACAGGCTGGAGCGGCGGTGCCTACGGTATCGGCCGGCGGATGAAGCTGACGGTGACTCGCACGATCATCGATGCGATCCACTCGGGCGTTCTCCGGGAAGCCCCGACGCGGCCCGATCCGGTGTTCGGCCTGGGCGGGATCGAACGGTGCCCGGGCGTGCCGGATGGCGTGCTCGTTCCGCGCGAGGCATGGGCCGACAAGTCGGCCTACGAAGCGACGGCGAGGAAGCTCGCCGGCCTCTTCAACGAAAATTTCCGGCATTACGCCGGCAAAGTCATGCCGGAGGTGGCCGCCGCCGGGCCGAAGGGCTTTAGCCTCGCCGGCGGGTGAGCATGAACTCGTTACCTTCGGGATCGACGCACATCGCGAGGTGGGGCGGTTCGCCATTCTCGGGGGCCGGTTCCCGGGAGAGCGATCCTCCAGCGGCAACCACCTCCCGGCCGCCGGCGATGACGTCCGGCACCTGGAAGCTCAGGCCCGTCCAAGTCCGCTTTCCCTCGCCGCCGGAGTGAATGCCGATCACGGCACCCTGGATATCGATCTCGGCGATCGCCGGATTCTGCTTGACGAGGCGGCCCCCGAAAAGGTCGCGATAGAACCGGATCGCCCGGTCCATGTCGGCGGCCCAGATGACGTACTTCACTCGCTCGACCTGCATGCGCGTCCTCGCCGTGACCGTGCCGTATCGGAACCAGACCCAAAGTCTACACTGCCGTCGTCGTCGCGATCACCGGCGGCCGTCTCGACTTCGGCCCGCGGGAGCAGATCTTCTCCGGCACCGCTCAGGTGCCCTTGCGCTTCGGGCGATAGCCGACGGACGTGCGGTTGCGCGGCGCGCGGCGGGCACGCGGGCCGCCGCGGATGTGGTCTCCCGACGTCGTCTCCGTGAAGGCCTGCGTCGCCTCGCGGCGCTTGCGGTCGATCGCCTCCTTCGGCGGCTTTTCGGGGATGAGGCAGTCGCAGCCCGAGCCGATGAGGTCGCGACGGCCTGCCTGCTCGAGCGCCCGGCGCACCTCGAAGTAGTTTTCCGGCTTGAAGAACTGCAGGAGCGCCCGCTGCATCCGCCGGTCCTTGAGACCCTTGACGACCTTCACGGGCTTCCGGGTCATCGGGTCGAGGCCGGTGTGATACATGCAGGCCGCGATGTCGAACGGGCTCGGGATGAAGTCCTGCACCTGGTCGGGCTTGTAGCTGTTGCGCTTGAGGAAGACCGCCACCTCGATCATTTCCTCGACGCCGCTGCCGGGATGGCTCGCGATGAAGTAGGGAACGGTGTACTGCTTCTTACCCACGCGACGGCTGGCCGCCTTGAAGGCCCGGTCGAACTCGACGTAGTCGTCGGCCGACGGCTTCTTCATGAGATCGAGCACCTCCGGATCGACGTGCTCGGGAGCCACCTTGAGATGCCCGCCGACATGGTGGGCCGCGAGTTCCTGGAGATACGCCGAGTCACGGCGGGCGAGATCCATCCGCACGCCGCTGGCGACGAGCACCCGCTTCACCCCCTCGACGCTCCTTGCCTCCTTCATCACCTGCCGCAGCGGGCCGTGGTCGGTGCCGAGCAACTTGCAGACCGTCGGGTGCACGCAGGAGAGCCTCCGGCACTTCGCCTCGACCTCGGGGCGGGTGCACCGCATCTGGTACATGTTCGCCGTCGGGCCGCCGATGTCGGAGACCGTTCCCTTGAAGCCCGGCTGCGACGCCATCCGGCGAATCTCCGTGAGGATCGATTCCTTCGAACGGCTCTGGATGATCCGTCCCTCGTGGGCCGTGATCGAGCAGAATGTGCAGCCGCCGAAGCAGCCTCGCATGATCTGCACGCTCGTCTCCACCACCTCGAACGCCGGTATTCTCGCGACGCCGTAGGACGGGTGCGGTCGGCGGGTGAACGGGATCGCGTAGACGGCGTCCATCTCCGCCTCCTCGAGCGGTAGCGCCGGCGGATTGACCACCACCACCTCCCGTCCGTGCCGCTGCACGAGCCGCTTCGCGTTGTGGGGGTTCGTCTCGAGGTGGGCGATCCGCGTCATCTCGCAGAAGGCAAGCTTGTCGCTCACGACCGATTCATGATCTGGCAGTTCGATCGTGCCGGTGCCGCAGGGGCCTGGGCCTGCCGGCGGCTCCTCGCTCGCCCCGAGTCGGTATGCGACGCCCCGCAGGTCGCGGAGATCCCTCACCGCTTTGCCCGCCGCGAGTCCACGGGCGACTTCGAGCACGGTCCGCTCCCCCATGCCGAAGACGACGAGGTCGGCCTTCGAATCCATGAGGATCGATCGGCGGACGGAATCGCTCCAGTAGTCGTAGTGGGCCAGTCGCCGCAGGCTCGCCTCGACGCCTCCGGCCACGACCGGTACTCCCGGAAAAGCCTCGCGCGACCGCTGGCAGTAGGCGAGCGTCGCCCGGTCGGGCCGCCGGCCGATCTCACCGTTCGGGGAGTAGGCGTCGTCGTTCCGCACCTTCCGGTTGGCGGTGTAGTGGTTGATCATCGAGTCCATGTTGCCGGCGGATACGCCGTAGAAAAGCCGTGGACGGCCGAGGGCCCGCCACGCGTCGCAGGAATGCCAGTCGGGCTGTGCGAGCACGGCCACGCGGAATCCGGCGGCCTCGAGCAGCCTCGCGATCAGGCCGTTTGCGAAGCTCGGATGGTCGACGTGTGCATCGCCGCTGACGAGCACGACATCGACTTCGTCCCAGCCCCGTGCCGCGATCTCCTCCCGAGACATTGGAAGTGGCTCCCGTCCGCACCGGCCGGCGTCGAGGCCCAGAGGCGGCTCGCCGGCGGCCCGCGGTGGGGGCATCTCGAGAATCGGAAGTTCGCGGCTTGGCATGGCGGGATGGCAGGGAATCGACCGGGGGGCGGCCGAATGCGGCCGTACGCAAGTGTATCCCCGGGTCTGTCGACGGGCCGGACACCCTCGGAAAGCAACGATTGCCTTATACTTCGCCCATGCGGTGGCTTTCTTCGTTGCTCGTCGTCATCGTCGTCATCGTCGGCTCGCCCGCTCGCGGGCAGTCGGCGGCCGCGGCGCCATCTGGCGAGAAGATCCTGGCGGGCGAGAAGATCCTGGCGTGGATTGAACAGCTTGCCTCGCCGCAGTTTTCCCTGCGAGAGGAGGCGAGCCGGGGGCTTGCCGCCGCCGGAGCGGATGCCGTGGCCCCGCTCACCGCCGCTGCGGTCGGACCCGACCTCGAAGCGAGCAGCCGGGCGATCGAGATCCTGGGCGGGCTCCTGGCGGCGGAGGATCCCCAGCTCGCTGCCGCAGCGGAGAAGGCGATCGAGTCGCTCGTGGACGGCCCCGACGGCCCGGCCCAGCAGATGTCGAGGGCCGCGCTCGACTTTCACAACGTCGGCCTCGCGAAAGAGGCCATGGAGCGGATCGAGGCGCTCGGCGGCCGGATCCTGCCGATGGGGCAGGGTGGCTTGCAGGTGCTCATCAACTCGTCGTGGCGGGGCACCTCCGACGATTTCAGGTATCTGTCGAGGCTCCGCGGAGCCGTTCACGTAGGCATCCACGGGGTAAAACTCGACGTGGCAGCGACCCGTTTTCTCGCCCGGGTTCGCGGTGTGCAGCGGCTCGAACTCTACGGGACCGGCCTGCCGGACGACGCGATCGCCGCACTGCAGCGATCCTTTCCGGAGGCGAAGGTCGACGTTCGCCGGGGCGGAAAGCTCGGCGTGGGCGGACAGCCGATGGTGGGCCCCTGCCTCATCAACCATGTCGAGGACGGCTCGGCGGCGGCCGAGGCCGGCCTCGCCGTGGGCGACATCGTGCTCGAGATCAACGGCGAGCCGGTCGCCAGCTTCGACGAGCTGACGGCCCGCGTCGGACAGCACGGCGCCGGCGACACGATTGACCTGAAAATCCAGCGAGGCAACTCGCAGATGGTCCGGAAGGTGAAGCTCGGAGGCTGGCGGTGACGCATGGGTGAGAAAGTCGACGTCCACTGGCATGCCCCGTCGATCACCCGCGAAGAGCGGGAACGGGCGGCGGGCCACTCGGGCTGCGTGGTCTGGTTCACCGGGCTTTCCGGGTGCGGCAAGAGCACGATCGCCAACATCGTCGATCGGCTGCTCCACGAACGGGGCGTGCGAAGCTACGTGCTCGACGGCGACAACGTGCGGATGGGGCTCAACGCGGCACCGGCGATGCTCGAGGAGCGGCACGGCGGTGAATTCGCCAGGCGGTTCGGGCTCACGTTCGCGCCCCAAGACCGCGAGGAGAACATCCGCCGGATCGGGGCCGTGGCCGCACTGTTCGCCGACGCGGGGATCGTGACTCTCGCCGCATTCGTGAGCCCCTACCGCCGCGACCGGGAACTCGTCCGCCGGCAGCTCCGCGAAGGGGACTTCGTCGAAGTCCACGTAAACGCGCCGCTCTCCGTCTGTGAGGGACGCGACCCCAAAGGCCTCTATCGCAAGGCCCGAGCCGGGGAGATCGCCGGCTTTACCGGCATCGACGCGCCCTACGAGGAGCCGCTTACCCCCGAGATCGTGGTCGATTCGGCGGCGAAGCCGGCCGATGCCCTCGCACGGGAGGTGATCTCCTGGCTGGAGCAGGCTGGGAAACTGCCGCTCACTTCCGCGGGCCGATGAGCTCCACGATGTTGCCGTCGGGATCGCGGACGCACGTCAGATGCATGCCCGCGGGGGCGAGGGACGTTGGGAGATCGACCGGGCTCTTGGCGAGCGGCTGCACGCCGAGTTTCGCGAGCCGTGCCAGGGCGGTGTCGGTGTCGGCCACGAAAATCGTGAGGTAGCGGAAGCCGGTGTGCGAGTGGATGAACTCGGAGTCGCCGGAGCGCGGCGACGTGTTGCGCACCTCCATGAGTTTCAGCTTCGTCGCCGAGTCTCCCTCGCCGAGCACCAGCACGCGGATCGAAAGTGGCTTTCCGTCGGTGAGGCCGGCGTCGGATGCGATCGTCGCCGGCACGTCGAAGCCTTTCTCTTCCCGAAAGCCGACACCCTCGGTGTAGAACTTGACGCTCGCCTCGAGGTCGCTCACGACCGTGCCGATGTCGATCGTTGTCCGGGTGAATTTCCCCGGCTCGGCCCCATGGGCCGGTGCGCAGGCGAGCGTGACAATGATGGAAGCGGCGGGGAAAGCGGCGAAAAACGTGCGCATGAATGTGACTCCTTGAGGATTGCAGGAGAAGAATATCCGAAATGAGCGTCTGTGCGCATGGACCGGCCGCGGGGTGGCAAACGCCTCGCGTCTACGGACGCAGGGCCGTCCTGAGGCCGCTCGCCATTCGCCACCCCGCGGCCTCGCCGATGGGAGGATCGCGTCAAGCCACTGCTCGCCCGGATGGCGAGCAGCCGCAGCCGGAGGCTGCAATGAAGTTCCGGCCATGGATGGCCGGAACTGAATCAAGCCCAACTGCGAGCAGCCGCAGCCGGAGGCTGCAATGAAGTTCCG
>JBIIOJ010000307.1:0-3914 GCA_044337015.1 Pirellulales bacterium
AATCCACGATCACGGGCACCGGTGGCTATTTCTACGCGCAGGAGTTCGGCGGCTCGAGCGCTGCCGCCGAGATCTCCGCTGAATCGAATGCCGGTGCCGGGGGAGGGGTCGGTGGCGGCCGGTTCGCCGTCGTGAGCGATGCGGCCGTGTTCGGCTTCGATCCGAGCGTGATCAATCTCCCGGTTGGATACAGGCCGACAAGCGTCTACGCGACGAACGTCGCGACGACGGCGTGGCTGCTGGCCAACTCCGACCCGAATGGGTTCGCGCACCCGATGAACCAGAATAGCCAGCAGTTCAGCGTGACCTTTCGAGGCTGGTCGCAGACGGGCGGTCAGGGAACGCAGCTCGGATCAGCGACCTTGGTGCTCGGCAGTTTCTCCGGTGGCGTCGCCTCGATCGTGAACGACTGGACGCTCGTCGATCTCGCGAGCCTCGGCGAAGCAGCATCGATCGACTTCACGTTCGCCTCGTACGACGTGGGTGAATTCGGAATCAACACGCCGACGTATGTCGCCCTCGACAACCTCGTGCTCGTGGCCGTGCCGGAGCCGTCGGGCATGGTGATCCTGGCCGGCGGTGTGGTCGTGGCGGCCCGCCGACTTCGGCGGCGCTTTCGTGGCGTGGGTGCCGATGCCACGTGACCAGCGGGCTTCACGCGACACTATCCTGGCCCATAACGCGCGGGCCTGGGACCGGCTCGCGGTGGCGGAGGCGGCGCTCGCGCGTCCAGCGGCCGACGCGGCGTTCTCCGATCCACGCGGCTGGCTCGGCGGCGGCGGCCCCGACGGACGGCCCTGGATTCCGGCTCGGCTCGACGGCCTCGAGGTGCTCTGCCTCGCGGCGGGCGGTGGAAAGCACGGCCCGCTTTACGCGGCAGCAGGCGGACGAGTCACCGTCGTCGATCTCTCGCCGGCGATGCTCGAGCTCGATCGGGCGGTCGCCCGCGAGCGAAAGCTCGATCTTGCGATCGTGCAGGGCTCGATGGACGACCTCTCGATGTTCGCCGCCGGCCGGTTCGATCTCGTGATCCATCCGGTGAGCACCTGCTACCTGCCGGAGGTGTCGCGGGTCTTCCTCGAGGTGGCACGCGTGACCCGTGCCGGTGGCACGTACGTCAGCCAGCACAAGTCGCCGGCGAGCCTCCAGGCGACGCGGGATCTCGGTGCGAGCGGCCACTACGAAGTCGTGCACCCGCAGGCCGACGGCGTCGCCCTGCCGTCCGAGCCCCCGAGCCGGCTCCGCGAACCTGGCACGCAGGAGTTCGTCCATTCGCTCACGGTGATCCTGGGCGGCATCTGCCGGGCCGGGTTCCACGTCGAGGATGTCTTCGAGCCCGACCACGCCGAGCCGGACGCCGCGGCCGGTTCGTTCGCCGATCGGGCGGCGTTCCTCCCGCCGTACATCCGCGTCCTTGCCCGCCGGTCGCGCGGCGGACAGAGCGGGGCGGGGCTCGTGCTGGTAAAGTAGCCCGAGGAGGACCCCATGATCTGCCTCAACGTGCTTTTGACCGCCAAGGATGCGGCCGACGTGCCGAAGATCCGTGAACGCCTCGGCGAGGCGATGCGGAAGAGCCGCGCCGAGCCCGGTTGCCTGCGGTTCGACGTCTACCACTCGACCGCCGAGCCCAGGCGGTTCACGCTCATCGAGCACTGGACGACGCAGGAGTCGCTCGACCAGCACCGGCTGGCTGCCGCCTACAACGAGATCTACAAGCCGCACGTGATGCCACTCGTGGATCGCGAAGGGCATCCGAGCACGCTTCTGGACTGAGATCGTCCATGCTCCTCCTCATCGACAACTACGACTCGTTCACGTTCAACCTCGTGCAGCGGTTCGGCGAGATCGCGGCCGACCTTCCGGTCGAGGTGCACCGCAACGATTGCGTGACCGGAGACGAGATCGCCCGGAAGTCGCCGAGCCATCTCGTGATCTCTCCCGGACCCTGCACGCCGAGCGAGGCGGGGGTGTCGTGCGACGTCGTGCGGCGTTTCGCGGGGCGGATGCCGATCCTCGGCGTCTGCCTGGGCCACCAGTCGATCGGGCAGGTGTTCGGTGGAACCATCGTCCGAGCGAAGCGGCTGATGCACGGAAAGGTGGACCGGATCGAGCACTCTGGCAAGGGGCTCTTCGCGGGGCTCGCAAGCCCGATCGAGGCGACCCGCTACCACAGCCTCGTGATCGACCCACCGACTTTGCCCAAGGACTTCGAGGTCGACGCCTGGTCCACCGCGGCCGACGGCTCGCAGGAGATCATGGCGATCCGCCACAAGTCGCTTCCGGTCTACGGACTGCAGTTCCATCCCGAGAGCTTTCTCACTCCGGCGGGCTATGACCTCCTGCGGGCGTTCCTGAAGACCTCCGCGGTGGCCGCATGATCGAGCTTGCCGAGGCGATCACGCTCGTGGAGTCGCATGCCCGGGCCCTGCCGCCCCGGCGGATGCGGCTGGCGGATGCGGTCGGCCGCGTGCTCGCACTTCCGGTCGTCTCCGACGTCGATTCGCCGCCGTGGGACCGTGCGATGATGGACGGCTTCGCGGTCCGCGGGGAGGACGTGGCCGCGGCCGGCGATGCCGGCGTCGAACTCGACGTCGTCGTCGACGTCGCGGCAGGACACGTGACCGGCATCGAGGTGCTGCCAGGATCGTGCGCGCGGATCATGACCGGGGCGCCGGTGCCGAAGGGGGCCGACGCGGTCATCCCGATCGAGTGCCTGCTGCCGACCGATTCGGCCGGGCAGAAGGCCGCAGGCGGGCACGCCGGCAGCCGCGTGCGTCTCCGCGACACGAAGTTCCGTGAGGGCCAGCACGTCGGCCGACGGGGGGCGGCCTTCCGCGCGGGGCAGGAAGTGCTCGCTCCAGGCATGCGGCTGGCCGCCGCGGAGATCGGCCTCGCGGCGGAGGGGGGCGCGACCCACGTCGTCGCCTCGCCGCAGGTCCGCGTCGCGATCCTCTCGACGGGCAGCGAACTCGTCTCGCCGGAGGCGGTGCCCGCCTTCGGTCAGACCCGCAACTCGAATGGCCCGATGCTCTTTGCGGCGGTAAAGCTCCTCGGAGGCGAGCCGATCCCGATGGGAATCGCGGCCGACAGACCGGAGGCGATCCGTGCGGCGGTGGCCCAGGGGCTCGCAGCCGACATCCTCGTGCTCTCCGGCGGGGTTTCGGCGGGCGACCTCGACCTCGTGCCGGGGATCTTCGCCCGCTCGGGCATCGAGAAGATCTTCCACAAGGTGCGGCTCAAGCCAGGCAAGCCGGTCTGGTTCGGCAGGCTCGAGCGGGCGGAGTCCTCGCCAACGCTCGTCTTCGGCCTTCCCGGCAATCCCGCCAGCAGCCTCGTCTGCTTCGAACTCTTCGTGCGGCCCGCGATGCGGATCCTCGCCGGTGCCGGTCGCGACGCCTGGCACCTGCCGCGGGTGAAGGCGGTGCTGACCGGCTCGACGAAAGCGGCTGCCGACCGTCCAGTCTATCTTCCCTGTCGGCTCACGAGGTCGTCACGGGGGCTCGAGGCCGCGCCGCTCCCGTGGACCGGTTCGTCGGATCTCCTCGGGCTCGCCGGGGCGGGCGGACTCCTCGCGCTGCCCGCCGGCGGAAAGCGTTACGAGCCGGGCGAGGAGGTCGAGGTGGTGCTCCGCGACTGACGCTGGAGGAAGACGAAGCCTCCCTTCTTGTTGCCCACGACGATGTCGGGCCGCTTGTCGCCATCGAGGTCGCCGACCGCGATCTGCGTGCCGACGCCCGAGGCGTCGTCGATCCTGTGGGGGGTCCACGTGACCTTGCCGTCCTTGAGGTGCCGCTTGAACCAGTAGAGATACGGGGTGCCGGCCGGGTCCGGGTCGCCCTTGGGCCCGTGCGCCCAGAACCGCTTGCCGGTCACCACGTCTTCGAGCCCGTCGCCGTCGATGTCGACCACGGCGA
>JBIIOJ010000308.1:0-3902 GCA_044337015.1 Pirellulales bacterium
GCGGCACCTTGTCGGCGTGGCTCCGGCCGACTTCGAGGAAGAACCCGAACACGCGGTTGAACCCGACCTTGAGCGAAGCGATCCCGGTCCGCTCGATCTGCTCGGCCTGGTAGCGAGCGATCCACTCTTTGCCGCCGGTGGCCATCTCCCGCAGTTCGTCGAGCCGCGGGTCGAAGCCCGCGCGGACGTATCCTCCCTCGCGGGTGTGCGGCGGGCAGCCGGCTCCGCCGTGGAGCGAGCCGTCGAGCATCGCCCCGATCCGCTCGGCGATGTCGCCACAGTGGTCGAGCCGTTGCACAAGCGTCGCCAGGAGCCCCGCATCCTCGTCGCGCAGCCGCTGCGGCGAGAGCGCCTCGAGGATATCCGGAAGCGCCGCGGCGATCCTGCCGATCCGCTCGAGATCGCGGGGGCCGGCCCGGCCCGACACGATGCGGCCGGTGATCCGCTCCATGTCACCGACGCCGGCGAGCGACCTCGCGAGCGACTCGGCGACCAACGGCTGCCGCACGAACACGCCCACCGCGTCGAGCCGGTCGGCGATCCTCGCGGCGTCGACCAATGGCGCGATGATCCAGCGGGAAAGCAGCCTCGCGCCCATCGGCGACCGCGTCCTGTCGAGCACGCCCAGAAGCGACCCCTCGCGGCGGCCTTCGCCGGAGGTGCGAAGCAACTCGAGGCCGCGGCGGGTCGATTCGTCGATCTCCATCGCGTGGCTCGATCGCCACGGATGGAACGAGCCGAGCCGCGCCACCGCCGACGGCTCGTTCTCCTCGAGGTAGAGCACGACCCCGCCGGCCGCGGCAAGCGCGGGCAGGTCGCGAGGAAGCTCGAACCCGAGTCCCTCGGTCGAGGTTCCCTGGATCGCTCGGCCGAGCGCCTCCTGCGAGTCGCGATCGGAGAACCACCAGTCGGGCCGCACGGTCACCGCACCGCGGCAGCCCGAGGCCCGCACGATCTCGGCCACCGCAGCCCGCTCGCTCTCGCCGCAGAGGCACTCCGCCGGATCGAGACGCATGAGGAATTCCGCGATCTGCCCGGCCGGATCGGGGCCGTCGACCGTGGCAGCCTCCATCCGGCCGGCGGCGACGTCGATCCAGGCGATGCCCGCGGCAGCCTGGCTCGGACTTGCCTGGCTTGACCCCGATTGCCGCGCGAGCCGCACCGCCACGAGGAAGTTCATCCGCTGCGGTTCGAGGAGCGCCTCGTCGGCTGCGAGCCCCGGCGTGATGATGCGCGTGACCTCGCGGCGAAGGAGGCCTTTGGTCGTCTTCGGGTCGTCGATCTGCTCGCAGATGGCTACGTGGCGGCCGGCCGCGACGAGCTTCACGAGCTGGTTGTCGAGCTGGTGGAAGGGAAACCCGGCCATCGGCAGGGCGTCGGGCCCCTTGTCGCGGCTCGTGAGCGTGAGGTCGAGCAGTTCTGCCGCCTCGCGGGCGTCGTCGCCAAAGAGTTCGTAGAAGTCGCCCATGCGAAAGAGCACGAGCGCCCCCGGACAACGGGCCTTGGCCGCCTCGAACTGCTGCATCATCGGCGAGGGCATGGATGTCGGAATGTAGCAAGGCCCACGGAACGGCGCGTAGCACCACGGGCCTTTGACCGCGGTTGCGGCCCGGCGTACAACTCCATGGGAGCCGCCGGGCTCCGCGGTCGCCTCCGGGCGGTCTCGGCCGGCCGCCGATGAGAGGCCCCTGCGATGGGGATCTGTGAATCTGGTCAGGGCTTAACCGCAGCAGCCATAAGCAGGCGTCCCTTTGTGCGGTGGGCCTCTCATCGGCGGCCGTCCGCAATTGTCGTCCTAGCCGCCACGTCGTTCTCGCCGCCGGTTTACGCCACGTCCCCCGGGTGTCCCACGGATGGCCGACCCTGAACTGTCGCTCGAAGCCGAACCGGTTCGCCAAGGGGCGGCGGGCGAGACCTACCGCGGCGAGACCTACCGTGTTGTGGCCAGGCGGTATCGGCCGCAGCGGTTCGACGAACTCGTCGGCCAGGAGCACGTGGCCCGCGGTCTCTCCGGCGCCATCGCCGCGGGCCGCGTCGGCCATGCGTATCTCTTCACCGGCGCCCGCGGCGTCGGCAAGACGAGCGCGGCGAGGATCTTCGCGAAGGCGCTCGAATGTGAACGCGGGCCGGCGGCGGAGCCGTGCAACGCCTGCGACGTCTGCCTCGCGATCTCCGCCGGCCAGGACGTGGACGTGATCGAGATCGACGCGGCGAGCAACCGAGGCATCGACGAGATCCGGCAGCTGCGGCAGAACGTGGCCGTGCGGCCGGCGCGAGGCCGCTTCAAGCTGTACATCGTGGACGAGGTCCACATGCTCACCCGCGAGGCCTTCAACGCACTTCTGAAGACACTCGAGGAACCGCCGCCGCACGTGAAGTTCGTGCTCTGCACGACCGAGCCCGAGAAGCTGCCGATCACGATTCTCTCGCGGTGCCAGCGGTTCGACTTCCTTACGGTGGACGACGACGCGATCGAGCGGCGGCTCTCGCAGATCGCGGAGGCGGAGCGGGTGGCCGTCGAGGACGGGGCGCTCAAGCTCATCGCAAGGCGGGCCGCCGGCAGCATGCGGGACAGCCAGTCGCTCCTCGAGCAACTGCTCGGCTGTGCTGTTTTGCCGTCCGCGGGGGCGGTTCCGCCGTCCGCGGGAGCGGTGCCGCCGGCCGCGGGAAACGGAGCGATGCCCACGATCACCGTCGCGCAGGTGCACGGTATTCTCGGCACGGGCCGCGAGGAGAGCATCGGCCGGATCGTCTCCGCGATCGCCTCCCGCGATGCCGCCGCGGGCATCGCCGCGCTCGACGAGGCGATCGCTTCGGGCGCCGATCCGGGGGGTGTGCTCGAGCAGGTGCTCGCGTCCCTGCGGGACAGCCTTCTCGCGAGCGTCGGGGTCGAGGGACGCTTGCTCCGACAGGGGCGTCCGGGAGGCGTCGATCTCGCGCAGCTCGGCCGTGCGCTCGGCACCGAGACGATCCTCGCGATGCTCCAGATCCTCGATCATTCGCTGGCACGGATGCGGACGAGCCTGCACGGGACGGCGATCGCCGAGATGGCCCTCGTGAGGCTCGCGCGGCTGGAGAATCTCGATATGATCGCCGCGGTGGTGGAGCGGGTCGCCTCGGCCGCGTCGCTCGAGCCGCCGCGGGATCAAAAAAAAAAGCCCCCGCTGATCCCGCCGACCGCGGCCGCCGCTAGGGAGCCCGCGCCGATCGTCGGCGAGCCGGCGCAGAGAACGCAGGTGGACGAGCCTCCGGCACCCTCGCGGCCGGTGGAGCCTCCGCCGGCGGTCGTCACGAACGACCCGGTCGAGGCGTGGCGGGCCGCCGCTGCGTCGATCGGCGGACTCGCCGGCGACTTCGCCGCGACGGCCACGGTCGTGCGGTGGAGCCGCGAAGACGAACTCGAGGTCGCGTTGCCCGCGGCCGCCGCCGCGGCCCATTCCTTTCTCGCGCGGGCCGAGGTGGCTTCCGGCATCGGCGAGGCGCTCCGCGGCATCGTCGGCAGGCAGGTGCGGTACAGGATCGTGCAGGCCGCCGATGCGGCCGAAACGACGCCCGTCGAGCGGAAGCCGAAGACGCAGTTCTCCCAGTCGGCGATGCTCCGCGAGGCGATGGATCACCCGCTCGTCGCCCACGCCCGGACGCTCTTCGACGCGACGGTTCGGCGGGTCGAGCCCGCGGCGTCGGTTCCGGACGAGGGCGGCGCGGTGCCGGAATAGACACAGGGCCGGAATAGCCGAAGGTCACCCGCTTTCCGGCCGGCTGTTACACTCATCGCGACGACGGGGCAACAGGGCCGCGACACGGCGGAGCAACAGGGCGATGGCAGATCACAAGGGTGCGATTCCGCGGCTGGTCGAGCAGTTCGCCCGACTCCCGGGCATCGGCCGCAAGTCCGCCGAGCG
>JBIIOJ010000309.1:0-3898 GCA_044337015.1 Pirellulales bacterium
AGTCAGGTCCGAGTGAGCGGAGGGCATGGATGCCCGAAGCGAACGTCCGGCGAGCGGCATACGGGCAGCCCCGAACCCACCGCGCTCGACGTACCGCAAAATGCGTTGCGAAAGCCGACTCACCCAGCACGCTTGACGTGCACAATCATCCGGCGTGAACGATCAGCCGCGGATGAACCGGTCGATTCGCGACAGGCCGTCGTCGAGCTTCGCTTCCGATGCCGCGAACGACATCCGCACGTGCCCCTCCGCTCCGAAGGCGCTGCCGGGCACGACCGCGACATGCTCCTTCTCGAGCAGATCCTCGCACCACTGCAGGCTCGTGCGGGTTCCCGGGATGGCGAAGAACGCGTAGAAGGCTCCGCCGATCTTCGGAATCCGAACGCCCGGCATGGCGGCGAGCCTCGCCGCGACGAGGTCACGACGCTTCTGGAAGGCGCGGCACATCTCGGCGACGCATTCTTGTGGGCCGGTGACCGCGGCGACCGCCGCGTGCTGGCTCACGCTCGAGGGGTTGCTCGTCTCCTGGCTCTGGAGGTTCGCGATCGCCTTCGAGAGCGGCTCTGGTGCGATCGTCCAGCCGATCCGCCAGCCGGTCATCGAGTAGGTCTTGCTCACGCCCGCGACCACGATCGTGCGGTCGGCCAGGCCCGGCCGCAGCGTCGGGAACGACACCGACCTGCGGCCGTCGTAGACGAGTTGGTCGTAGATCTCGTCGGAGACGATCGAGAGGTCGGCGGCGATGGCGACGTCGGCGAGGCCGCCGAGCTCCTCCGGCGTGTAGACGACGCCCGTCGGGTTGCTCGGGGAACAGAGCAGGAGCATGCGGGTGGCCGGCGTGATGGCGGCCCGGAGTTGCTCCGGCCGCAGCTTGAAATCGTCCTCCAGCCGGGTCGGCAGGAGCACGGGGCGGCCCCCGGCGAGCTTGATGAGCTCCGCATAGCTCACCCAGTACGGCGTCGGAACGATCACCTCGTCACCCTCGTCTATCACGGCCGTGAAGACGTTGTGGAGGGCGTGCTTGGCGCCGTTGGAGACGACCACCTGCTGAGGCGTGATCGGAATCCCGGTCCGTTTCGAGTAGTCGGCAGCCACGGCCTTGCGGAGGTCGGGGATGCCGGCGGCCGGGGTGTATTTCGTCTTGCCGGCCCGGATCGCCGTCTCGGCGGCACGGCAGACGTGCTCCGGCGTCGGGAAATCGGGTTCACCGACGGAGAGGTCGACGACGTCGATGCCGTCGGCGGCCATCGCCTGGGCCCGTGCGGCCATGGCCAGGGTGGCGGAAGGCTCGAGCGCTTCCATGCGACGAGCCAGCTTGACGCGTGTTTGCATGCGTCCAATGATAACACGGCATTTCGCCGTGCAAGCGGCGTTTCACAGTCTGCCGCTCCAGGATCCCCCATCCCATGCCCCAAGACCGCGTCGGCGTCTGGCTCGTCGGAGCCAAGGGGGGCGTGGCCACCACCATGATGACGGGGCTCGCCGCGCTCTCTCGCGGTGCGATCGATCCGGTGGGGATGGTGACCGCCCTCGAACCGTTTGCTTCGCTGGGGCTCGTCGGCTTCGACGAACTCATCGTCGGCGGCCACGACATCCGGTCCGGCAGCCTGCTCGACGAGGCCCGCTCGATGTGGACCACGAGCCGCGCGATCCCGCCCGATCTCATCGAGGATGCGGCCGACTATTTGGCGGCCGTCGAGGCCCGGCTGCGGCCCGGCACCGTCGTCGCCAGCGGCGACAAGATTCGGGAGTTCGCGGACGATGCGGTCGCCGCCCGCGTCGAGTCGCCGCGAGCGGCCATCGACCGCATCCGGGACGACATCGTCGCGTTCACCGCCGCGGAGAGGCTCTCGCGGGTCGTGGTGGTCAACGTCTCTTCGACGGAGCCGCCGCCGTCGCGGCCGATTCCCCGGGACTACGCCGAGCTTGCGACACTGCTGGGGGACGCCGCGGCCTGTCCGCTGCCGTCGAGCAGCCTCTACGCGCTGGCCGCCTTCGAGGCGGGGGCGTCGTTCGTCAACTTCACGCCGTCCGCCGGCGCCACACCCCAGGCCCTGCAGGAGGCGGCGGAGCGGCACGGCGTGCCCCACGCGGGCTGTGACGGCAAGACTGGCGAAACGCTGCTTAAGAGCGTGCTCGCCCCGATGTTCGCCGCCCGGAATCTCGAGGTCATGAGCTGGGTCGGCCATAACATCTTTGGGAACATGGATGGGAAGGTGCTCGACGACCCGCGGAACAAGGCCGCCAAGGTCAGAAGCAAGGACCACCTGCTCTCGCAGATTCTGGGCTACCCGCCGCAGACCCACGTCTCGATCGAATACATCCGCAGCCTCGGCGATTGGAAGACCGCCTGGGACCACGTCCACTTCCGTGGGTTCCTCGGAACGCCCATGACGTTCCAGTTCACCTGGCAGGGTTGCGATTCGATTCTCGCGGCGCCGCTCGTGATCGATCTGGTGCGGTTGGTGGAGCGGGCGCATCGCTCCGGTGACCGCGGCGTGCTCCGATGGCTCGCCTGTTTCTTCAAGAGTCCGATCGACGTTGCCGAGCAGAACTTCGCGACGCAGGTCACGATGCTCGACGACTGGGCGAGGGCGTCGAGCGATTCTTTTCGAAATGTCTCTTGACAGTTCGGCCCCGCATACGCCAAAGTTCGCATCATGTTGATTCGACGCGCTGCTCGTCGATGATGTGTTTGACGGTTCGAAGAACATGATTCGACGAACTGTGTGACGCATCGCGATGGGCTCACCTGGACGATTCCGGGTGCCACAAGCGCGGGCAATGGATGCTGCGAACGTGTCACGGTCAGAGAAGTGCGGGGGTGGTGTCGTGGTCTCTCCTTCGAGGAGGGAAGTCATGCCATCCAAGCACGTGCCATCCCAGAACATCCCATCCCAGAACATTGCTCAGCAGTCGTATGGGACGTATTTCTGTTCGCGGCCGGAGGGGGAAGAAAGCCTTTTTTTTGCGGTGAATCCGCTTTTTTCAGCGTTGATTCGCCCGCATTCGTTCACATCAAGATTCTCCGATTCGTGGCCGGCCCGACTGGGTGGATCACGAATCGTTCCGCCATCGTCGTCCGATCCCTCACGAAGAGTGCCCGAGGGATCGGATGTGTGTTGTGAGTCAGGGCGCTCGTGGCAAGGAGCCATTACCATGGCGAAGAAGAAGAAGAAGGCTGCCAAGAAGGTCGCCAAGAAGAAGAAGGCCCGCAAGTAGTCCTTCCCCCGGCCACTCGTGGCCGGGGCACCTGGAGTGATCGCCTTCGGGCACCACCCAGGGTTCTCTCACGCGTTCAGACGAGAAAGGCCGGCCCGGGCCCTTGGGCGCCCGGGCCGGCCTAATTTTTGGAACGAGTGATTTTCGGGTGCGGGCGATTGCGGGCTAATCTATTGAAAGCCCTTTCCCCATCTTCCCAAATTGCCCGGTCCAACGGACCGCTCGAGTCATCCGGTGACGACACGTTCGACGACTCCGTCGCCGGCCCAACGCGGCGACCACATCCTCGTGGCGGTGAGGCCTGGCGCCGAGGCGGCACTCGTGGAACGTCAGAAGGCGATCTTGCCCGAGTTGGCGCGGGCGGCGTGGCGCAAAGGGATCGTGACCTTCCGATTGCCGCCCGGGTTCGACCCGCCCGACGACTTCTTCCCCGACCTGCTCATGGCGCAGGTCGTGATCCGGTCGTTCGGCCAGGCCACGGGAGCATCGATCGACGCACGGGCGGACGCCGCCGTCGCGATCACCGGCCGGGGCCCTTGGGATGCCGTTCACGTCTGGCGCCGCGAGCCAGTGGTCGCCGATCGCCCCGCCGACGGCAGCGCGGGTGACGCGGAGAAGGATGTGGCGGAGGCGATTCACAGCCGCATCGAGCTTTCAACCCGGGATCGCTCCACGG
>JBIIOJ010000310.1:0-3896 GCA_044337015.1 Pirellulales bacterium
ACGTCGCAGTAGAGGCAGGGGGTGAAGACGAGCAGCATGACGCCCATCTCGTGGCACTCGCCGCCGAAGTGCTTGCAGGAGAGGCCGTGGCCGAACTCGTGGAGGATCTTCGTGACGCCGAGCGCGACCGCCAGGTAGACCCAGTTGCCCGCGGCGAAGAACTGCTGGAACTCGGGCAGCTTCGAGCGGAACGTGTCGAAATTGACGAGCACGAGCATCGCCGCCGACCCCACGAGCGCCATCGACGCGATGAAGGCCGGCAGCGAGAAGAGCCAGCCGAACCACGGATCCAGCCGCTCGAGGATGCGGTCGGGATCGATCCCGCGAAACCGCATCGACATGACGTTCGAGAGCCACGCCACCCACTGCTTCCATATCCGCTGCCGCCGTCGCTCGAAGAGCTGCGGCCCCTGCCCGGGCCGGTCGCCGATCACGAGCCCGGAGCGGTGGAGCGTGGACACGAACCTCGCCAGCTCGTCGACGCCGATCCGCCGCGGCGGAAACTCCGCCTCGAACCGCTCCTTGAGCGCCTCCAGGCTCACCTTCCCGTCGAGCATGTTGAGCAGGGCGTATTCCTCCGGGCGGAACCGGAAGTAGTGGAGCGAGATCGGGTCCTTCACGACCCACCAGGCCTGCCCCTGGTAGGTCTGCCGGGTCGTGTCGAGATCGGCCCGCCTGCGAAGGCCGACCGGCCGCGTAGTGCTCGATCGGAAGGCGTCGGCGGCGGAGGACATGGGGGGACCGTCAACGCTACCGGCGGGCGGCGAGCGGCTCGGCACTCGAATGGATCCGCATCGTCGCGGTCTGGCCCGGCCGCAGGATCCAGGTCTCCGAGTCCTTCTCACGGCGGTTGGACACCTCCGCCCAGACCCGGTAATCGCCGCCGCTCTCGACCCGCGGGTTCACGAAGATGATCCGACCCCGGAACGTCTCCTTGCGGTCGGCGGCGAGCGAGACGGTGACCGTGACCGGCCGGTCGCGGACCCGCTCGGGATCGAACTTGCTCGCGTCCACGTAGCCCTCCACCCGCAGCGTGTCGGTCCGCACGACGAGCGCGAGCGGGTCGCCCGGCTGCATCCACTCGCCGAGGTGCGGAAACACCTCCACGACCTCGCCGTCGAGCGGCGAGGCGATCCGGCGACGCTCGATCGCGATGTCGGTGGCCTCCACCTCCACTTCCTTGCCGTTGGCGGCGAGGCCGGAGAGCTTCCGCTCGAGGTCGGCCTGCTCGATCTGGAGCTTCGTCTTCTCCCACTCGAGCCGCAGCCGCTCCCGCTCGACCTCCGTCACCGCCCCCTGCACGGCTTCGTGCGACTTCTTCGCCTTGAGGAAGGCCATCTCGGCCACCCCCTCGGCCGCCACGGAGTATCGCTTGTCGACGTCGCTTGCGGCCTTCGCCTTCGCCTGGTCGAGCTCGGCCTGCACCTTTTTTCGCTCGGCCCGCGGCTGGCTGTCGTCGATCCGGGCGATGAGCTCGTCCTTCGTGACCGCCTGCCCCTCGCGGATCTTCAGCTCCACGAGCACGCCCGCCTCCCGGGCGGGCACCTTCGCCTGGTCGATGAGCGAGACCAGGCACCGCGAGAGGACGGGCTCATCGGACGAGTCGTCGGCCCGGGCGGCCGGGACGGCCAGCAACATGAGGCAGGCGAGCCGGATCAGATAGGTTGCTCGGAATTTCATGCTCATCATTCTATCCCGCACTTTTCGCTTTTTCTCACCACAGCCGAAACAGGATCTGAGTCTGGATGAAGGAGAGCACGTCGTGGAACCAGACGTAGCCCAGCGGCCGCTTGCCGCAGGCGATCCTGGCGGTCACGGTGGCCCCCGCGCCGAGCTCCTCCTCCTCGTGCTTCTCCGTCTCGATCTCGACCCGCACCAGGACAGTGTTGCCATTTTCGCCGCGGACCTCGGCCTGCTCGTGGATGTCGCGGACGAGCCCGCGGTGCCGCGTGCCGGGGTCGGTGGCGACGATGTAGTCGACCACGAGCGGCCGCCCCGCCTTTCTCGCCTCCTCCCACGCACGGTTCACGTGGCCGAGGCGGTCGTCGGGCAGGTGAACCTCGAGCTCCCAAGGACCCTTCATGTCGGCCACGCTCATGAGCGACTGGCCCGTCTGCACCGGCCGCAGGAGCAGCTTGTCGCGGACTTGCCAGGTCGTGATGACGCCCGTGATCGGGCTCGTCACCTTGAGATCCTTCTTCTTCGTGTCGTAGAGCTGGATCTGCGACTCGAGGCTGCCGATCTCCCGCCGCAGCTGCGCTGCCCGGCCCTGGAGCCGCGTCCGCTCGTCCTCGGAGAGCTTCGTATCGGCCAGGAGCGACCGCTGCGTTGCCACGAGCTGCTCCTCGGAGCTCGTCTTGCGGCCGAGCACGTCGGTGATCGCGACCTCGAGATCGGTGTTGCGGAGCGTCGCGAGCAGCTGCCCCTCCTCCACGGTCGAGCCGTGCTCGACTCCCTTCTCGACCCGCTCGACCACGCCGTCGATCTTCGCGAACACGTCCTGGTGGTGCACCGGCTCGAGCGTGCCCATCGCCTCGAGCCGCAATTCCGCCGGCACGAGCACGAGCGCCGCCACCGCGGCCGTCGCGGCGAGCACGGCGAGCACCGTCTTCGGCAGGTTGCGGGCCGTCGTGAGCACCTTCGACTTCCCGAGAACGTTGATCACGCCGTAGAAGGGGAGCGACGTGTGGGAGAGGGCATTCGCGACGGCAATCCTGCCGTGGTCGGCCACGAGCTCCACCCGTGCCCGCTTGCCCCCTTCGAACGAGCTCGACTGGAACCACTCAGCGACGAGCGCCCCGATCGGCTCGGGAGCCTGCCGCGGAGCGGCCTCCGCCTTCGCCACCGCGACGGCGTCCACGCCACCCGGCTTCACGACGGGCGTCGGCCGGGGCTTCTCGAGCGGAATGATCGCCAGGCCCGTCGCGTGCGACTCGTCGATGTAGGCGTCGAGCTCCTCCTCGATCTGCGGCGGCAGTTCGCGGCCCGGCTCCGGGTGCCAAAGCGGCTCCCCAGCCTTTGCCACGACCCGCACGAGGCTCTCGAGCGACTGCACGGCGGTCGCCCGCCGCTCGACCGAGTCCTGGCCGCTTACCGCCTCGATCCGCAGCTTTCGCCCCCGCTTGATCAGGACGCTCACCCGGTCGCAGCCGATGATTCGCCTCGCCTCGTTCGCGAGCACGAAGGCCGTCGCGATCGGGTCGAGCGTCTCGTGGACCGCGCGGCTGAACTGATCGACCTGTGAGAGGGCCGTCTGCTGCGAATCGAGCAGCGTGAGCTGCCGCTTCTCGAGATAGGCACCGGCGATCGCCGACACCTGCTCCAGGAAATTGAGGTAGCCCCGCTCGACGTCGGCCTGGTTGGGCTGGTGGAAGATCTCGATGAGCCCCTGCCGCCCGCCCGAGCGGTCGATCGGCGCCGCCACCACGAGCAGGCTCGTGGGGTTCGTCGCGACCGCCTGCCCGTCGGGGCCATTGAGGCTCGCCCCCGGCGGCACGAGCAGCCCCGTGGGGTTGCCCATGAGCGTCTGCACGAGCTTGCCGTGGGCAGCCTGGCCGTCGGGCAGGCTCGCAAGGCCCGTGTTCTCGACGCCGAGGTGACAGACCGGCTCCACCCTCCCCTGCTCGCCCGCGAGCCAGACAAGACCGGCCGACGCCTCCATCGCCTTGAGCGTGCGTGCAAGGAGGCCGGAGAAGAACTCGGCCTCCTGCACGTCGCTCCTGGCGAGCTGCCGAATCTCGTCGAACAGGCTTCGGATCTGCTGCCGGGCCCGTTCTATCTCCTCGGATTCGTCGTAGCTCATCGGGACATCCTGTCACACTGGGCGTGGCCTGTCATGCCGCGCGCCACTGTGGTCAGGCCTTCGCCTGCTGGTGCACGACCCGGCGCTGCACGTC
>JBIIOJ010000311.1:0-3890 GCA_044337015.1 Pirellulales bacterium
TGCCCGTGTGCCCGAGACGGCGTATGCAGACAAGCGAAGCAAGGATTGCGGAGCGAAGTCTGCATCCGAGCGAGCGGAGCACAGGATGTGCGAAGCGAGCGTCCGGCGAGGGCACACGGGCAGCCCCGAACCCCAGCACACTCGGCGGCTGCGCAAGTTTCAGCCGCTCCGCGGCGGCTGCCCAATTCTCAGCCGCTCCGCGGCGGCTGCCCAATGCTCAGCCGCTCCGCGGCGGCTGATCGTCGTCCATCGTGCTGATGTACTGGCGGAGCCGCTCGAGCTCGTCGGTGACGTGCCGGAGCTTGAGCATGTTCTCGACCCGCTTCACGAGCTCGACCTTGTTGACGGGCTTCGAGAGGAAGTCGTCCGTACCCGCCTCGACGGCCCGTTCGATGTCGCCGAGTTCGCCGAGGGCCGTCACCATCAACACCATGATCCGGCTCGTCGCGGGGTCGCCCTTGAGCCGCTGGCAGACCTCGAAACCCGAGAGCTTCGGCATCATCACGTCGAGCAGGATCACGTCGGGGCCGAAGGAGGCCACCTTGTCGAGCGCGTCCTTGCCGTCAACGGCGGTCGCGATCTCGCAGTCGATCTCAGCGAGGTAGACCTCGAGGAGCTCGCGGTTGGGCTCGTTGTCGTCGGCGATGAGGACGCGGCTCTTGCGGTCGCTCATGAGGGCGTCTCGAACAGCGACTGCGTCTTCACGATCGCGAGATCGTCGGGGAAGGTGTGGAAGGCCTGCACGAGCAGGCTGCGGGCCCGCGTTTCGACGTTCACCCAGCTGACCGCCCCGAGTGCCATCCGGGCGCCGGAGTCGAATCGATGGAACAGGCCCGACTTGCCCCCGTCGACGCAGAGCTCCCGCTGGAAGTTCCAGAAGACCTCGGGCTCGACCGTCTCGAGTTGGAAGGCCATCTGGTAGGTGGAGCCGCCGCGACACTCCATCCGGTCGTTGCGTTCGCCCCGCAGCTTATGGGACAGCAGGCGGCGCTTTTGCGGCAGCGGGTGGCTGGCGGACGTGGCCACCTCCGTGAGCGTGAGCCCGCCGCGGCGCCATGTGACGAGGTGACCGGCGCTCGTGATCGAGACGGTCGCCCGGTAGCCGCCCCGGTCGATCTCGCGGGTTTCCTGGATCTCGAAAAGTTCCGGGTGCATGCTGCGGCCGTAGAGCTGGAAGACCAGTTCGTCGACCTTGGGACGTGTGAAAATCACTCGCGCCGATCCTCCGTAAACTGACTGAACGTCGTCAGTATAGGTGAGCTCTCGAAAATCCTCCAAGAACGATTGCGGCCCCGCGAGGCGTTCGCGGACACGCTCGGCGGCCGGCTCGTCGATCAAAAGAGACCCACGAGCATGTCGTAGGCCGCGTGCGTTCCTGCGGTGATGCCGAAGCCACGGACGCAGAAGAGCACGGCGAAGAAAATGCCGGCCACGGTGCGAAACGTGAAGCTGTAGAGTTCGAAACGATCCCCGAGCGGTCCCACGTAGTGGGCGGCGCTGAAGAGCAGACTCGTCAGCAGGATTGCAGCGATGCCGCCGGTCGCGGAACTCCAACCCGCGATCCGGAATCCCCAGGCTACCACAGGGAGCAGCAGCAGGCGAAACAACACCTCCTCGTACAGCCCGGCCCCGCAGAAACCGATCAACCGCTGGAGGATGCCGGCGTCCACGACGCCAAAGGGCAGCGGCGGCACGACGCCAAAGGGCTGCGGCGGCACCATGGCGGGCCAGACCCGCTCCTGGAGCCGTGCGATGCCCAGGAGCATCGCCGCCAGGACGACCGATTCCAGCGCCATCGCCGCCAGGACGCCGGGCCGAAAAGCCCAGCGATCGTGCTCGACGTGGTGCCAGGCCAGCAGGCCCACGACGGTGAGGGCCGGAAGAAGAAAATAGGCCCCGAAACCGAGGGAATCGAGCAGGCCTCGCAGCCAGACGTCGGCCCCGTTCCTCGGCGAACCGCGGCCCAGAAGCAGCACCCCACCCTCGTAGGCCAACACGAGCGGCATCGTGAAAACGAGGCTCTCGAGCGGCGCACGCGAGAGGCTCCAGTAGGTCTCGCTTTCCGCGGCTTCCGGCGGCTCGGCCGGCCTGTCCGGCGGATCGAATCCGTCGGGCGATGGCTCGTCGGCGTCGTCCACATGGCCGGGAAACTCGTCTTCATATTCGTGATCACGCTCCGACATGGACACGAGAATACCGCGCCAGCCAACATTGATTGCACCGATCGCGCGAAGATCATTCGCGCGATTTTTCGCGTTCCGATCATGGCATCGATCGACGCCGCCGCGACGCGAATGCTGTTCCTTGACAACTTCCGGAGCCTCACAAGAATGTCGCTTCATCGGACGCGTTCATTCGCTCCATCCACCAGGCGGTTCCGCGGGAGAAGCATCCGTCTCGAACAGCAACTGATCTCGAATTCATTCCGAATCGTGGGGGGCGACGACTGAGGGATCGACAGTCGACGGCCTTGGTCGTGGCCTGGATGTCCCCCCCGCTTTTTTTGGTTTTTCCCGGCCGTTTTTTTCCGGCCCGTCGCGGGATAAAATTCGTGACGCGTTGGCGGCAGCGTGTCTGGCAGCGGTGTGTCGACGCTGCGGGAAGGCCGCCGGGATGAACGTGATGGCACGATGCCTCGTCGCATTCGGTTCGAACCTGGGCGAACGCCGCGGCCATCTCGACCGGGCGCTGGAGCTTCTCGGGTTCATGCCTGGCATCCGACTACTCGGCGTCAGCCGCTACCGTGAATCCGTTCCGATCGGCGGCCCCGCCGGGCAGCCGCCGTTCCTCAACGGCGCCTGCCTCGTCGAAACGGATCTCGCGCCGCACGACCTGCTGGGGCTCCTGCAGGCGGTCGAGGCCTCGCTCGAGCGGGAGCGGGCCGTTCGCTGGGGTCCGCGGACGGTCGATCTCGACCTCATCCTTTACGACGGCATGGTCGTCGAGTCCGAGCGTCTCACGGTGCCACATCCGCGGATGGCGACCCGCCGTTTCGTCCTCGAGCCGTCGGCCGAGATCGCCGCCGACCTGACGCACCCGACAAGCGGCTGCTCCGTCGGCGAACTGCTCGAGAACATCTCGAAGCCGCATCCCTACGTCGCCGTGGCCGGCGTCGCGGGAACGGGCTCGCAGGAGGTGGCGAACGCGGCGGCCGAGGCGCTCTTCGCCCGGCTCGTCCATCGTCCGGCGGCCCTCGGCGATTGGCGCGAACAGCTCGAGGCCTCGTCGCGGCCGCTCGAGCCGTCCCGTGACGGCCCGGCCCGTCTTCCCACCTGCGACCACGGCACCGTCTCCGAATACTGGCTCGGCAGCCTGCGGCTGGCGGCCGCGCGACTCGCCCCGACCGAGCGGGCCGCGTTCGACGCCGCCTACGCTTCGGCCGCGGCGAGGGCCATGCAGCCGCAGGTCGTGCTGCTGCTCACGGTGCCGAGGGAGATTCTCGCCGAGCGGATCGCCTACCGCCGCCGGCCCGCATCCGGCTCGAGCGACCTCTTTCGCGACGTCGGCGAGGCCGCCGAACGCGGCGACGCGGAGGCGGTCCTCGACGATCTCGTCGGCGAGCAGGATCGGCTCGTCGCCGAACTGCAAGGCCGCCGATCCGCGGACGCCGCCGTCCCCGCCGACCTGCCGAAGGCCGTCGTCCGCATCGACACGAGCGACTTCGGGCAGGCGATCGAAGAGGCCGTCGCCGCGGTCGAGGCCATGGGCTGAGCGACGAAGGCTGAACGATGAACCGCCCGCAACCGCCACCGCAGCCCTTTTCGATCGAGACTGATCCGGTCTCGATGCGGGCCCGCGTCGCGGAAGCAGTCCGCGGAGGGATGCGGGTCGGGTTCGTGCCGACAATGGGCGCCCTCCACGCGGGCCACGAGAGCCTCGTCGCCCGCGCG
>JBIIOJ010000312.1:0-3870 GCA_044337015.1 Pirellulales bacterium
AGCAGCCGCTCGGCGACGGGGGCCGCGGGCAGCTTGCCGGCTGTCCCGCCGCTCCCGACCGGCTCCACCGGTGCGTGGGTCGCCAAGTCATCCTGCCGCCTGCCGCAGCCGACGAGGGCGGCGGCCACGAGCAGGGCGCACAGCCACGTCGTGCGGGAAGCGGGTCCTGGGGGCATGTCGGCGATCCCTCCGAACTTCGTACCTGAAAGCCGCGATGCTACGGGCGGCCGCGAGACGGGGTCAACACGGGCGGTCCGAGCGAGAGGAAAGCCCCTCGGCTCACGGGAACCGATGGCCGAGCTTCTCACGCTTCGTCGCGAGATATCGCTCGTTGTGCTCGTGCACGGGCGGCAGGATCGGAACCTGGTCGATGACCTCGAGATCGAAGCCGCCGTAGATGAAGGCATCGGTCTTCTTCGGGTTGTTCGTCAGCAATCGGACCCGTCGCAGGCCGAGGTCCTTCAGGATCTGGATGCCGACGCCGTAGTCGCGGGAGTCGGCCTTGAAGCCGAGCGCGAGATTCGCCTCGACCGTGTCGAGCCCTTTGTCCTGAAGCGCGTAGGCCCGGATCTTCTCGACGAGCCCGATGCCGCGGCCTTCCTGCGGCAGGTAGACGAGCACACCCGCCCCCTCGCGGCCGATCATGTCGAGAGCCATGTGGAGTTGGTCGCCGCAGTCGCATCGCAGGCTGTCGAGCAGGTCGCCGGTGAAGCAGGAAGAATGGAGCCGCACGAGCGGGTCGCGGGCCTTCGCGGGATCACCCATCACGAGCACGATCGGCTGCTGCGATTCGTACTTCACGCCGTAGGCGACCACGCGGAAGCCGCCCCACTTCGTCGGCAGGTCGGCCTCGGCGATCCGGTGGACGAGCTTCTCCCGCGAGCGTCGGAAGCGGATGAGCTCCTCGATCGAGATGATTTCGAGGGAGTGCTGCTTCGCGAGGGCGAAAAGAGACTCGCGGTCGGCCCGGTTGCCCGAATCGTCGAGGATCTCGCAGAGCACGCCCGCCGGCGGCAGCTCCGCGAGCCTCGCGAGATCGACCGCTGCCTCGGTGTGGCCCGCGCGGCGGAGCACACCTCCTTCCTTCGCGACGAGGGGAAAGAGGTGGCCCGGCCGGACGAAGTCGGCCGCGGTCGTCGTCGGATCGAGGATCGCCGTGATCGTCGTGGCACGCTCGGCGGCGGTGATGCCGGTCTTGCTCGTCACGTGGTCGACCGGGACGGTGAAGGCGGTGCCGAGCGGGGCCGAATTGGCCTCCACCATCATCGGCAGGTCGAGCCGGCGGGAGACGTCCGGCAGGATCGGCATGCAGACCTGGCCCCGCCCGTGGCTGATCATGAAGTTCACGATCTCCGGCGTGACGCTGCTTGCAGCACAGACGAAATCCCCCTCGTTCTCCCGGTCCTCGGCGTCGACGACGACCACCACTTCGCCGCGACGGATCGCGGCGACGGCGGCTTCGATGGTGGAAAAGCGGCTGGGCATGTCCGTCACTCCCAAGTATAGGATGGATTCCCGAAAGGGCACCGGATGCTGGATCGCGAGGAATACGTCGAGCAGGCCCACCTGTTCCGCATTTTCGGGGAACGGGTCCGCGAGGGGGTGGCCGCCCAGGAGGCGCTCTCGGCGATCGCGCAGGAAGTGCTCGCGACGACGAAGCTGCCGATGGCGATCGAGTATCTCGTCGGGGAGCTCAAGCTCGTCGGGGAGCTCGCCACGGCGATGGCCCGGCTCTCGCACTACTTCACGGCGTTCCAGACCTTCATCGTCGGCGAAGCAGAGGAGGAGGGGGGAAGGTTCGACATGCGGTTGGCGCTGTCGATCCTCGAGCGGGAGGCCGCCTACCGCGCCGACGCCGCGACGCCGCAGGGACTCTTCTTCTACCGTTTCGAGTGCCTTTCGCGGAACCGGCTCGACTACGCCCACGGCCTCGAGGCGGTCGCGGGGGACGACCTCTTCGACGACGCATGGAAGCAGTGGATTCGCACGGTCGGCAGGCAGGTGGGGCTCGTCGACCTGGCTGATCTCGTCTTCGTGAGAAGCGAGGAGTATTGGCGGCTCGAGTCGCGGCAGGCCGAGCGGGCGGGCGAGGCCGCGGTCGTGCCGGACCGCACGATCCTCTTCGGCGCCAGCGAAGGCCGCATCGCCCGGGCCAACCGCGGCAAGGACCCGCTGTTCTTCTTCGCGGCGCTGCAACGGCAGCTCGGCTACCCGGAAGTGCCGCGGCCGGTGCGGGTCGCTCCGGCGACCGAAACGCCCGCGTTGCTCGCACGCCGGCTCGAGCGGCTGGAGTCGCGGGTGAAGCTGCTCGAGGAGGAGAGCCGCGGCGGCATCGACCTCACGAAATTCGACCCGAAGAACTTTCCGCTGAAAGGGGAGGGATGACGTCCCTCGCCGACACGGCCAGTGAAGTGCCGTCGAAGGCCGACATGAAGGCCGTCTGGTCGGCCGCAATCGAGGCGGTGCGGCCGGAACTGCTCGTCGCCTCGCGGCTGTCGGTCGAGCGAGGTGAGCTCCGTATCGACGGCCGGCCGCTCGCCCCGCCGCTTCTCCTCGATGAATCCAGTCGGCTTGGATCCGGCCAGCTTGGACCTGGCCGGATTCTCGTCCTCGGAGGCGGAAAGGCGGCGGCCGGGCTCGCGGCCGCCCTGGAATCGCTGCTCGGGGGCGAATCGGCGGCCGGTCACAGGCTCTCCGGGCTCGTGAGCGTGCCGGAGGGCTGCGGCCGCAGGCTGCGGTCGATCGAGGTTCGCGAGACGCGTCCCGCCGCCGCGAACCTGCCGACGGAACGTGTCGTCGAGTGCACCCGCGAGATGCTCAATCGGATCGCGTCGCTCGCTGCAACGGACCTCGCGATCGCGATCGTCACCGGCGGTGGCTCGGCGCTGCTCGCGGCCCCGCGGGAGGGCGTGTCGCTCGACGAGAAGATCGCCGCCACGAGGAGGCTTTCCGAGTCGGGAGCGACGATCGCCGAGCTCAACGCCGTGCGACGATCGATGAGCCTCGTGAAGGCGGGCGGGCTCGCGCGGGCCTGCTCCGCCGGCAGGCTCCTCGTGCTCGTGCTCTCCGACGTGATCGGCGGCGACCTCGACGTGATCGCCTCGGGGCCCTGCATGCCTGGCGACGGCTCGGCCGCCGACGGCCGATGGACGACCGGTCGCGGCTGCATCGTCGAGCACCTGATCCTGGGCGACAACGCCACAGCCGTGCACGCCGCGGCCCGCACCGCGGGCAGCCTCGGCTACGAACTCGTTGTCCGCGAGGGCTCCGTCGCATCGTCGCGGGAGTCGGCCGAGGACGTCGGCAGGCGTCTCGCCGCGGAAGGCCTCGAGCTCGTCGACGCGGTCCGACGCGACGGCCGCCCCCGCGCGATCATCGAAGGGGGCGAGGCGATCGTCCGCGTGCCGGCCGACCACGGCACGGGCGGCCGCAACCAGCAGACCGTGCTCGCCGCGATCGACGCCGCGACGTCCTCGGGCCCATGGCCGGCGGGGCTCGCCATCGCGAGCGTCGGCACCGACGGCGAGGATGGTCCGACCGATGCGGCCGGCGGCCTCGCCGACAGCTCTATCGTCGAGTCGATTCACTCGCTCGGTCTCGACGTCCGCGGCGCACTCGCCCGCTGCGACGCCCACCCGCTCCTCGCGACCTCCGGCGGCCTCATCCGCACCGGCCCCACGGGCACGAACGTCGCCGACGTCCGTGTCGTGCTTGCGCGGTGAGTCTTTTTGGACGTCAAGCGTGCGGGGTTCGGGGCTGCCCGTGTGCCCTCGCCGGACGCTCGCTTCGGGCATCCTGCCCTTCGCTCGCTCGGATGCAGACTTCGCTGCGCAATCCTTGCTTCGCTTGTCTGCATACGCCGTCTCGGGC
>JBIIOJ010000313.1:0-3863 GCA_044337015.1 Pirellulales bacterium
ACTGGTGGAGCATGCCCGTCATGAAGAAGATTTCCGGGCTTGGTCCGAAGGACCTCGCATGGGCGTCGCACAGTTCGATCGCCTCGGAGAGCCGCCGCTCGTTGGCGAGCCTGCCGGCGATTTCCAACGTCCGCTCGAGCGGGCTCGATGCCTTCGCGGAGGCGGCTACGCCCGTACCCTGCTCAGCAGCCGCGTGCGGGGTGGGCCTGGCGGGATCGTGGCCATCCTCGGGCGCCGTGGAAGTCCCGTCGCCGGGCTTCCGGCCCGGCCTCGGTCGAGGGGTCGCCCGGTCCGGGACCGGCCGTGCCGCCGCGAGCCGCGGCATCGATGGGAATCTCGGCCGGCTGACCGCGATCGATCGCCGCACGGTGAACAGCGACGCGTCCCCGGCCGGAATCCAGTCGCCCCGCAGGATCGGAGGCTCGGCGGCTCCGAGAACGAGGAGTCCGTCGGACGAGAGCATGGAGTCCAGCGACCGGGCCGCGCGATGCCTCGCGTCGGCCGTGAGGTAGATCAGAAGGTTGCGGCAGAAGATGCAGTCGTAGGGGCCCTTCGCCGTGGCGAACCCCGGTTCCAACAGGTTGCCCCAGCGAAAACCGACCGCCCGCTTCACGCGGTCGTCGATCACCGCCCCGCCTGCCTCCGCGCGAAACCATCGGCGTCGGAACGACGAGTCGGCGTTTCGGAAGGCGTTCTCGGAATACCGCCCGGCCGCGGCCCTCGCGAGCGAGGCTCGGCTGACGTCGAAGGCGTCGATTCGGAAAGTGGTCTCCGGAAGACCGGCGTCGAGGAGCGCCATCGCGATCGAATAGGGCTCCTCGCCGCTCGCGCACGGGACGCTGAGGATGCGGACCGGCGAGCGGCCGGGCATCGCCGCGAGCGTCTGGACGAACTGTGCGATGGAATCGAACACCTGCGGGTCGCGAAAGAACCAGCTCTCGCAGACGACCACCTCCTCGACGAGTCGGTCGCGCTCGGTCGAGTCGTCGCGGACGCGGCGCGCGAGGTCGTCCGGATCGGATATGCCGAGCTCCGCCCGGCGGGCGCGGCACGCCCTCTCGATCGCGGCCGGGCCGACGCTGGATGCGTCGAGGCCGATCCAGTCCGCGAGGAATGCCTCGAGGTCATTCGGCTGCATGGCTGGGCGTCGCGGGATGAGGGAAAAGGCCGCGCAGCAGCTCCTCCGGGAGCAGCCGCTCGAGTTCGATCAGTTGCACCGTCGTGGCATCGGTCCCCGTCCGCTCCTCGAGCCTGAGGATTCGTCCCAGGTAGGGGGCGTGCGGGAGCGCCATCGTCGCCAGCGGCGAGGACTCGCCCTCCACCGAGCGGATGGAAATCACATTCTCGGCGACGAGCCCCATCCGGGCCAGTCCGGCCGCCCCGGCTTCAACGTCGGCGCCGGCTGGAAACTCGACGACGATCACGCGGGTGCTCAGCCGCCGCGGGGGCGGTGCAGCGGCGATCCTCGTGCCGAGGTCGATCAGGGGCAGCAGTTGGCCCCGGTAGTTGAACAGCCCGGTCACGTACCCGGGCATACCCGGGATGGGCCTCGCCGGAACGAGCGGCAGGACCTCGATCACCCGCTTCGAGGGGATCGCGTAGGGCTGTCCGGCGATCGTGAATGTCAAAAGCTGCATGGAAGCGGCCGGTGGTCATGGAGCGTCAGGTCGTGAACCTCGAGACCTCCTCCTTGAGCCCTCCGACGGCCTCGCGGAGGTGGATCGTGGCCTTGTTGAAGTCCGACAGCGACGTCGCCGTGCGGGATGCGCCCTCCGCGAGCCTCACCATCGCCTCGCGGATCTGCTCGGCCCCCTGCGACTGTGCCCGCATCCCTTCGGTGACCTGGCCAAACCGCTCCGAGATGCCCTGGACTGCGTTGATGATGTCGCCGAGCTTCTCCGAGACCTGCCCGATCTCCCGGACTCCCCCGCGGACCTGTTCGGCGAACTTGTCCATCTCCATCACGCCGGCGGAGACCGCGTACTGCATTTCCTTCACCATCCGCTCGATGTCGAGCGAGGCGACGGCGGTCTGGTCGGCGAGGCGGCGGATCTCCCTCGCTACCACGAGGAAGCCCAGGCCGTACTCGCCGGCCTTTTCCGCCTCGATTGCGGCGTTGATCGAAAGGAGATTCGTCTGGTCGGCCACCTTGGTGATCGTCGTCACGGCGAGGTTGATGTTCGCGGCGCGTTCGCTGATCACGGCGAGCTTCGCGCCGAACGAGCCGGTCGATTCCGCGAGGGCCCTCATCGTGGAGCCCATCCCGGCGAGGTTCACGCGGCCCTCGGCGGCCATGTCGCCGGTATGGGATGCCATGTCGTTGACCTCGGTCATCGTCCGCACGAGCTCTTGGCTGGTGACGGAGATCTGCTTCACGGCCGCGACCGCCTCGCTCGTCGATGCGCCGTAGTCCGCGATGACCTGCTGTTGCTCGCTCGACGTCGCCTGGATCGCGGTGGCCGTGGAGATGAGCGCCACGCTCGACTGCTGGATCCGTCCGATGAGCCCCCGGAGGTCGTTGGTCATCGTCTGAATCGCGACGAGCAGCGAGCCCGTCTCGTCGTCGGTGACGGCGGCCACCTTGCCCCGCAGGTCGCCGCCCGCGACCCGCTTCGCGGCTTCGACGGCCGTGCGGATCGGCCGCGAGATCGTCCGGGCGACGACGAGCGCCGCGAGCGTCACGCCGACGATCGTCAGGAGCGAAAGCGCGATGATCGCGAACCGCTGGAAGTGAATGAGCGCGAACGCCTCGGAGGCGTCCTGCTTGATCGTCAGGCCCCAGCGGTAGCTCGGCAGGTACCGCCAGGCCGCGGCGACCTCCCGGCCCCGGTAGTCCTTGACGAGCCCGTAGCCACGGTTGCCCCGCGAGGCCGACTGGGTGCCGGCGCCGGACTCGCCGCCGAAGGGAATCCGCATGCGGAAGGCGGCGTCGGCGGTGTTCCTCAGCGGCGCCGTGACGACCGCGCCCCCCTCGGTCGCCATCGCCGCGACGATCTCGCCGCTGTCGCCGAGGCCGGTGTAGTCGGAAAGCATCCGCCAGACACGGTCCGGCTCTAGGCCGAGCGCGAGCACGCCTACGCAGCGGCCCGCGTCGAAGATCGGGCTCGTGGCGTACGCCATCGGCTTTCGTGCGGGGCCATAGGGCTGGAAGACGGAAAGCTCGGTCTGGAGGAGCGTCCTCGCACGGTCGAAGCAGTCGGCGAGGGCCGTGCCGGCCAGCTCGCCCGACACCACCGCGCTCCCCGGGGGGATCGACTCGTCGAGCGAGAAGAGGACACGCCCCGCCTCGTCGATGACGAGAAGCTGGCTGTAGCCGAAGGCGTTGGCGACGTACGCGAAGAACGGTTCGAACTCCGTCGCCGCCTTCGACAGCGCGGGAGCCCCGCCGGCGAGCACACCGCCCAATTCCCTGACCGCTTGAACGAACGTCGGCCCGCGGGCGAGCGCCGTCGTGTCCCGCACCCGCTCACTCGCGTAGAGCTCCAGCTCCGCGACGCGGGCGTCGGCGACGAGCGTGAGGTTCGTCCGCACCGATTTCTCGAGCGCGTCGGCGGCGATCCGCGCCGTGATCGTGGTGAGCATCGCGCACGGGATGAGCGCGATCACCAAAAACCAGAAGAGCAGCCTCCCGGCGATCGAACGCCTCATCGTGGTTTCGTCCGCGTTCGTCATCGAGTCCTCGCTGCTCCGGTCGGGGTGGGCTGCGGGGCACCCGTCGGGGCGGCCCAGCCGCCGCCCCAGGCGGCGCGGAGGCCGTCCACGAAGTCGAGCCACTCGCCCCGCGACCTCGTGATCGGGAACGGGACCGGCCTGACGGCGGCTCGGCTGCTCCAGACGATGTCGAACTGGCCGTCGGGGCGGAA
>JBIIOJ010000065.1:0-13065 GCA_044337015.1 Pirellulales bacterium
AAACTCGATCACGGTCGCCCTCGGCGCCAACGACGCGCTCTCTCCCGACGACGTCGAGAGGGCCGCCGACCGCATCCGCGCGGCCGACGCGGTGGTGATGCAGCTCGAGGTGCCGCTGGTGGCGGTGGAGCGGGCCGCGGCGATCGCGCGGGCTGCTGGCGTGCCGGTGATCCTCGACCCGGCGCCCGCCCCCGATGGCGGCCTGCCCGCGTCGCTTCTGCGAGACGTCACCTGCCTGAAGCCGAACGAATCGGAGGCCGAGCGGCTCACCGGCATCCGCGTGAGCGACCCGGCCTCGGCCGAGCGGGCGGCCCGCGCCCTCCAGACGCTCGGGCCGCGGACTGTGATCATTACGCTCGGCCGCCAGGGCGCGGTCGTCGTCGACGGCGCGGCCGTTCACCACGTGCCCGCGTATCGCATCACCGCGGTCGACGCGACAGCCGCGGGCGACGCCTTCACCGGCGCGCTCGCCACGGCAATGGCTGTCGGGGCGACGCTCGACGAGGCCGTCAGCCGCGCGTCCGCGGCCGGTGCGCTCGCCGCCATGCGGATGGGCGCCCAGCCGTCGCTGCCCACGCAGGCGGAATGGGAGGCCTTCATCGCGGCACAGGCCGCCGGCCGGCAATGACCGCGGGCACCGGCATAGACTGCGTGCCAGTTCCACGGTTTCTCGCCCGTTTCATACCGGCCGAGAAACTGGTGAAATCTGTCGTGGACAACACCATCCCGCCGGCGCCCGTGCTGCAGCCACATGCCGCTGGGCGACCGAACGCCATCGGAACGACAGCGATGCCGACCATCTCCAGGCGAACGTGGCTGGGATGTGCGGCGGCGACCGTCCTCCCCGTGGCAAGTCCGCAGGCCGACGGCAAGGATGCGGCCGGGGGCTTGCGGCCGCTCCTCGAGGGGTTGCTCCGCGACTGGTGCGGGGGGCTCGTGCGGCAGCAGGTGATCGCTCCGGCGCAGCCCGCCGTGCATGGCTCGTTCCGCTGCCCGGCGTGCGGGGAGCCGCACGGGCGGAGCGGCGAAGCCGTGCTGCCGCTCTTGCAGATGGCCGAGGTGTCCGCCGACGTGCGATACCTCGACGCCGCCGTCGCCGCCGTGGCGTGGATGCGGAACGTCGACGCCCCGGACGGCGCCTGGACCAACGAACTCGATCCGAAGTCCTGGAAAGGAACGACCGTGTTCGGGGCGACGGCCCTCGCCGAGGCCGTGTCGCGGCACGGTCGTCTCCTCGACGCCGGCGTCCGCTCGGCATGGCTCGCCCGCCTCCGGCGGGCGGCCGACTTCATCCGCGACACCGTCACGCCCGACTACGGCAACGCCAACTATGCGGCCGCCGCCAGCCACTGTCTGTGGCTCACCGGCACGCTCCTCGACGACGCCCGCCTGCGGGCCCGCGGCCGGGACCTCGCCCGCGCCTCGATCGCCCGCCTGTCCGAGCCGTCGCGGCTCTTCTTCGGCGAGGGCAGGCCGGCCGACCGCCGCTCCGCGAAGGGATGCCCGCCGGTCGACCTCGGCTACAACGTCGAGGAGTCGCTGCCGACGCTGGCCGCCTATGCGCTCGCGGCGGGCGATCGCGAGGTGCTCGACGCCGTCGTCGGGTCGCTCCGCAGCCACGTGGCGTTCATGCTTCCCGACGGCGCCTGGGACAACAGCTGGGGCACCCGCAACGCCAAGTGGACCTACTGGGGAAGCCGCACGGCCGACGGCTGCACGGCCGCCCTCCTCGAACTGGCCGAACACGATCCGGCATTCGCCGCGGCGGCGACGAGAAACGCCCGCCTGCTCCGCGACTGCACGCACGAGGGACTGCTCCACGGCGGGCCCCACCTCGCGAGCCACGGTCTCCCTCCCTGCATCCACCACACGTTCTGCCATGCCAAGGCGATCGCCGGGGCCGTGCACATGGGAGCCCGACTCGACGCGATCGACATTGCGGCCCGGCTGCCCCGCGAGTCGCAGCAGGGCTTACGGCGATTTCCCGAGATCGACGTCGTGCTGGCCGCGGCCGGCCCGTGGCGGGCGACCGTCACCGGCTACGACTGGCTCTACAAAGCGGGCGTCTTCCAGCCCTCGGGGGGCAGCCTCTCGCTCCTCTGGCACGAAACGGTCGGGCCTGTGTTCGCCGGCAGCATGACGATCTACCGACTCGTGGAGCCGCACAACATGCGGCCCGGCGCGGATGGTGAAGACGTGCCGCTCACTCCGCGGGTGGAGATCCGTGCCGAAGACGGCATCTGGCTCACGAACCTCTTCGATCGGCGGGCGACGATCACACACGCCGCGGAGGAAGGGAGGGTCGTGGTGGCGGTCGAGGCGCGGCTCGAGAACGAGGCGGCCGACGCGGATGATCCGCCGGCCATCCGCATCCGGTATGCCATCGACTCCGGCACCTTCGAGATCGCCGCAACCGGCCTGCCGCCCACGGCCCGGCTCGTGCTCCCGGTGATCGCCCGCGGCGACGAAGAGTTGGGCCAGCCGGAGCCGGGACGCGTCATCGTCGCGAAGCGATCCGGCACTCTCGTGCTCGAAACGAACGGCCGCTGCCGGCGGATTCCGACCGCCGGCCCGCGGATTTTTAACCACGTGCCCGGCTTCGAGGCCGTGCCGTTCGAGATCCCTCCTGATCCGACCGGCACCGCCGTCGCCCGCCTCCGAGTCCACGGATGACGGACGCGTGATCGACTCGGTCGCGATCCGTCGCCTCTGCCGTGGTTATCGGCTCACGGGCCTCACACGGGGAACTCCTCCGAGCACGGCCTCTTCCACAGCCGGTCAGGGTGCGGCACAAGCCTCGAGGAGCAGGTCGCAGAAGGCCTTTTCGTGGGGCGGCTGGAAGCGGGCGCGGCGGACGAAAAGCTCGATGTTCTCGTGCCCGAAGAGCCGCGAGAGATCGTGGAACACGATCCGGCTGCGGCCGTCGCCGGCGAACCGCTTCATCGCCACCGGGCTCATCGACACGACGGCCACCCCGAATCCCATCTGCACGTAGTCGAGCAACAGCTCCTTCGTGTTGGCCTCCATCACCACCTGCAGCCCGGCACGCAGGCCGGCGGCGGTAAACACCTCGTCGAACCGTCTGCGCGCATTTGTGCCAGCCCCGGGGATCACGAACGGGTGCCGGGCGATCGTCTTGAGCGAGAGCCGCGCGGCATCGGCAAAGCAGTGATCGTTGCGGCAGATGAGCACGAAGGGATACCGTGTCAGCCGCTCGGTGCGGAGCGCCGGCAGCGGGCTTTCGTCGAGCCGGCCGGCGACGGCCATGTCGACCTCCCCCTTCTCCACCAGTTCGATGCAGGCGGCGGAGCCGCGGTCGATGAGCCGCAGCTCCACGTCCGGGTGTTCCCGGCGGAAACGGTCAAGCGGCCGGGGGAGTTCGTTCGTGAGCGTCATGTTGGGCGAGGCGAGCGAGAGATGCTTCTGGGCCTGCGTTGTGGGCTCTGAGAACGTCCGCACAAGTTCGTCGAATCCCTTCACGAGCGGCGCCGACATGTTGAGCAGCAGCTGGCCGCGGTCGGTGAATACCAGCCGCCGCCCCTCGGTGTGCACGAGTTCGCAGTCAAACGCCTTCTCGAGCGCCCGCACCTGCTGCCAAACGCTCGGCACCGAGAGTTCGAGCTTCTCGGCGACGGCGGCGAAGCTGCCGGCCTTGGCCAGCTCCACGAACGACCGAAGCTGCCGAAACCGCAACTGCTTGAATCGCCGCGTCTGCATGATTGGTCGCGACCGTGCGCGGCTCCTGACCGCGCCGCGTAATCGTTTGTGCTCGCCCATCGACTGTAGCACTCTCGCGACTCGAACCGGCTCATTATAGTTGACCTGCCCCCATGAATGGAACCAGTGTCTATCACCAGGGTAGACCAGCTTGACGCTGCCCCCAACTTGGTACCAGCCGAGGCGTTAGCCATGCAGGGCCTGACGATGCCGGTGGCCTTCACGACGGAGAGCAGGGACGAGATCGTGCCGCCGCAGAGCACGCTGCGGCTGGCCGCGAAGCTCGAGGCCGTGGGCAGGATCGCTTTGTTCGTCGGTCTTATCCGGGGCGCGGGCATCATGCCGCGCGTTCGCAGATCAGCGGTCCCCGGACGGGGCGGCTGCGCCTCGGAGCGTCTGGAGGTAGGCGATGAGATCGGCGATCTGGGTGGGCGTGAACGCCTGTCCCATCGGCGGCATGCTCGACACCGACGACGTGGCGCGGTCCGCGATCGAATCCAGCGGCACCGTCACCTCGCCGCCGGCCGGCGGCGCGAGCACGAGGCAGCCGTCCCGCTCGGCCACGAACGTGCCCGATACGATGCGGCCGTCGTCCGTCTCGGCGACGACCGTTTCGTAGCCCTTGGCGATCGTCCTGCTCGGCTCGATAAGCGATTCAAGCAACTGCTCGCGATCGGCCCGCAGCGCGACCGCCGAGAGATCGGGACCCACGAAGCCGCCGCCCGAGCCGTGCACCTTGTGGCAGGCGATGCAGCGGATGTCGCGGTTGGAGTGGAAGAGGAACCGGCCCCGCTCCGCGTCGCCCTCGGTGAGCACGCTCCGGTAGGCCGCGAGCGGGTCGCCGCCGGCCTCCTCGCGGACGAGGCTCGAGTCGAGCAGCTCCTCTACCGTCCACGGCGACGTGCGTCTCGCCGTCGCCTGTCGCACCGCGGCCACCTGCTCCGGCTCGATCGGCGTGCCGTAGTTGTCCCAGGCACGGCGGACGAACGTGAGGGTGGCCGCCATCCGGGCGTCGGTCATGACGCCGCTGGCCCCAAGCCCAGGCATTTGCAGGTTCCAATCCACGCCCGACACCTTCACCGGCCCCCGCAGGCCGTGGAGCGCGATCTTGATGAGCGTCTCCGGCGGGCCGTTGGCCCACTCTGAGTCGGCCAGCGGCGGCGCCTGGCCCGGCTGGCCGAGGCCGTTGCCTTTGTGACACGCGTAGCAGGTGACGGCGTAGATCGCCTCCCCCTGCACGCGGCGCTTCTCCTGCTCCGTCGTGAGCGGCGCGACTACGGGCTTTTTTTCACGAACGGTCTCGTCGCCGGGCCAAGTGACGATGCGCAGAATCCGGTTGCCCCCCTTCCGCGCGGCCTCGTTGGTCGACCCGGCGAGCACGTCGAGCAGCCGCGGCCGCGAAGCGAGCGTGATCGGCTCGGGCCAGCGCGCGGCCGCCGCCGGCGACGCGGCGATGCCCGCGGCGATGGCATCGGTGATCCATCCCGCTACGGCGTACCGCTCCGCCGCCACCTCGAGGAGCCGCCCAATCCGCATCGGCACGCCCTCCTGGACGACGCAGGTGGCGAGCGTCTCGATCGCGCCGCTCGTGGCCTCCCGCTCGGCCGTCCAGGAAGCGCCGCCGGGCGTCGTCCCGACCAGTTGCTCGATCATCTCGAGCTCCCGCCCCTCCAGGCCACTGATCGTCGCCACGGCGAAGAGCGTGTCGGGATGCTGGAAGAGGATGTTCCCCATCAGGCCGCGGACCTCGGCGCCGACCGCCGAATCCCGTGCGAGGCCACCGAGCGAGAGCACAAGCTGCAGCCGCACCATCGGCCGGTCGTCGGCAGTGAGCGGCCGCAGCCGCGACAGCAGCTCGGCCGGCGCCGGCCGGTCGGCGGCCGCGCAGGCCAGCCGGATCGCGTGGGCCTTGAGAGAGGCATCCTCGGCCGGGAGGCCTGCTGATGCCGTTGGCCAGTCGAGCCGGCCGAGGCCGGCGAGCGTCCAGAGCGCGTGCACGCGACCGACCGGCGGGCCGATGCCCGTGGCCACGGCGCGAAGCGCCTCCGCGACGTCGACCGCCTTCCGCTCGACGAGCAGCCGCTGGGCCGTATCGCGCCACCAGCCGTTTGGATGCGAGATCGCGGCGACGAGTTCGGCATTCGTTGCGCGGGAGAGCCGCGGTCGGGGGCCCAGGGGCCGGCCCTCGTGCGCGATCCGGTAGATGCGGCCACGGTCGATCGGCTGCTCGAGGCCGCGGTCCAGGATCTGCTTGCGGAGGTAGGGCATCATGAAGACCACGTGCTCGACGATGCCCCTGTACATGTCGCTCACGTAGACCGCGCCGTCGGGGCCCGTGCGACTGAACACCGGCCGAAACCGCTCGTCAGTGGAGGCGACCCACTCCGACTCGCCGAAGGCGTTGCGGGCCGCGAGCGTGGCACCGTCTCCGTCGAGAAGATCGAAACGCACGAGGTTGCCCGCGGCCTCCGGGATCACCGCGGCCCCGCGATATTCCGGCGGAAACTGGTCGCCGCGGTAGATCGAGGGGCCGCAGGCGACCGTGAACGTCCGCAGGCGGCCGTCCGGGCGGAGCTCCGTGCCGCCGAGCGTGATCCCCGGTGTGACGCGGATCGGAAACACCTCCCGCGCGGTGCGGGCGACGTCCACGTTGAGGGCCGCCCCGCTGCCTGCGCGGCCCCTGGCCGGGAGGTGGCGGTTGCGGCGGATGAAGTCGGCAGGGGCGAGGTCGGCGTGCAGCGGGGAATTTTCGTAGTTGTAGAACAGCCTGCCGTGGTCGTCCTGCGTCATGCCCCACTGGCCGCGGTAGGCCGTCGGTTCCTCCACGAGGCGGCCGTCCACGAACCGGTGCCGCACCCTGCTGTCGGCGTTGATCATCCAGTTGTCGATCGCGTGCATCAGGCCGTTCGAAGTGTGCTGCGGGTTCCCGGGCTGCCCGTAGCGGCCCACCTCGCGCTTGTCGTCGCAGACAAGGTCGCCGTCGGTGTCGCGGCAGTACCACAGCAGCGGCGGTTCCGCCACGAGCACGCCCCCATCCACGAAAGCCAGCGTCCGCGGCATCACGAGGCCGTCGAGGAACACCGTAGACTTGTCCATGATCCCGTCGTCGTCGGTGTCCTCGAGTACGACGATGCGGCAGATCGGGTCGCCCTCGCCGGTGCCCTCGATGTCGCGCATGTAGCCGCGGAACTCGATGGCCCAGATGCGGCCGTCGGGGTCGAACTCGAAGAACACCGGGTCCACGACCAGCGGCTCGCACGCCACGGTCTCGATCTGGAACCCGGGTGCCACTTGGAATGTCTTCAGCGCAGCGGCGGGGTCGAGAGCCGGTGCCGGCGGCACTTCGATCCGCTTGAAGATCTCCTCGGCCGAGAACGGGTCGTAGGCCTTGAGCGTCTGCTCGCGGTGCGTCACGACCCGCCCCTCGGGCACCGCTTGGCCGCACGCGGGTGGCGGCAGCAGCGAGGCCGCGAGCAACGCCAGCGGAGGGCAGGCCGCGAGCAGGTTCCGTCCGAGCGTGAAGGAGTGCTTCATAAGCTCAACTTTCGAACGGTTCGTTCGGCCGGGATGCGCGACGGCGGTCGAGCACGGGTCGCGTTTGTTGAAGAACAATCTGGTGAAATGTAGTCTTTTCTGGCTATCGAACCATTCGCGGCGACCTCGCTCACCGCCGTGGCGGCCGGCACCGACCCCGGGAAGGGCTCCTCATGATGTTTCACTCGTGGACTTCCCGACTGTTCGGCCTGCTGCTGGCGTGCGCCTGCGGCGGCCTGTCGGCCGACACCTCGGACCCCCGTCCGCTGTTCATCGAGGGCTATGCCGGGAAGGAGAGCTGCCGGCCGGGCGACGAAGTGTCGCTGCACGTCTCCACGACCGCCCCGAAGTTCACCGTCGAGATCGCTCGGCTCGGTGCCGAGCGAACGGTCGTGTTCACGAAGGATGGCGTCGCCGGCCGCGAGTCCCCGATCCCGGAGCAAGCCTCGTCGCACGGCTGTGGCTGGCCTGTCCTGCTCACCGTGCCGGTGCCGCCGGAGTGGAGTAGCGGCTACTACGAGGTGACGTTCAAAGCGGCCGATACGGGGGGCAAGTACGTGCAGCGCGGCCGGCGGGCCGTCGAATCGTCCTGCTTCTTCGTCGTTCGCGCAGCGAAGCCCGGCGCGAACTCCCCGATCCTGATCCAACTCGCCACCAACACCTACAACGCCTACAACCACTGGGGAGGCTTCAGCCTCTACGCCTACAACGGGCGGGGCGGAGTCCAGGGCAATCGCGTGTCGTTCCAACGGCCGCCGTCCAGCCAGTTCGCCACTTGGGAACTGCCATTCGTCGCCTGGGGCGAGGCCAACGGCTACGTCTTCGAGTACGCCACCAACGCGGACCTCGAGCTTCATCCCGCCGACCTCGCCGCCTACAAGCTCGTCCTCAGCGTGGGCCACGATGAATACTGGTCGGCTCCGATGCGGGACCACCTCGAGGCCTTCATCGCCAAGGGGGGCAACGTCGCATTCTTCAGCGGCAACACTTGCTGCTGGCAGGTCCGCACCGAGGACGACGGGGCGGCCCTCGCCTGCTGGAAGCAGCGGTACGTGATGGATCCGGTCTATCCCTCGGGCAAACACGCCCTGCTTACGACTGCCTGGAGCCACCATCTCGTCGCCCGGCCCGAGAACACGCTTACCGGCGTCGGGTTCCTGTTCGGGGGCTTCCACCGCAGCCACGGCCAGTTGATGGACGGCACGTCGTCGTTCACGGTGCATCGGCCGGATCACTGGCTGTTCGCCGGAACGGGGCTCGGCCACGGTGCCGAGTTCGGCGGGAAGGACACGATCGTGGGCTACGAGTGCGACGGCTGCGAGTTCGAGATGCGCGACGGCCTGCCGGTGCCCACGCATCGTGACGGCACGCCGGAGGGCTTCGCTATCCTGGCCACCTGCCCGGCGAAGTGGCATCCCGACGACGCTCTGTGGTACGAGCGGTTTCCGGCGAACCGGGTGGGCGCCGCCGTGCTTGGCACCTACACGCGGGGCGGCACCGTCGTCACGGCTGGCACCACCGACTGGTCGCACGGCCTCCGCGGTAAGGATCCCGTGGTCGAGCGAATCACGCGGAACGTGCTCGACCGGCTGGGACGGTAGGTTCCAGTCACCGCACGACACCAACATGCACATCGGCCTGAACTGCCCGGAGCTCTCAGGGCACCTGAATCCCATGGCGACCCTCGGACGTGAGCTCGTTCGGCGTGGGCATCGGGTCACGGTGGTGGCCCGGCCCGACGGCCAGGCCAAGGCGGCCGCCGCGGGACTCGGCTTCGCAGCCATCGGCACGCCGGAGTTTCCCGTGGGGTCGATCGCCGCCCAGGCCGTGACCCTCGGGGGCATGTCGGCGATCCAGGGGCTCCGCTACACGGTGGAGATGATGCGGCTCGCTGCGGAAGTGACGCTCCGCGACCTGCCGGCGGTGATCCGGGCCGAGTCGATCGACGCGCTGCTCGTCGATCAGGTGAATCCCGCCGCCGGCACGATCGCTGAAATCGAACGCATTCCCTTCGTGCAGGTTTGCAACGCGCTCGCGCTCAACCGCGATGCCGACTGCCCGCCGGCGGTGCTCCCGTGGCGGTATCGACCGGACATGCTCGGGCGGCTTCGCAACGGGTTCGGCAACTGGTTTCTGTATCGTGTGACCGAGCCGGTGCGTCGGGAGATCAACGAATATCGCGGGCGACACGGCCTCGCCCCGCGGCTGGGCAAGAGTGTGCCGGCCTACCTCGCGGAGATCGCCCAGCAGCCCGCGTTCTTCGACTTTCCGCGGTCCAGACCCGAGCCCCGGCTGCACTTCACCGGGCCATGGCACGGGCCGGCGACGATGGCGGCGATCCCGTTTCCCTGGGACCGCCTTGACGGCCGCCCGCTCATCTACGCGTCGCTCGGCACGCTACAGAATCGGCTGGCAGACACGTTCACCGCCATCGCCGCGGCCGTGGAGCCGCTCGACGCGCAGCTCGTGATTTCGCTCGGCTCGGCCGACCAGGATGCTGCCGCCCTCGCAGCCCGCTGCCCGGGCGCTCCCATCGTCGTGCCCGTGGCACCGCAGCTTGCGCTCCTCGAGAAGGCGGCCATCGTGATCACCCATGCCGGACTCAACACGGCGCTCGAATCGCTCGCCCGTGGCCTGCCGATGGTGGCGATCCCGATCACCAACGACCAGCCGGGCGTGGCGCGAAGGCTCGAGTGGCTCGGGGTCGCCGAGGTGGTGCCTCCCGCCCGACTGACCGTGTCACGGCTGCGGACGGCGATCTCCCGCGTGCTGGGGAATCCCGGCTATCGAGAGCGGGCCCGCCAGCGAGCCGCCGAGATCAGGGAGCTCGACGGCGTGCGCCGTGCGGCCGATATCGTCGAAGAGGCCTTTCGGACCGGGCAGCCGGTGCTCGCCGCCGAGGGTGGTGGTCACGCGACATCTCGGCGACCGTGGCGATGAGATCGGCCTGATGAACGAGCGCATCCGACGCGCTCCCGGGCTTCACGACGGCGGGCCAGCGGACGATGAACGGCACGCGATGCCCACCCTCCCAGGCGTCGGACTTGGAGCCGCGCAGGGGGCCGCTCGGAAAATGCCCCTTCGCCTCGAGCTCCGTGATGCCGATGTAGTGCGCACAGCCATTGTCGGAGGTGAATAGGACGAGCGTGTTGTCGGCGGCGAGCGTCCCGACCGTGACCCGGTCGGGTGCGATCAACGGGTCGGCGTAGACGCCGCAGACGCCCGCCTGTATCCGGCTCCGCCAATGGTAGCGACCGGTGACCAACGCTTTCATGGCCGTGAAACTCTCCTTCACTTGGCTCGGCATTCTTAAGACCCTCGCCCCAAAGCAGCGAACGACCGCCGGGGAACCGCTGGCCACAACGGCGGTCTGCGCCGCCGGGCCCTCTCGCTGCGGATTCGTCCCTGGATTTGCCGGATTCGTCCCTACTCGTGCCGGATTCGTCACTTTGTGGTGCGCGTCGCTTGCATGCGCCGGCGATCTCCTTATGAAGAGGGTAGTGAGCGAGGCGGTGCTTCGATTTAGAGAAGCCGGTCGCGGGCACGTCACGCGTCCCCGACCCGACGCAAGGAGGTCCGAATATGATCGCTCGACAGAGCAGCCGGAATCGGCTCGTGCCGACAACCTCCGGGTGGGTCTTCACGCTGGCGTGTGCAAGCCTTGTGTGGGCCGCTGGCACCTCGCAGGCCGGTTTGCTGTTTACGGAGACCTTCCAGTACCCGATTAGTTCGAATCTGGCAGGCCAAAACGGCGGCGCCGGATTCTCTGCCGCGTGGTCGGGTGGCAATAGCACGATCGTGTCCGGGCTGTCGAGTGGCTTGGGGACCGCCGTGCAGATCGGGACCGCTTCTTCACGGCAGCTGTCGGCCACCGCGAGTACGTCGGGCACGAGTACGTACATCACCTATCTCATGAATGCAACGAGTTTTTCCGGCGGTAACTACACGGGGCTCAGCCTGTTCAACGGTGCCACCGAGGAGATGTTCATGGGCATTCCTTGGCAGACCCAGAGGTTCGGTTTCGATGCCCACGCTGGCAACGGTGGCAGCGACATCAAAACGGTGGACTTTACCCCGTCGACGAACACTTCGTACCTCGTCACCTTGGGGCTCGTTCCGAGTGCGACGTCCGGCAAGGTGGACGTAAAAATGTGGGCCACAAGCAACCTCGGTGTCGACCCGAATACGCTCGTCGCAGGCACCCCAAATGCCTCGCTGCTCGGGGTAAAAAACAACTTCAGTTTCAACAGCATCCGAATCGCCGGCGATTACGCAGGAGCCCTCAAGGTGGCGGGCATCGCATCGTCCCCGAGTGTCTCCGAAGCAGCCTCAGTCACCGTGAACGCCGTCCCCGAACCCTCCACCGTCGCCATGGCCATCGCCGGTGTAGCCTGCGGCGGCTACTCGATGTTCCGGCGTCGCAAGTGGGCCTGACGCACTCCCACCCAACTTCATTCCAACGCGAGGGGAGCAGGTCCGCATCAGCGGCTTGCTTCCCGCTGTTTTGATGGCCGCACTCAACCAGTCCGCACGACTCTCCGCACCCGACCAACACTCGCTCGTTCCGATCGCGAATACACCCCAGCCCGGTCTGCTGATAGGCATCGACCGTAAGCCCACAGTCGCAGGCTCTCGATCTTGTCGCCCGCAGTCATGGGCAGGTGTAGGAGAGTCTCACGGCTGCCATCGTCTTGGGGAGCCTGCTGGCAGCGGACGGTTCATCCGAAAGATCGAATAGAGGAATTGGACCGGTTTAGCATGAGCACCGATGGGGGTCAGCAAGAGTGCCGAACTGGTTCGGCATGGGTGCCGAACTGGTTCGGCATGGGTGCCGAACTGGTTCGGCATGGGTGCCGAGGTTGGTGCCACCCCCGGTGTCTCCCGCCCCTGGACCGCTGACCGACTGGGGCGAGATCGCGCAGACCCACGACGACCGCAACGTTTGTCAAGCGTCGCCCGACGAAAATCCGTCCTTGAGCGTGGATAGATAGGAATCTTCTTGGCACCTCCAAGTGAGGGCCGCATCCAGCACGACTAGCGTCGTGACGCTGCCCGTCGTCCGCGAATCGCTGCGGATCGCGATGCCCTCGCAGGCGCGGGCGGGAGTGCCGATCAACGTCACGGCCGTCGCGGTCGACACCGCCGGAGGACCGCTCTCGTCGTTCAATGGATCGGTGACGGTCGTCAGCAGCGACCTGGAGGCGAGTCTGCCGCTGGTTCCGGTGACATTCCGGGACGGGCGAGCATCATTCCAGGTGACGCTGGCGACCGCCGGCGGGCAGTCGATCACCTTGAGGTCGCTGAGTGACGCACCGGTGTCCGGGACTGCGAGCACCACGGTCACGGCCTCCCAGGTGGCCTCGAGGTTCGCAGTGACGCTGCCGCGGGTCGTCGCCGTGGGCGTACCTGTCACGGTGACGCTCGTGGCGGTCGACGCGCCGGGGAGGCCCGTGACGTCTCACCGCGGGATCGCGACGCTGACTTCGACCGATGCTCAGGCCAGGTTTCCCTCGACCGTCACGATCGTGAACGGCAGGGCGACGGTGCGGGTGGTGTTTGGCACCCTCGGCACGCAGACGCTGTCGGTGAGCCAAGGGACGCCCTCGGGGCCACCCACCGTGGGCATTGTGGGCAGCGGCACGGCCCAGGCGTCGAGGCAGTTACTCAGCGAATCCGCCTGTGATGGCCATCGGGGGCATCTGACGGCTGCCCGTCTCTCCGCTGCCTTGCCAGAGGCGAGGCATCCGAGCTCCGAAGGAGCTCGGCACATGCCTTGCCAGAGGCGAGGCATCCGAGCTCCGAAGGAGTTCGGCA
>JBIIOJ010000314.1:0-3842 GCA_044337015.1 Pirellulales bacterium
GCGAAGCAAGGATTGCGCAGCGAAGTCTGCATCCGAGCGAGCGAAGCACAGGATGTGCGTAGCGAGCGTCCGGCGAGGGCATACGGGCAGCCCCGAGCTTGCAGCGAGCGTCCGGCGAGCGGCATACCGGCAGCCCCGAACCAGCACGCTCGACGTGCAAGAACAAGATCCCGACCAAGACGGGCAAGCAGCCCGATTACTTCATGCCGAACTTGTAGGCGGCATTCCGCGGGTCGAAGTCGGCGTCGGTGAAGCCGTTGTTCACCTTCACGTTCATGTAGGTGTATTCCTCCATGAGCACCGGCTGACCGCCCGGCTCCTGGGGCCAGTCGTAGGCCTCGTAGCGGATCGGGATCTGGAGTTCGTCGTCCATGAAGACGCGGGCGAGGTGGAAGCGGAAGTTGCGGCGCGGGACGGGATGCACCACCTGGATGCAGGTGCAGACGCGACCGTTCACCTTCGCGGCAGGGAAGAAGTTGACCTCGCACTCGCCGAACTGCTTGTCGTGCTCGGCCACCTCGAGGAGACGGCGGCCGAGGTTCTCGACGCCGATCTCGGTGATCGGGTAGCGCTGGCCCTGCATGGCGAGCATGCTCGAGGGCTTGAGCGACACGGTTCCCACCATGGCGCGGACGCCGCTGCCGGCGTGGGCGAACATGTTGCCGTCGTTGCGGCCGTCCACCCAGATCACCTCCTGCCCCTTTACGCCCTCCGGCCCGAGGAAGTAGAGGTAGACGCTGAAGGGCTGCTGGCGGATCTTCGCGAACATGTACTCGTGTTCGCCGAGTTTCCCGTCGATCCGCTCCCGCTTGACGATCGTGCAGGAGTAGTCGACGACCGTCGTGCGGAAGCTGGCGATGGCCTTCTTGGCCATCTCGATCGCGGGCTCGAGGGGGTGGGCGCCGGCAGCCGGGGCGACGGCCTCCGGGGCGCCGGCGTTGCCGGCGGGAGCGGGCCCGATGGTGGGCGGCGGGGCCGGGGCCTGGCCGAGCAGGATGGAGGGCATCGCGAGCGACAGGACGGACGCGACCGTGACGAGCAGCACGTTTCGGATCGAATGAGCCATGGCACCCTTCTTCCTGGTGAGCGGTGGCCCGGGGATATCCCGCCGGGAGCGGGCCGGAGTGTAGCGGCGGGAAAGCCGCCCAACCATCGCATTTTCTCCGGGAAAAACCGCGATGCTTGCCCTCTCCGGCAGCCCCGAACATGATCGCATGAGTTCCCGCAACGCCCCCCTTGGGCTTCCATGGCCGAGATTCGAAGTTTCGACACCGGCACGGCCGCGCAGGTTCTGTGCATCGAGTCGGCCCCGTTCGCCGAGAACACGTGGTGCCTCTTCGGCGGCCGCGCCGGCCGCTGCCTCCTCGTCGACCCGGGCTTCGAGCCGGACGCGGTCATCGAGGCGGCGGAGTCCCGAGGACTGGTGCCGGAGATGATCCTGCTGACCCACGGCCACAGCGACCATATCGCCGGCAACCGGGCCGTGAAGGACCGCTGGCCCGACGCCCCGATCGCCATCGGCCGACACGACGCGGACAAACTCGTCGATCCGCGGAAGAACCTCTCCGCCGCGTTCGGCATCGCCCTGACGAGCCCGCCCGCCGACCGGCTCCTCGACGACGGCGAGCGGTTCGAGGCGGCCGGCTTCACGCTCGACGTGGCAGAGATTCCGGGCCACTCGATCGGCCACGTCGTCTTCCTCCTCGCCGGGCCGCCGGCGATCGTGATCGGAGGCGACGTGCTCTTCCGCGGCTCGATCGGCCGCACGGATTTTCCCGACGGCGACCACGCCGCGCTCATCCGCGGCATCCGTGAGAGGCTGTACACGCTCCCCGACGACACGCTCGTGCTCCCCGGGCATGGCGATCCGACGACGATCGGCCACGAGCGCCGCACGAATCCCTTCACCTAAACTGGCCCATTCACCTGATGCCACCGCGGCTGCGAGCCGCTCCGCTCCCACCATGCTCTCCCCAGCCGACGCCCCCGCGAACGCCACGCCCGCCACCGAGCCGCTGCCCGGCTCGCGGTCGCCGCTGTGCCGCGCCGCCGGCCTCGTGCTCGCCGCGCTCGCGCGGCTGCTCAGCGGCGCGAGCGTCCGGTGGATCTCCTGCCAGCCCGACACCTGCCAGAGGGTCTACTTCGCCAACCACACCAGCCACCTCGACGCCCTGCTCATCTGGTCGAGCCTGCCGCAGGCCATCCGCGAGCTCACGCGGCCGGTGGCGGCGAAGGACTACTGGTCGCGGGGCGCGGTGCGGCGATGGCTCGCGCAGCAGGTGTTCGACGCGCTCCTCATCGACCGGACGGACATCAAGGTCCACCAGAGCCCGGTCGACCTCATGCTCCGCGAGATCGGCAACACGCGTTCGCTGATCGTCTTTCCCGAGGGTGGCCGCAGCGTCACCGGAGAGGTGGGCGAGTTCAAGAGCGGCCTCTACTACCTCGCGAAGAAGCGGCCCGACATCGAGCTCGTGCCCGTGCACATCGACAACCTCAATCGCGTGCTCCCCCGAGGCGAGTTCCTGCCCGTTCCGCTGCTTTCCTGTATCAGCTTCGGCCCCCCTATGTGGCTCGAGCGGGGCGAGGCGAAGTTGGAATTCCTGGCTCGCGCCCGCCGCGCCGTCCTCGCGCTGAAGGACACCTGAAGAGCATGAACGACGTGCGGACGCTGGCGCTCGTGTCGGGCGTGCTCGCCATCCTGACGGTGGCGACGGCGGTGGGGCAGTTCCTGCGCCGGCATCCCGACCGGGGCCTCGACCCCGCGGCCGTGCGGACCTTCAACTCCCGCCTTCACGGCTGGTGGATCATGTGCACGGTCCTGGCGGCGGCCTTCTGGCTCGGCACGAACGCGACGGTGGTGCTCTTCGGCCTCGTCTCGTTCTGGGCACTCCGAGAGTTCATCACGCTGACGCCGACGAGGCTCGGCGACCACCGGGCGCTCTTCTGGGTCTTCTTCGCCTTCATGCCGGCCCACTACGTGCTCATCGCCTGGAACCGCTACGACATCTTCAGCGTCTTCCTGCCGGTCTATGCGACGCTCTTCGTGCTCGCCCGCGTCGCCTTCGCGGGCGACTTCAAGCGGTTTCTCGAGCGGACGGCCAAGATCCAGGCCGGGCTCGTGGTCTGCGTCTACTGCCTTTCATTCGCACCGGCGCTCCTGCAGGTGCCGGTGAACGTCGGCGCCGACGGCCGGGTCGCCAACTTCCGCCTGCTCTTCTTCCTCATTCTTCTCGTGCAGTTCGCCGACTGCATGCAGTACGTCTGGAGCCGCCTCCTAGGCCGTCACCTCGTCGCCTCGACCGTGAGCTCGAACCGCACCTGGGAGGGCCTGCTCGGCAGCGCCGCGAGCACGTCGCTCCTCGCCGCCGTGCTCTGGTGGGCCGCGCCGCCGTTCCAGCCCTGGCAGGCGGCGCTCGCCGGCTTCATCGTGGCGACGATGGGCTTCGCGGGAGGCATGACGATGTCGGCGATCAAGCGCGACCGCGGCGTGAAGGACTACGGCACCCTCGTCGCCGGCCACGGCGGCGTGCTCGACCGGATCGATTCGACCTGCTTCGCGGCGCCGGTCTTCTACCATCTCACGCTCCTGTTCGCGGACGTGAAGCCGCTCTGAGCGTGGTGTCGTTGCTGGGTTCGGGGCCGCCCGTGCCACGTCGCCGGACGCTCGTTGCAAGCTCGGGGCTGCCCGTATGCCGCTCGCCGGGGGTTCGGGGCCGCCCGTATGCCGCTCGCCGGACGCTCGCTACGGGCATCCATGCCCTTCGCTCGCTCGGAGGTGTCTGCGCTCTCGCCCTCCGGGCTTCGCTGGCCACCTACGCCGTCTCGGGCATACGGGCGGC
>JBIIOJ010000315.1:0-3836 GCA_044337015.1 Pirellulales bacterium
GGTGACCGGCACGACCTACTACCTGCTCTTCGCCGGGGCCATGCTCGCCGCGGCCGTCTGTTTTCTTCCCGTGGCGGCCTTCCTGCCCACGCGACGCTACATCAGGCCGGAGGGCTGAGGCGGCGTTCGCCGACCGCGAAACGACCGCGAGCCGCCGCCGAAAGCACGATTTCTCAGAACCGCACTCCCTGGGCGAGCGGGAGCGACGAACCGTAGTTGATCGTGTTGGTCGCCCGTCGCATGTAGTTCTTCCAGGCGTCGGAGCCCGACTCGCGGCCGCCGCCGGTCTCCTTCTCTCCGCCGAAGGCACCGCCGATCTCGGCGCCGCTCGTGCCGATGTTGACGTTGGCAATCCCGCAGTCGCTTCCTGCAGGCCCGAGGAACCTGCCCGCCTCCCGCACGTCGCCCGTGAAGACCGCCGAGGAGAGCCCCTGCGGCACGGCGTTGTTCATCGCGATCGCCTCCTCGAGCGATCCGTAGGTGACGACGTAGAGAATCGGTGCGAACGTCTCCTCGTGCATGATCGACGTCTGCGACGGCATGCGCAGGATCGCCGGCTTTACATAGGCGCCGCCGGGCACTCCCTCCTTGACCCGCTCCCCGCCGCAGACGATCCGGCCTCCCTCCACTTTGGCACGTGCGATCGCCTGCTCCATTTTGCTGCGGGCCTCCTGCGACACGAGCGGCCCGACGAGCACGTGCGGATCGCGGGGGTCGCCGATCGGGAGCGACTCGTAGGCCGACGACAGCCGCGCCATGAGCGGCGTGACGAGACTCTCATGGACGATCAGCCGCCGCAGGCTCGTGCAACGCTGCCCGCAGGTGCCCACGGCGGAAAACAGGATCGCCCGCACCGCCAGCTCGAGATCGGCCGATGCCGCGACGATGAGTCCGGCATTGCCCCCGAGTTCGAGCAGGCTGCGGCCGAGCCGGCCCGCAACCACCATTGCGACGGCGCGGCCCATCGACACTGACCCGGTCGCGGAGACGAGCGGCAGCCTGTGGTCCCCCGCGACCGCCATCGCGGCGTCGGCCCCGCCCATGCAGACCACCGACACCGCGTCCGGGACCTCCGGTAAATCCCTCGCCGCTTCCGCCACGAGGCCGTGGCAGGCGAGCGTCGTCAGGGGCGTCTGGGGAGACGACTTCCAGACGACCGTGTCGCCGCAGACGAGTCCGAGCATCGCGTTCCAGGCCCAGACCGCCGCGGGGAAGTTGAAAGCCGTGATCACGCCCACGGTTCCGAGCGGGTGCCACTGCTCCATGAGCCGGTGGTCGGGACGCTCACTCGCGATCGTGAGCCCGTGGAGCTGTCGCGAGAGGCCGACCGCGAAGTCGCAGATGTCGATCCACTCCTGGATCTCCCCCTCCGCCTCGCTTCGGATCTTGCCGGTCTCGAGCGTGACGATCGAAGCGAGGGAGTGCTTCTCGCGGCGCACGAGGTCGCCGATCCGCCGGACGAATTCGCCCCGCCGCGGTGCGGGGACGCACCGCCATCTCCGAAACGCCTCGTCGGCCGCGGCGACGCATCGGGCGACGTCGTCGGCCGTGGCGGTGCCGCTCGTCGAGAGCGGCAGGCCGTCGATCGGGCTTGGGCGCTGGCTCGTCGGCCCCCCGCCTCTCGAGAACCGCGGGCCGATCGCGATGCCGGGGTGGACGCCCGCGCCGCAGGTCGGCGGCAGGAGAGCTCTCGCGGAGCCGGGGATCGGGTCCGAAGTGCGGCTGGATAACGCGATCATGCAGTGGCCTCCAGGCGGCGGGGCACGGGTGTGCGGACGGGCGTCGCCGCGGCGAAGGGCTCGGCGAAGGGATTTGCGAGGAATTCATCGAGCCGGACGTCCTCCTGCCGCACGAAGCCGCGCTGTTCGGGCAGGCCCGCCGCGAGCCGGCACTGTCCGAGACGGCACTGCCGGTGCAGATCGAGCACTGTGCAGAGGCTCGAGGCGGTCGTGATCTGGATGGAACTCGCCGGCAGGCCGTGTATCTCACCGTGATAAATTTTCCTGGCGTCGCTGATCTGCTCGTAGCGGCCCTGCCGCCAGCCGGTGACGGTGCAGAAGGCGAGCACGACGTCCTGGTGGGTGCAGGGGATGGCCGCCTCCATCACCTCCTTGAGCATCGACCGCCGCTCGGAGAACTGCAGGCCGTGGAGGAGGAACGCCATGAGGTAGCGATGGCCGTCGTAACGCACGGTCTTGTAGTCGAGATCGACCACCTCCCCCTCGAGCGTCTCGCAGAGCGTGCCGAGGCCGCCGGAGGTGTTGAAGGCTTCGTAGTCGACGCCATCGAGCACGAAATGCTCGAGCCCTTCGAGCGGCTCGAGGAGCACGCGGCGGCGGTCGCGGATCGCCTCGCAGGGATTGCAGTACTCGTTGATGAGGCCGTCCGTCGACCAGGTGAGGTTGTACTTCAGCATGTTCGTGGGGTAGAGCGGCAGCGCGCCCACCCGCATCGTCACCCGCTCGAGCCGGTCGAACCGACGGCAGAGGTCGCGGGCGAGGATGCCGATGTAGCCGGGGGCGAGCCCGCACTGCGGCATGAAGACCTGCCCCTCGATCGCGTCGTTGGCGACGAGACGGATCGCGGCCGTCGTGGCGACGTCTTCCGTGAGGTCGAAGTAGCTCGCGCCGGCGTGGAGGGCCGCCTGGGCGATGGCCGTATTGCATTCGAAGGGGCACGCCGAAACGACCGACTGGCGATCGGCGAGCAGGGCGGCGACCGCGACCGGGTCGCGGACGTCGACTGCCCGGGTGGCGACGGGCGTCTCGGCGGCGAGCTGCGCGAGGGCCTCGGCCGAGGCGTCAGCGACGACGACGTCGTAGTGGCCGCTCTTCTCGAGCAGGCGCGTGATGCCCCGGCCGATCTTGCCGGCACCCAGGATCGCGACGGAGTGGCGTGCGTTCATGCGTCACCTCGGAATCGTTCATGACGACGCTGCCGCCTTCTCGGCGAGGGTGCGGTCGGTGGAGCTGAAGATCTTGGTCGCGCTCGCCGGGACGAAGCCCTCGAAGAGCCGCCCGTCGGCATCCGGATAACGCTTCGCGAATTCGTAGTAGCAGGTGGGGACGACGTGCCGATCGCCGCCCGCGAATTCGACCGGGATCCGGTCGGCGAGCGTCGAGCCCTGTTCGAGCAGCACGTCGGGCGAGCCCTTCACACGGCCACCGGTCTCGTTGATCGGGATGCCGAGCGACTCGACGAAGTCGAGCACCTGCGGCAGTGAACCCGGCGACCCGAGGTGGTTGACGCTGATCGTGAAATGGTTGGCATGGAAGCCAAGGGCCGCGACCCAGGCGGCATACTCGCTCTCCCGCTCGAGGATCCGGTATTCCTCCCACGACACCGGCTCCCATGGCCGGCCCGCCCAGAGGACGTCGGGCGACTCCACGCGGGCGGGGTCGACCGATTCGGCGAGCCGTCGCAGGATCGCCGCGGCCCCGGGCGATAGCTCGTCCACGAGCAGCTCCGAGAGGAAGACGCGGGGCAGCGGGCCGCCGCCACGATCGGCCGGCAGGTAGCCCCAGGCGCGGAGCTTCTTGTCGGAAAAGTCGTAGGGTTCGTAGCGGCGGTATCCCAAGTCGAGCAGGTGCCGCTCGAGCCGCTCGAGGCCGATCGGTCCGGCGGCGAGCGTTCGGAAGGCGACGTGGTCGTTCACGACCCGTTCACCGCGGGCGAGGAAGGCCTCGCGAATCCGCGCCGCCTGCGGCGCGATCGAGGTGTAGTCGTCCCAGAGGCTGGCAAAAAAGCGTTCGGCGTTCATGTGGGATTCTACGCACGCCGACGCGCAGATTCCCTGCAGGCGGTAATTTTCAACGGGCGTAATGCGCTGACACCGG
>JBIIOJ010000316.1:0-3835 GCA_044337015.1 Pirellulales bacterium
CCGCCGCGATTGTTGCCGTAGTAATGCGACGTATTCATGTACGTCGAGGCGTGTCCGGTCGGGCGGATCGAGCGGTCGATCTGCCGCATGCTCGTGTCCCGCTGGATCGACTGCACCTGGTTCTGCAAATTCCCGAGCTGACGGTTCTGCCGCAGCATCGTCATCTGCTGCCGCTCCTGCTCGAGTCGGGGCTGGATGAGCTGCTGGTAGATGAGCGTGTTGTCCGTGATCGCTCCCGTTTGGTTGTTGATACCCATCGGATTCTGCGGGTTGCCGAGCATCGTGTAGGGGCTCACGGCCGGCCGCTTGTAGATGTTCGTGAACGGCAAGTTGCCAGCCGGTTCCTGGGAAAAAGCGGTTGCCACGTGGACTGTTCCAGTGACGAGACCGATGGCGAAGAGCGTACGTGCGACGCGTGTCATGACATGCATTCCTACGGCCGATCCGGGCCAATGGTTCTCTCCGAAGTATACGCGTCGGCATCAAGCCCGTTCCACCAGAGGACCGCATCCATCACCCCACGGACCGCCGCCTTCACGACCGGCTTGTCGTGGATCCAGCCCGCAAACTCCTCGCCGTGGGCCAGATACGTCTCCCGCAGCCAGCCCGGGGCCTGCGTCAGCAGCCACGAGCGGAACATGAGCCACTTCGGGTTGTGGATGCCGTAGACCTCTCTTGCCACCCAGCAGGCCCCGAAGTTCGGGTTGAAGCCGAAGGGGAACCGGTTGATGGTCTGGACCGTGTTGCTGCCGAGCAGAGCAAAGCCGAAGATCCGCTCGAAGGGGCCCGTGATCTTGCCGACGATGCTCTCGAAGGCGATCCACTGGTCCTGGGCGATGAAGACCCGGTCGCCCGGAAGGAGCTGGTAGTTCGTGGCCGTCGAGCCCCCCTTCATGACGGCCTCGATGTCCACCGGCAGGATCTGGTCGCAGCCGACGCCCGAGGGGGCCGGCCGTGCGATCCAGATCTGCTTGCTCGAAAGCCGCGAGAGGCCGTTGATCTGGGCGATCGCGTCGAGCACGGTCTCGTTGCCTGTCACGGGGAATCTCGCAACGTTGTCGCCGAAGCCTGCGCCCTCGGTCACGACGTAGTACACCTTCGAGTTGTAGGAGAAGACGTCCACCGACACGAGCGGCGCATCGAGGTGCTTCTCGAGCTGCTTCTCGATCGCGGTCTTCGCCTCCTCGAGCGTCATGCCGGTGACATAGACAGTGCCGTAGGTGCCGAGGTTCACCATGCCGTCGGGGCCGACGAGGTGCTCGCCGGAGATCTGCTGCTGCCCGGCGGCCTGCGCGAGCGTGAGCGACACCTGCGGCTCCTTGAGCACCCGCTTCAGGTGCCGGTAGACGGCGTCCTGCGCCTCCTCGAGCGACTGCCCCCCGACCATCACCTTCCCGTAGGAAGGGCCGAGGTCGAGCATGCCGCCCGGTTCCACGACGTAGAGCCCGTTGATCGGCTGCTCGAGGAGCGTGCCCTCCACGATCACCTGGAGCGTATCGAAACTCTGGATCCGGAAGGGGGGCTTCGGCACGACCCGCAGGGCGTCGATGAGCAGGATGTCGGGCGGCTCGATGACATACGGCGGGAGCGTCACCTTCGCAAGCTCCTTGGCCGGCATCTTCTGCGGATCTGCCGGGCAGGAAGCCTCCTGCATGACGGCCTCAGCTGTCATCAGCTGCGGCCTGCCAAACGTGCTGCATCCCGTCACGCTTCCGGCCGCGATGGCATACGCGGCGATCACGGCCAACCGCATCGATCGATTCCGGCTGATTCGTGTGAGCATCGGCGTGATTCCGCGTGGAGCAGGCGGCCAAGGACCTCGATACGACCGGCAAAGTCGCCGTAATCGCTTCCATCGGCATTTCCAGCCCGTAAACTTTGCCGCCCCGCGACTGGCCACTGAAAACGTCGTAGACTCGCTGGCAGGACCACGCTCCATGCCGCTCCTGCCTCCCCAGAACGACCTCTTTCCCCCCGATCTCCTGGATGAGCCGGCCCTCAGGGCCGGCCCGGATGCCCGCTGGGTGGCGTTCTACACGCTTTCCCGCCGGGAAAAAGACCTCATGCGGAAGCTCGAGGCGGGCTCGATCCCGTTTTACTGCCCGCTCGTCCGCCGACGGCTCAAGGCGGCAGGCGGCCGGACGCGGTCGTCGTACGTACCGCTTTTCCCGGGCTACGTCTTTTCCCTCGTCGATGACGACGCCCGCCGGGCGGCGCTCGCCACCAACACGATCGCCCGCTGGCTGCCGGTCAGCGATCACGAGTCCCTGCTCGCCGACCTCCGCAACATCCATCAGCTCATCGTCTCCGACCGGCCGCTCACACCCGAGGCCAGGCTCGAACCGGGCCAGCCCGTCCGCGTACGGAGTGGAGCCCTCGCGGGGCTCGAGGGCGTGGTCGTGAAGCGGAAGGGAGAGGAGCGGCTGGTGATCGCCGTGCGGTTTTTGAACCAGGGCGCGTCGATCGAGCTGGAAGACGTGGACCTCGAAAGGCTCTAGGAATGGACCGCATGGCCACCGTCGCCGCAACCGCATCGCGACGCCTCCGCAAGTGGCTGAAGTCGCTTGAGCCGACGCGTTCGGCCATCATCGTCTCGGCGGTGCTCGCTCTCCTCTTCGAAATCGCCTACGTCCTGGCGTTCTACATCCGGGGCGAGCTGCTCGTGCGGCCCGCCGACGCCGACATGATCCTCTCCACGCTCTGGTGGGTGGTCGGGATCAAGCTTGCGGTCTTCTACACTCGCGGCTACTGCCACCGCCGGTTCCAAGCGGCCCGGTTCGAGGATCTCAACCAGCTTTTGCGGGCTTCGACGCTCGCGCTGCTCGTCGTGACGGCAGTGAACTACTTCGCCTCCCAGCTCGGCAACTGGGTGACCATCCCGCGGTCGGTGCTCCTGCTCGACTGGGCCGGCACGCTCCTGCTCGTCGGCGGCGCGCAGGCGGTGCTTCGCAGCATCTACGAGGAGATCCTGCCGGCCTTGCCGGCGGGCTCGGAGCGGAAGGCGCTCGTCATCGATGCGTCGCCCGAGGGCCGCGAGATCGCGGCCGCCCTGGGCGAGATGCGGAGCGAGCGGTTTTTCGTGGCGGGCCTGCTCGATGACGACCCGGCCCACTACGGCGTCCACGTCGGCCGGGCCCGCGTGCTCGGGCCGGTGGGGGTCGCACCCGCCTGCGCGGAGCGGCTGCGGATCTCCGACGTGATCGTGCGGGAGGGGGCGATCTACGGCAGCCGCCTGCGTTCCCTCTGCGATGCGTGCGCCGAACTCGACGTCCGCGTCCGGATCGCCGAGGTGGCCCACGCGAGCGGCAACGGCGTCGATGGCCGCCCCTCCACGATCGGCAAGCTCACGATTCGCGACATCGAGCTGCGCGACATGCTCACGCGGCCGCAGGCGAAGCTCGACGACACCGACGCCCGCGTCTTCCCGATGGTCCACGGGCGGTGCATGCTCGTCACCGGAGCCGGCGGCTCGATCGGCAGCGAGATCTGCCGGCAACTCGTGCGGTTCCGGCCCGCGAAGATCGTGCTCGTCGAGCGATCGGAGGCCGCGCTCTTCACGATCGATCGGGAGCTTCGCGAGCGGCATGCGACCGCCGGCATCGAGATCGTGCCGGTGTTGTGCGACATCGCCAACCGCCGGCGGACGGAGCAGCTCCTGAAGGCCCACCGTCCAAAGGTGGTGCTCCACGCGGCGGCCTTCAAGCACCTGCCGCTCATGGAGTCGCACCCGATCGAGGCGATCGAAAACAACACGCTCGCGACGGCCGCCCTCGCGGAGCTGGCAAGCGCCGCGGGCGTGGAGACGTTCGTCGCGCTTTCCACCGACAAGGCGGTG
>JBIIOJ010000317.1:0-3826 GCA_044337015.1 Pirellulales bacterium
ACTCCGCCGTTCTTCGCCCGACCGCTCGGATCGCCGACGGCCGCCCCGCTTTCGTCGCCGACGGCCGCGTTCTCCGGAATCGCCCTCGCGATCGGTCCGTTCGCCGGCTCCGCCTTCTCCCGCCGGCTTCGCGGCCGGCTTCGGCGGCCTCACCACTCCGTAACCGGCCGGCAGGGGCTCTTCGTCGTGGTCGTCACGGCGGCCCGTCGGCCGCTCGCCCGCCTCACCGTGGCGCCCCGATACGCCGCGGGGCCCTGCGGCCGCTGCTTCGCCGCCGCCCTCTTCGCGGCCGCGGCGTCGCCTTCCACCTCGGCGGCCCCGTCGCCTGCGCCGGCGGGGCGGCTCGCCCGATTCATCGGAGGAACGTGATTCGCCCTCGCCCGCCGAGCCTTCTTCGCCCCCGGACAGCGCTCGCTCGTCCACGATGTCGATGTCGTCGTCGTGGGAAGGGGCTCGATCGTGAATCGGTGAGTCTTCGCGGGCCGAGGCGTCGCCGGCCGGGTGGCCCAAGCGGTCATCGCGGCGGCCGTCGTCGCGGCGATCGCTGTCGGAAACACCTTCGCCGCGACCGGTTCGTCGACGGCCGCCTCGTCGGCCGCGCCGACGGCGGCCGCGTGCTTCGCCCGCAGACCGTTCCTCACCGGCCGAGTCGTCGCCTCCGGCGGCGATCCCCTCGCCGAAGCCACCCTCGCCAAAGCCGTCGCCTCGCTGCGGCTGGCGGCTGACGCGATCTTCGTGGCCGACGCGTTCGTCGCGGGCAATGGTACGTTCGTCGCGGACGACGGCGGGTTCGTCGCGGACGACATGGTCGTCGCGGCGGTCGCGGCGTTCCCGCGGCGGTGGGGCCGGACGCATGGCCGGCGGCTCCGCGGTTCCGGGCTCGAGGCCGAGATTGGATGCCAGCTCGGACCAAGCCGATGGCGGCTTCGCGGCACCGCTTTGCGATTGGCGGGGCTTTCGCGGCTCCCTGCTCGGAAGCGGCTTGCGTGGTTCGGGGGCTTGAGGGGTTGGTTCCGCCGCTCCGCTCATGCCGAGCGAATCAGCCAGAGAGGCCCAGGGGTCGACGTTGTCGGGGTGCTGCATCGGGTGCGCTCCAGGAGAAACCCTTCGAAGCATATCAATCGCGCCCGCGAAATGGCAGGGCGTCGGCCGGCTGCCGCGGTCCCGGAGCGTTTTTGGCGGCCGGCGGGCCGGTTCAAGGCGTCGAGCCGACGCCCTCGAGCGACCTGATCATGCTGCCGTTGTCGGCGACCTCGAAGAGCGGCCGGTAGGGGCTCGCCAGGCCGCGGCGGGACCGGCAGGCCGGGTAGAAGACCACGTTCACCGACATGTTCCACGCCGCGTCGGCCGTCGTGATCGAGACCGTGTCGCCGTCGTCGTCTCTGCCGAGCGGGTAGGTCTTGGTGTCCTTCGGGATGAGGTAGGTGAAGGTGCCCTCGAGCGCCAGCGACTTGGTCATCGGCGCCCGCAGGAGCGTGCCGAGGTAACCGTCGCCGTTGTCGGTGCCGCCGCCCCATACCTTCCACTCGTTGGCATCGCCGAACTGCAGCCGGTAGAAGAGCGCGTAGAGGTCCATCGTGCTCGCGTTGCCGGAGAAGCGGCGGGTGCTGAAGGGGGTCGTGTCGTAGTTGGAGGCGCCCCAGAAGCCGATCTCGTGGGCGTGCCAGACGTAGCTGATCTCGCCGCGGATCTGGGCGAGGTTGACGTTGTCGTACCAGTTGTCGTGGAGGTAGTCCCAGACGGCGCCGAACTGGAGCCCGCGTCCCTCGAAGGCCCGCGTGTAGAAGCCAGTCGTGACGAACACCTGGTCGCGGGCGCCTGACACGAACGGGTCGTCGGTGAGTCCCTCGATCGACGTGTTCTGGAAGTGCGTCTGCACGCCGCGGACGCCGAGCTGCCAGCCGACGCCGAAGGCGTTCCAGAAGGGCATGCCGAAGTTGGCGTACTCGTTCGTGCCGAAGTTGCCGGCGATGCCGAGGTCGGCCGGTGTCTGGAAGCCGGTCACGCCCGCGCTCGCGGTGAAGTCGCGGTGCCACCGCCAGCCGTAGTAGGGGCGGCCGAACTGCCGCATCCATCCGCAGACCCGTCCGGTGTGCTGGCAGCAGGGCAGGAATCCGCACTCGTCCTCCGGGCAGCAGTCGTCGATGCACGGTTCGTGGCACGTGCCCTCGGGGTAGCCGCCCATCCACATGCCATCGGAAGGCGAGGCCATCTCGACGGGCATCCCGTCCATGTCGGTCGCGAACTCGAGGGTGCCGGCCGTTTCCGGCATCACGACGGTCTCCGCCGCGGCCGGCTGCTTCGTCGTCGTCGGCGGCGGCGTGGTCGGCGCCGCGACGGGCGGTCTGGCTGCGGCGGTCACCGGCCCGCCCGCGGGCGTCGGCGTGTCGGATCGAGAGATTACCGACGGCAGGTCGTCGGAGTTCATGGCCAGGCGGGTCGGCCGGCCCGCCGCGGCGGTCAGCCGATCGACATAGGCCGGCGCGGCCGCAGGCACCGGCTGACGGCCGCCATGGATCCGCGGAGGCTGGTAGTCGCCCGAAGCCAGCATCGGTCGGCTCGCCTCGCCCTGCGGCGATCGGCTGAAGATCGACGGGATGGCGGGGAACTTGATCGAAGGCAGCGTGAGCGGTGCGACCGGCGGATCGGGGCGGACCGTGGCTGGCGGCATCCGGCCGTAGTCGGGCCCATAGTTGGCGCCGTAATTGGGAATCGGACGCACGCTCGCCTGCCGCGGCGGCGGTGCAGACTCGGGGGCCGCGGCCTGCTTCGCCGGTGCCGCAGCCGACGCATCGGGCGGGGCCTGTTCGGGAGCGGCCTGCGGCGTGGCCTGGGTGGCCGGCGGACTGCCCGCCGAGGCGTCAGCGACCCGCGCGGGCCGGTGGGGAGTCCACTTCAGTGCCGTGGCCGAGGACGAGGTCGCCGGCGTGGCGTTGTCGTCGGCGTGCGCGGTGGCAGCCGCGCAGGCCAAAGCAAGCACGAGGACAGCGGGCGACGTCTTCATTCCGGCAGGCGCTTTCATGGCCGACTCCTTCACGGTTCCGAGGGCATCGCTGCGACCGAGAGAATCGGCTTCGGCGATGCGATCGTCACGGATATCGGCTTCCGCCCGACCGAAACTTCCGGAGAATTCGTCGCGACCGCCAGCGATGCCGCAGCTTTCCCAGCTTCCTCGCTCGGTGGCGTTTCGGCGGCGGTGCGGGAGGTGATCCGGGGGGCTCAGGCAGCCTCGAGAGCCTGCGCGAGATCGGCGACGAGGTCGACCGAGTCTTCGATGCCGCAGGCGATCCGGATCATCGAGTCGGCGATCCGGAACCGGGCCCGCTCCTCGGGCGAATAGTTCCAGTAGCTCATCACCATCGGCTGCTCGATGAGCGACTCCACCCCGCCGAGGCTCGGCCCGATCCGCGGAATCTTCACGGCGTCGACGACCTTTGCCGTCCGCTTCCAGTCGGCGCCCTTCAGCAGGAACGTGACGAGGCCGCCGTAGCCCCGCATCGTGCGGCGGGCGACCTCGTGGTAGGAATGGCTCTCGAGCCCGGGGTAGAGCACCCGTTCCACCTTCGGGTGCGATTCGAGAAACCGGGCCACGGCAAGGCCGTTGGCGTTGTGCCGCTCCATGCGGAGCGGAAACGTCTTGAGGCCCCGCTCGAGCAGGTAGGCGTTGTGTGGGGAGTTGATGCCCCCCATGATCCCGCGAAGGTTGCGGACAGCCTCGAGTTTTTGCTCGTCGCCGATCACGACGCCCGCGAGCAGGTCGTTGTGGCCGCCGAGATACTTCGTCGCCGAGTGGAGCACGAAATCGACGCCGGCCTCGAGGGGCCGC
>JBIIOJ010000318.1:0-3803 GCA_044337015.1 Pirellulales bacterium
GCAGACTGGCAGTCTGCACCACCGCAGATTACCAATCTGCGGCTACACATGCCGAGCCGTAGTCCGCCGCTTCTTGGTTGTAGGTGCAGACTGGCAGTCTGCACCACCGCAGATTACCAATCTGCGGCTACAAAAGTTGAGCTACTGATTGCCAATCTGCTGCTACGGCTTCACCAATCCGCGGCTACAGAAAAACTTCCGTCAGGCGAGGATGCCCTTCACGAGATGCCCGTGCACGTCGGTGAGCCGGTAGTCGCGGCCCTGGAAGCGGTAGGTGAGCTTCGTGTGATCGAAGCCGAGCAGGTGGAGGAGCGTGGCGTTGAGGTCGTGCACATGCACCGGATCCTTGACCACGTTGAAGCCGAAGTCGTCGGTCGTGCCATGCACGTGGCCGGCCTTGATGCCGCCGCCGGCGAGCCACATCGAGAAGGCGCGGTTGTGGTGGTCGCGGCCGTCGTTGCCCCCCTGCACCATCGGCGTGCGGCCGAATTCGCCCCCCCAAATCACGATCGTGTCGGCAAGGAGGCCCCGCTCCTTGAGATCCATCACGAGCGCCGCCGAGGCCTGCTCGGTGTCGCCGCAGTTCTTCTTGATGTTCTTCGTGAGGTCGCCGTGCTGATCCCAGGCCTCGTGAAAGAGCTGCACGAACCTGACGCCCCGCTCCAACAGCCGCCGCGCGAGCAGGCAGTTGCGGGCATAACCGGGCTGGTTGGGATCGGTGAGCCCGTAGCGGGCGAGCGTCTCCTTCGATTCGCCGGCGAGGTTCATGAGTTCGGGCGCGCTCGCCTGCAGCTTGTAGGCCATCTCGTAGGCCTGGATCCGTGAGGCCGTCTCGGGGTCGCCGAAACGGCGTTCCGCCATCTCGTTGAGCCGGCCGAGCGTGTCGAGCGAGGCCCGCTGCGCCTCGCGGTCGACGCCGCGGGGGTTCGACAGATAGAGCACGGGGTCGCCGCTGCTGCGGAGCGGGATGCCGCCGTACGACGTTGGAAGGAAGCCGGAGCCGTAGTTGCTCGCACCGCCGCTCGTGCCCTTGGCACTCGTGAGCACGACGAAGCCCGGCAGATCCTCCGCCTCGCTGCCGAGGCCGTAGAGCGTCCAGGCCCCGAAGCTCGGCCGGCCGAACTGCTGCGAACCGGTGTTCATCATGATCTGGGCGGGCGCGTGGTTCACGGCGTCGGTCTGCATCGACCGGACGAGGCAGATCTCGTCGGCGATCTCGCCGATGTGCGGCACGAGCTCGCTCATCTCGATGCCCGACTTGCCGTACGGCTGAAACTTGTACTTGGGGCCGAGGAGCGCCGAGTTCGGATTGATGAACGCCGCGCGGTAGCCCTTGAGCAGGTCGGCGGGCGGGAGCTTGCCGTCGTGCTTGGCAAGCTCCGGCTTGACGTCGAAGAGTTCCAGGTGGCTCGGGGCCCCGGCCTGAAACATGTAGACAACCCGCTTCGCCTTCGGGGCAAAGTGCGGTGGCTTCACCGCCAGCGGCTTCGGCGGTGCGAGGCCTGCGGCCGATTCCCGCGCGGCGATCGCCCCGGCCGCGATGCCGGCGAGGCCGACGCCACAATCCCCGAAGAACCAGCGACGGGAGAGCAGCCGGGCTCGGGCGGAATGGATGTGGGGGTCGAGGTTCATGGCGGGCCTCAGTTTTTCGTGACGGTTTCGTCGAGGTTCAAAAGCACTCGTGAGACGAGCGTCCAAGCGGCGGCGTCCTGCGGGGTCGCGCCCGCGGGCAGCTTCGGCAGCTTCTCGGGTTCGCCGGCGGCGATCGATCGGGCGTCGAGCCAGCCCTCGGCGATCCGCTTCCGCTGGGCATCGACGAACGCAAGGAGTTCTCGCTTCTCTTCGGGCGTGGGCTTTCGCGACGTGCAGAGGAGGAAGGCCCGCTCGATGCGGCTGGAATCGTCGGCCCCGCCCTCTTGCAGCGCACGCACCGCCAGGGCCCGCGCCGCCTCCACGAAGACCGGCTCGTTGAGCCCCGTGAGCGCTGCCAGCGGCGTGTTGCTCCGCAACCTTCTGGCACACGAAAGATCGCCCGTCGGGGCGTCGAAATTCCCGAGCGCCGGATCGGGCATCGACCGGCGGCGGAACGTGTAGAGCGACCGGCGATAGCGATCCGCTCCCGCGGCCTCGGGCCAGGCGATCTGCACGTAGTTGAATTCGAGCACGTTCTTCGGCACGGGCGGGTAGACGCTCGGGCCGCCCACCTTCTCCGTGAGCAGGCCCGACACCGCGAGCACGAGATCGCGGACCACCTCCGCCTCGGGGCGAAACCGCGGGCCCCGGGCGAGCAGCCGGTTGGCCGGATCGCGGGCGATCGCGTCGGCAGAGGCCGCCGACGACTGCCGATACGTGTCGCTCATCACGATCTGCCGGATCGCCTCCTTCTGGCTCCAACCCTTCTCCATGAAGTCGACGGCAAGCCAGTCGAGCAGGTCGCGATACTCCGGCACGGGAGCGCGGGTGCCGAAGTCGTCGGGCGTCTCGACGAGCCCCTGCCCGAAGAGCGTCTGCCAGATCCGATTCACGGCCACCCGCGCGGTCAGCGGCGAGCGGGGATCGACGAGCCACTTCGCGAAGGCCAGCCGCGGCGGGTCGCCAGATTCCTCGAGCGGATGCAGGCCGGCGGGCACGTGCGGCTGCACCTCGTGCTTCGGCTGGTTCCAGGTGCCGCGGTCGAGCAGGTGCGTCGGCCGATGCTCCGCGACCGACCGCGATGCGGCATGCATGATGGTCGTGGGCGCCTGCGGTGCCTTCGCCCAGGCGGCCGCGATCTTTTCATTGAGGGCCGCCGCTTCGGGGATCGTCCTTCGCCAGGCGGCGAAGATCGCCGCGCGGTCGGCATCGGTCCGCTCGGCGGCGGGCTTCCTCGCGGCGAGGATGGCGGCGTGGTCGATCGGCGGGGCGGCGGGCGCGGCATCCTTCGTGAGGCTGAACCTGCAGCAGCCGAGCATCGAGTTCGGGCTGTGCGAGACCTGCCCGGTGGACCAGCGGAGCGAGATCTTGAGCTTCGTGCCCGCCGGCAGGTCGAGCGGCTTCTCGAACTGCACCACCGCCGCCGACGGCTGGTGGCGGATCAGATGGCCGCGGTCAACGCTCCAGGCCGACACGTCGTCGTCGTCGATCAGGTTGGCCACCGGGCCCGTCGAGACCTCCGACGACTGGGCATCCTTCTTCTCTTTGGCGTCAGGCTTGTCGTCGTTGGGCTTCTTCGCATCGCCGGCCGGCCGCGGCCGCAACTGCTCCTTCGCGGAGAAGTCGGCCGTGGCATTCGCGAGCTTCACGTCTTCCCAGCCCTTCGCGCCGGGCTTCTTCACCTGCACCCGCATCCGGCCGATCGCCCACGTGCCGTCGCGGCCCGGGCCCTGCATGAAGAGGTCGCCGTCGGTGAGGGCCTCGAGCTGCAGGCCGGTCGCCCCGGCGAGGTCGGGCTCACTCTCGAAGAAGTGCTCGGCGTCGCGGTGGCCGATCATGAGAATCGAGCCATCGGCCCGCTGCGTGGGATGCGTGAGCAGGCCGCCGCTGTACATCTCCTGCATCATGAGGGGCTTCCAGGCGGGAATCTTCGACGCGATGTCCGCGGCCCAGGCCTCCATCTCGGCCGCCCACTGCGGGCGACCGCGACGAATCTCCGTTTCGGCGGCGGCGATCTCCGCTCTCATCGCCGAGAGTTCGTCGAGTTGCCCGGGCGTGTAGACGTAGGAACGCGCCTCGTGGGTGTCGTTCAGGAACGCGAACATCCCGTAGTATTCGTCGTGCGTGAGCGGGTCGAACTTGTGCGTGTGGCACTGGGCGCACTGTGTCGT
>JBIIOJ010000319.1:0-3801 GCA_044337015.1 Pirellulales bacterium
GGCGTCGGACGCCTGCGAGCGGGCCGTCCGCAGGACCTTCACGATGTCGGCGATCCTCGCGTCGATGCCGCCGGGCGTCTGCCGGTCGGCCGCGTTGCCGAGGATCACGCGGAAGGCCGGCGAGCCAAGCGCCTTCGCCATCCGGATGCCGAGGGCGAGATGCTCCTCGGCCGTGCCGTGATCGGGCCTGAACGTGGTGGACGTCGGGCAGACGCTCCACGAGCCCAGCACGACGTCGACGCCGCGGTCGGACGCATGGCGGCGAATCTCTCCGAGCGAGCCGTCGTCGAGACGCCCCTCGAAGGGCGCGAAGTCGGTGATGAAGAGCGAGTCGCAGGAGAGCTTCGCGGCATGGTCGACGAGCTGGCGGGCGTTCCACTTCATGCCGCGGACGGCGAAGTTGTCGAACCCGAGCTTGATGCCGCGGCGGGCCGCTGGCCCGGCCGCAGCGAGCCGACCGGCGATCGTGCCCGTGGCGGCCGCGACACCCGCGGCGAGAAGATGGCGACGGGCGATGGCGGCGCGGGTCATACGATCGTGGGCCGCTTCCACGGCGAGCGATACGCCCGCGCGAGAGCCGCCGTGGCCTCCGCGTCGCCCGGCACCGACCGCGTCGCGGGGTCATACTTCAGCGGCCTGCCGAGCCGCATGGCGAGGTTGGCGAGGATGCAGCTCGCCGATGAGATGTGCCCCTCGGCCACGTCGGCCACCGGCCGGCCGCGGCTGTCGATCGCGGCGAGGAAATCGAGCATGTGGCGGCGGGTCGCCGGCGCCGCGTTGAGCTCGATCCGTTCCTCGGTCGCGTCCTCGGGATACTGCTCCTTCTCGTAGACGCAGTCGAACACGAGCCGCTCCCCCTTCGGATCGTGCGGGACAAACTCCGCCCGCATCGTGCTCCCCTTGAGCACCCCCTTCTCGCCATGGAGGAAGAACGCCCACGGGTAGTCGCGATCGACCGGCTCTCCCCAGCTGCGGTGCTGCCAGACGCACTCGAGGCCGTCGTACTCGAACACCGCCGACTGCGTGTCGGGAATGTTCGACTTCCCCTCCTTCTGGACGTAGATGCCTCCCTGCGAGCTGATCCGCCGCGGCCAGCCGAGGCCGAGCATCCAACGGACGGTGTCGAGCATGTGCACGCACATGTCGCCCATGATCCCGTTGCCATACTCGGTGAACGCCCGCCACCAGCGGAGGTGCGGCAGCCCGTCGTAGGGCCGAAGCGGCGCGGGGCCGGTCCACATCTCGTAGTCGAGGAAGTCGGGCACGGGCTCTACCGGCGGATTGCCGTTGGCCCGCATGTGGTAGTAGCAGCACATGTCCACGTGGCCGACCTTGCCCAGGAGTCCCGCCTCGACCACCCGCTTCTTCACGTCGATGAGGTGGGGCGTGCTCTTCCGCTGCGTGCCGATCTGCACGACGCGGCCGAGCCGGCGGGCGGCGGCGAGGATCGCCTCACCCTCGAGCACGTCCACGCTGATCGGCTTCTGGAGGTAGACGTCGGCCCCGGCCTCCATCGCGGCGATCGCGTGGAGCGCGTGCCAGTGGTCGGGTGAGCCGACGAGCACGATGTCGAGTTCGTGGTCGGCGAGCATCTTCCGGTGGTCGCCGTAGGTCTTTGGTGCCGCCCCCGACTTCTGCCGCTCCTTCGCGATCTTCACCGCCCCGGCGAGCTGGTTGGAATCCGGGTCGGCGATCGCCACGATCTCGACCGGCGCCACCTGCACGAGCCGCCAGAGGTCGCTCTTCCCGTACCAACCGGCGCCGATGAGCCCCACCCTCCGCGGCTTCGCGACCGCGGCGAGGCCATCTTCACCGAGGAGCCCGAAGGCGACGCCCCCCGCAGCCGTCGCGAGGAGCCGGCGGCGGCTGATCGAAAACGCGGTCGGGATGGAAAAAGCTGCCATGGGGACAATCATAGAACATGTCCGGCTGTTGATGCCACGCATCACCCCCCGAGCCGAGCCGCGATCTCCTCGAGCGGCACGCCCGGCGTCAGAAGAGCTTCGCGATCGGGATGCCGCCGTCGGTGAGGGGCACGGGCCGGGCGCCGTCGTAGAGCTCCTCCGCAGGATTCGTGCCGAGCGCGGCATGAATCGTCGCGTGCACGTCGGGGATCGAGACCGGATCGGCCAGCGGCTTCATCGCAAGGTCGTCGCTCGTGCCGATCGCCTGTCCGGTCTTCAGGCCGCCGCCCGCCATCACCATCGAGAAGCACTTCGAGTGATGCCCGCGGCCGCCGCCGCCGTCGAACTGCGCCGGCCGGCCGAACTCCGTGGCCACCACGATGAGCGTCTTGTCGAGCAGCTTCTTCGATTCGAGATCCGCGACGAGCGCCGCGAGGCCGCGGTCGAGTTCCTCGATGAGCAGGTGCTGCTTGAGCTGCCCCTCGTTGTGCGTGTCCCAGCCGGTGCCGTTGAGGAAACCGAGATTGTGGGAGACCTCGATGAACCGCACGCCCCCCTCGATCAGCCGCCGCGAGAGCAAAAGCCGCTGGCCGAACTCGCCGCCATATCCCTCGCGGAGCGATCCGGGCTCGGCATCGAGCTGGAAAAGTCCCATGAAGTCGGGGCCCGCCATGCGGAAGGCCTGCCGGCTCGCGGCGTCGTAGTCGGCCACGATCTCCGGCAGCCGCGCTGGATCGCGGCCCCCGGAACGCATCTCGTCGAGGAGCGCCTCGCGCCGCCGCTGCCGCTCGCCTGTGATCTCCGGCTGGCGGGCGAAGCCGGCCGGGCCCATCCGCGTGTCGGTGAGGTAGACGTAGCCCGCCTCCGATCCGAGAAACCCGGGGCCGCGGGTGACGTTGGGAAAGCCGATCAGGATGTACGCGGGCACGCGGTCGTTGATCGGGCCGCGGGTGTGGCTCACGGCCGAGCCGATCGACGGATAGATGATCGTGCCGGCGGTCGGGCGGCCGGTGTGCACCTGGTTGGTCGCCCGGGCATGCTCGTCGATAACGCCGTGATTCACCGTGCGCAGGACCGCGAAGCGATCGAGCACGCGAGCGCATCGGGAGAGCGGCGCGCAGACCTCCACGCCCGGAATCGCCGTGGGAATCGCGTCATAGTAACTGCCCGCCTTGCCGGCCTTCGCGTCCCCCTTCTGCTTCGGATCCCAGGTGTCGATCTGCGCGGCGCCGCCGCCGAGCCAGACGAAGATGCAGTGTTCGGCCTTGCCCCGTGGGAAGTCGTTCGCTTCGGAGCCGCGGGCGAGCCGCATGCCGGCCGCGGCCGGCGCGGCGGCGGTGACGGCGGCCAGAAAATCGCGTCGTGAGAGGCTCATGGCGTGAAGATGAACTCCGGGGTGTTGAAAAGACTCCAGATGAGGTCTTCGGCCCGCTCCCGCCAGTCGGCGTCGAGCCTGCCGGTGGGCGGGTCTCCGAGCGCCGCGATCCGGGCCAGTTCCCGCTTCGCTGCGTCGGCCTCGTCGGTGAGATGGTTCGACCACGAGACGCCGATCGGCCGCGGCTCGGCCGGAATCGCCTCGGCCCGGTCGGCCGGCACGATCCGCGACGCATAGCCCGGTGCCACCACCGCCATCGCGTCGGCCCGCTCCTTCGCGTTCGGCCGTCGCGACACGACCCTGAGAAAGACGTCGTCCACGAAGGCCTCCACCGGCCGTTCCTCGAGGGCCGCCGCGGTGAAACCGCTCGATTCCGAGAGCTGAGAGACCCGCTTCACGGCCACGCCGTTGGCCAGGATCGCCGGCTGCAGGGCGTTGGCGGCCGTCTCGCGTTCGGTGACGGGATTCTGCCGCTCGCCCCGCCAGCCGAAGGCCTCCATGAGCGAGACCGAGTGCTGCGCG
>JBIIOJ010000066.1:0-12824 GCA_044337015.1 Pirellulales bacterium
CTCCGCGAATCGGCAACGAATGCCTGCCGGTTCATCGCGTCGAGCCAGCACGAAAAGCGGGGCGGCTGGCGTTACATGCCGGGGATCGGGTCCGACCTGTCGGTGAGCGGATGGATGCTCTTGGCGTTGCGATCGGCCCAGCTCGCGGGAATCGAGGTCGATCGTCGCTCTCTCGCCGGCGTGCGGGTGCTGCTCGACACGTCGCAGTCGGTGGAAGAACCCGACGCCTACGTCTACAACCCCTACGCCTCCGACACGCCGGAGCAGCGGGCGGGCCGCATGCCGTCGCCGACGATGAACGCCGTCGGCCTGCTCATGCGGCTCCACATGGGAACCGCACGGAACGACCCCCGCATCGTGCGGGCCGCGGCCAAGCTCGCCGCCGACCTGCCGTCGGATGGTTCGCCGGCCCGGCCCAGCCGCGACTGCTACCTCTGGTACTACGCCGCACAGGCGCTGTTCCACGTCGGAGGGGAGGCATGGGACCGATGGTATGGCCGGCTTCACGATCTGCTCGTCGCTTCGCAGGAGACGGGCGGAGACCAGGCCGGCAGCTGGAACCCGGGCGGCGTGGTGCCGGACCGCTGGGGGGGCTTTGGCGGGCGGATCTACGTGACCGCGCTCAACCTGCTCACGCTCGAGGTGAGCTACCGCCATCTTCCGATCTACGAGGTGCTCGCCCGCCCTCCCGACGATCGAGAGCCCGGACGAAGCTCTCCGTGATCGCGGAGAAGACCCGGGCGATCCGGTCCCATTCCCGGTCCTCCGCCTGGCAGAGCAGGAGGTAGGTCGCGTCCGCGGTCTCGAGCGTGCGGACGGCCGCCGTGTTCGTGAGATCGAGGCAGTAGAAGTTGAGATCGTAGCCCGGGAGCGAGTGGCCGCTGACGCTGTCGCTTGCCCGCTCCATGTCGAGTTCCCGGTATTCCTCCCGCATCTCCGCGACCACGGCTTCGGAGAGCCGCGACGCCGGTTCGCCGGGAGCGTGGGCGCTGATCGACCAAAATCCTCCCTCGGGCGAGTAGACGGTGACCGCGGCCTGACCGCCCTGCGCGTCGGAGATGTCGACCGTCCAGTTGTCGGGATAGTCGAATCGCAGTCCCAGCTTGTCGAATCGCATGATGGCTCCTGCCCGAAAAATTCCGGGCGATCCGGCCATTGTAAGCCCACCCGACCGATCTGGACCGGCTCTTCCCCGCCCGCTACCGTCCCCCGTCCATGCCAGGCTCCGCACCTTCCACCGTCGCTTCCAGCCGGCCCGCCGGGCGGGCTGCGGCCATCGCTGCCGACGCCTTCCTGCCGGCCGTGATGCTGCTTGCGGTGCTCGTCGTGCTCGTTCCGGTGCCGGCCGGGCTCGTGGATCTCTTTCTCGCCGCGAACCTGGCGATTTCCACGCTCGCGCTCGTCGGGGCGCTTGCCGCCCGGTCGCCGCTGGAAATGAGCGTCTTCCCGACCTTCCTGCTCGGCACGACGCTCGTGCGGCTCGTGCTCAACATCTCGACCACGCGGCTCATCCTGACCCGCGCCGCCGTGGAGGGAGATGCGGCGGCCGGCGAGGTGGTGCGGGCGTTCGGCGAGTTCGTTTCGGGCAACAGCGTCGTCGTGGGGGCGGTGATCTTCGCGATCATCGCGGTGATCCAGTTCGTCGTGATCACCGCCGGCGCGACGAGGACCGGCGAGGTGGCGGCACGGTTCGCGCTCGACGGACTGCCCGGCAGGCAGATGGCGATCGACACCGAAGTGCAGGCCGGCACGGTCACCCGCGAGCAGGCCCGCGCGATGCGGCTCGACCTCCAGCGGCACGCCGACTTCTTCGCCAACATGGACGGTGCGAGCCGGTTCGTCCGCGGCGAGGCGGTGGCCAGCGTCGTGATCACGATCGTCAACATCGTCGGGGGGCTGGCGATCGGCGTGGGGCAGCACGGCATGCCCATCGGTCGGGCCGTCGACGTCTATTCGCGGCTCACGATCGGCGACGGGCTCGTCTCCACCGTGCCGTCGCTCCTGGTGTCGATCGCGACGGGCCTGCTCATCTCGCGGTCGAGCCAGGCGGTCGACCTGTCGGGGGAACTCCGCAGGCAGTTCGCGGCGCGGCCGCTCGCGCTCATCGTCACGGCCGCTTTCCTCGCGGTGCTCGCCTTCACGAAGCTGCCGTTCCTGCCGTTGGCCGCCGTGGCATCCGTGCTCGTGGCCGTGGCGTGGCAGACGGGCAGGAAGGGCCCGTCCGCCCCGGAGCCGTCCGCGGAGCAGGCCGGGCCGCGCGAGTCTTCGTCCGCCGGATCCGTCACGGCGGATCTACTCGCCGAGGAGATCGTCGTCGTCGAGGTGGGCCGCGGACTCGTGCACCTCGTGGCCGGGCCGGAAGCTCCGCTGCCCCGTCGGTCGGCGACGCTGCGTGCAGCCCTGGCGAGTGATCTCGGCATCGTGCTTCCGAAGATCGTCTTTCGCGACGAAGCCTCGCTCGAGCCGCAGAGCTATCGCGTGCGGATCGCGGGCGAGCCGGCCTGGGAAGGGGAGCTGCTCCAAGGGAAGGCGCTCGCCGTCAGGAGAGCCGCCGACGAGCAGCCGCTCGATGGCGTCGAGGCGGCCGATCCGGCGGGCGGCCGCAAGGGCGTCTGGATCGCGCCGCGGCAGGTCGCACAGGCCCGACGGCAGGGCGCCACGGTGCTCGACGCCCCGGACGTCGTGGCGAGGGCGGTGGAGTCGGCCGTCCGCCGCCACGCCGACGCGATGCTCACCCGCAGTGGCGTCTCGCAGCTCGTCGAGGGCCTGCGGGCGGCGCAGCCCGCCGCCGTCGACGGGATCGTGCCGGAACAGTTGCCGCTCGCGCTCGTCCATCGCACGCTCCAGCTGCTCGTCCGCGAGGGGGTGCCGATCCGTCCGCTCTCGGGCGTGCTCGAGCTGATGGCCGACCATGCTCCGGCCGCCGCGGATGCCGCCGCGCTCGCGGAAGGCGTGCGGCAGGGCCTCGCCCGGACCATCTGCCGGCGGCTCCGTGACGAGCAGGGGCGGCTTTCGGTCGTGAGGCTCTCCGAGGCGACGGTCGCGGGGCTCGTGGAGGCCGCTTCCAAGCGGGGCAAACCCGATGCGAAGGCGCTGGCAGCGATCCGCAGGGCGGTCTCCGCCGGCGGCGAGCGGTCGAGCCCTCGGCCGGTGGTGGTGCCGGGCCGGGTGCGGCGCCAGGTCCGCGATCTTCTGGTGAAGTCGATCGCCGGAGCGGTCGTGCTCGCCGAGGAAGAGCTGGCCGACGAAACGACCGCGGATGTCTTCGCCACCGTCGGCGACGAGTTCGCGAGGGCGGCCTGACCATGAGTGTCATCACCATGCATTTCACCATGCATTTCACAGTGGAGAAGCAGGGTTTCATGGGCAGGACGCCGAGCGTGCGGCCCGCGAAAAAAGATTTCAAGAAATGCCAGCCGACCGGACGATGTCTTCGTGCCCCCACGGCGAAGCCGCGCCCCGACTCCATGCCTCCGCATGGAATGGCCGTCCGCGACGCAGGCACGGAGTGAGGACCAGTCCGGAAGATCCGGACCAACGCGTTTCAAGGAGGAGAGCGTGGCGAACCAACTGTCCCCGGAAGAGGTCCAGGAAATCTGGAAGCAGTTCAAGCTCGACCAGTCGAACGAGGATCTGCGCAACCGTCTCATCGAGATCTATTTGCCGCTCGTGAAGTACAACGGCGAGCGGATCTGGTCGCGGCTGCCCGACGGCGTCGAGCTCGACGATCTCGTCTCGGCAGGCACGTTCGGGCTAATGGACGCGATCGACGCGTTCGACATGTCGCGGGGCGTGAAGTTCGAGACCTACTGCGTGCCGCGGATCCGCGGTGCGATGCTCGACGAGCTACGGACCATGGACTGGGTTCCGCGGCTGGTCCGCAGCAAAGCCAGCAAGCTCAACGAGGCGGTCAAGACGCTCGAGGCGAAGCTCGGCCGAGCGCCGTCCGACGCCGAGGTGGCCGAGCACATGCAGCTCTCCCGTGAGGACTTCGAGAAGCTCCTCGTCGACGCCAACGCCGTGGGGCTCGTCTCGCTCAACAAGAAGTGGTGCGAAACCGACAGCTCGAAGGACGTCCGCGAGATCGACGTGCTCGAGGACAAGCGGGGAGAGGACCCGACGCGGCGGATCCAGAAGGGCGACCTCATGCGGCTGGTGACGAAGGGGCTCAACCGCAACGAGCGGCTGATCATCATCCTCTACTACTACGAGGAGCTCACCATGAAGGAGATCGGGGCCACGCTCGACCTCTCGGAGAGCCGCGTCAGCCAAATGCACAGCGCCATCGTCGAGCGGCTGCAGAACCAACTCGGCCGGCGGCGGCCGGAATTCGCGGTGGGATGAGCCGTCGCCGAAGAGGCGAGGGTCGGATCACACCGGAAAAAACGGCAGAAAAATTGGGCTCATGGTTCGAGGGCGAGATGCCGATAATGAAAAGCTCGGGCAGTCGATGCCCGCTGGAAGCGGATGTCGAGAAAGCGGATCGAACGACTGGCATTCTGGAAAAGCGCGGCAAGAGTTGAGGCATCACGAACCACCTGCCGCCCGTCCGCGTAGGACATCCTCGACGGGTCGATGACCTGCGAGGGTGCACGAGACGGGGGCGACGGACGGTTCAGACACATCCATCGGAAGGAGACGGATCATGCAAATCTTCGGTGTTTCGGCGACGAACGGTTCGCAGGCGCTTTCGGGCGTGAAGGGGATCGGTGGCGCCGGCCCGGCCAAGGCTGCCGGCGAGGTGGCCGACGTTCGCGACTCGGTTTCGCTGTCGGTCGATGGCGTGCGTGCGGCCGAGGCGGCCGCGACCGCCGACATCCGGTTCGACCGGGTGCAGGCGATTCGCGCCGCGATCGCCGATGGCAGCTACGAGACGCCCGAAAAGCTCGACATCGCGCTTGATCGGCTGCTGGAGTCGATCGGCTGAGGCCGGGGCGACTGTGCCGACTACGATCGGCGCCGACTTCGATCGGGAATGTACAATTGGGGCAGCGGGCTCGAGGAGTCCGCTGCCCCTTGTCGTTTTAACCGTGATCGAGGATCGCCATGTCCGTCTCCGATGATTTCGCGCTCCAGAGCGTGAAGGTCGCGATGACGCCGTGGGAGCGTTTCGACGAGTTTCTCCAGGCCCGTGGCAAGAGGATCACGAAGCAGCGGCGGCTGATCGTGGAGCAGGTCTACGCGAGCCACGAGCACTTCGACGCCGACCAGCTCATCGAACTCATCCACGCGACGCCGGAGGGGGCGAAGGCGAGCCGCGCCACCGTCTACCGGACGCTCGGCGACATGGTCGACGCCGGACTGCTCCGCAAGATGGTGCTCGGCGGCCGCGAGGTCTACGAGCACGACTACGGCTACCCGCAGCACGACCACCTCTTCTGCTCGAGCTGCAAGACCCTCATCGAGTTCTCGAGCGACGAATTGATCCGCATCCGGGACGCTGTGGCCGCGACGCACCAGTTTCGGGCGGAATCTCACCGGCTCATCATCACCGGCATCTGCGCCGATTGCCGCAGCAGCCGCAGCCGGAACCGCCACCAGGACCGCGTTTAGCGGCGTGGACGGGGTGTTTCGCGATATCAACGCTGCCGCTCGGGCAGGATATAGAGCGTCTCCGGCGCCGGCATGCTGATCGTTTCGGAGGATGCGAGGAGACTGCTGACCTTCGGAGTCGCCGCGCGAAGCCGCGGAAGCTGCACGTCCTTGCCCGAATTTCTCAGCGCGAAGGCGACGTTCAGGTCATCGAGGGCGGTCAGCCCGAGGTAGATCTTGTTGGGACTTCTGCCCAGGACTTCGGCCGCCGCGGGCGAGATCGTTCGCAGCGAGGGCAACACCTGCCCGGAGGAGTCCTGGATGAGCCTCGCTGCCAGTTCGGGGGAATCGAGCGCCGTGAGCTGTCTGAGCGTGAAAAACCCCTTGTATTGCACCCATGCCGGTATGGCTTCGGCGGAAATGGACTCGAGACCGTCGAGTGTCCGCTGACTTTGTCGGGCGAATTTTTCGGCGAGCGGCACGGAATCGAGCACCTTCAGCGGCATCTGCAGATTCCCGGGAAACTTTGCGAGTGCTGCCGCGGTGTCCGGCGACAGTTTGTCCGTCGCGGGGCCTGCCAAATCCAGGGATGGGCCGCGATACGGCACCAGTGCGACGGCCGCCTCCGGCGAAAGCTGCCGAAGGCCGGCGATCGACAGCCGGCCCCGGTACCCCGCCAACTCCGCCGCCAAGGCCGGGGTCAATGGCGGAGACACGCCGGAGGGCCCGCGGCCACCGATGAACAACTGGGGCGACTTGTCGAGGCCTCCCCACCCGCGGACCTCCTCCCCGCGGTTGAGCGCCGCCACCAGAACTCTCGCGGCCTCCGGCGAAAGCTCGGACAAGCAGGGAAGCGCGAGTTGGCCTCCGCCCAACTCGACCTGATTGCTGGCCATGTCGGCGAACACGGCGGCTACCTCGGGCGTGATGGTGGTGAGGCCGAGCGTCAACGAAGAGGTCTGACGCACGAGGCTGCGAACGGTCTCCGGAGATGCGTCCCGCAAAGACGGCAGCGAGATCGATGACCAAGTGCGGTTCATGAGTAGCCGAGCCGTCTCGGACCCGAGTTCCTCGAGGCTTGGAAACGAAAGCCCCATCGCGTCCACGACCGGAACGTTACCGACCGCGGCCGCCGCTTCCGGCGAGATCGTCGTGACGCCTTGAAAACCGGGCGAGCATCGAAGCAGCGTCTTGGCGAGCAGGGGGGAGTCGAGTGTGGTCAGTTTGGGCACGCTGAGCTTGGCCTGCTTTCCAAATGGACCACCCGGGACCGTATTCGTCGCAGCCGCCAGGATCCTCACCTGCTCGTCGTTGAACGAATCCACTTCCAGCAGTGACAGGCTCGGAAAAGACTCCACCAGCATCTTGAATGGCGAATCGGAGATCGCCCCGGCCCCGAGGGTCAGCCGCCCCGCCTCCGGCCTCTTGGCAAACACGGCCGCGACCTCGTCGTTCATCACGGTCAGCGGCAGAAGCGTCCCTCCCAGGAAAAATGGCCGCTTTACGGAAGCGATCTCGACAGCCTGTTCCACGGAGAGCGTTTTGATGCCCGGGAGAAGGACCGCCGACGCATAGCCCGCCGCGAGTTTCTTGGTGAGGGCGGGCGAGTCGAGCGACGTCAGGTTCGGTAGGGTGAGGGCTCCGGCGGTTTGAGCGAGCACTTCCTGGACTGCCGGCGATAGCTCGGTCAGGCCGGCCAGCGCCAGGCCGCGCGGGTTCTCCCCCAACGCCGCGGCGATCTCCGGCCCGATCTCTTTCAAGTAGGGAAGTGACAACGCTCCCGGTCGCCGGGCCAATTTCTTCGCCAGCGGCACGGAGTCGAGTTTCACCAAGCCGGACAGCACCAGGTGGCCCGGCACTCGGGCGATCGCTTCGGCAGCCTCGGGGGCCACCTCCGTGACCGAGTGCAGCCAGACGGTGGCCGCCTTGCTTTTTTCGAGCGCCCGGGCGACTTCGCTCGAAAGCGACCTCGCCCCGAGGATCAACATCTCCCCGCGGAACTCGGCGAGCACCGCCGCTAACTTCGGGCTCATCTCGTACGTCCGGCTGAGCTGGAGGATCCCGAACCGTGATTCCGCCTCGACCTTTCGCACGAGTTCACTCGCCTGCTCGACCGTGACGACCTCCGGCGGAGTTGCCGGGATGTTCTGCAGCCCCGGGAAGTCGGCCGCAGGGTCGGCAGCGGGCAGCAAGCCCCGACGGATCAGGTCGCCGAAGGTCGGCGAGTCGGGCAGCGACGGATTCGCCGGAATCTCGTTGACCCGTCGTCCAGCCTCGCGTTTCCACGCAGAGTTATCACGGTCGTTCACCGTGACCAGGATGTTGATCGCGGTGCCATACTGATTCCGGGGGCCGTACCCGGCCAGATGGCACACGACGCATGCCGCGTTCCCCTGCCGCAAAATGTGTCGCGCCCAGGCCTGCCTCGCTTCCGGATCATCGACGTCGCGAATCTGATCGAGAACCGCCCCGTCGAGACCACAGATGGCATGGGTCTCGGATGAGAAGCAAAGGCAGCATAAAGCCAGGCAGAAGCCGATGGCCCGGGTCGGCAAAGCCCCGCGACCGTGTCCGTTCCAACGATTCATGAAGGCCTTTCCGAATTCGTGCCCTGCAGACAACGTGCAGACACTATGCCGAATATGGCAGGGCGACGACACGCTCGCCTCCGTGGGATTCGCCCGATCCTCGCGAATGGATTCAAGAGGAATCGAAATAAGAAGCGGTTCAGCCGGCGACGCGGAACTGCGAGGCTTCCTGCTTCAGTTCGCCGATCGCCTGGCGGAGGTCGTCGAGGGAGCTTGCGAACATCGCGAGCGATTCGGCGGAGGCGGTCGCGCCCTCCCGCAAATTCTCCATGGCGCCGCTGATCTGGCGTGCCCCCTGCGACTGCGACTTCATCCCCTCGTGGACGTGCTCGAGCGATTCGGTGACCGACTGCACAGGCTCGATGATCCGGCCGAGCTGCTCGCTCACGCCCGCGACCTCGGCGATCCGCGAGGCGACTTCGTTGCGGAAGCGGTCCATCTCCATCGTGCCGCTGGAGACGGCGGCCTGCATGTCGCGGACCATCCGCTCGATGTCCTTCGTGGCCAGCGCCGTCTGGTCGGCCAGCCGGCGGATCTCCTGGGCCACGATCCGGAAACCCCGGCCCGACTCCCCGGCCTTCTCCGCCTCGATCGTGGCGTTCACGGAGAGCAGGTTCGTCTGTTCGGCCACCTTCGCGATCGTCGTGACGACCGAGGTGATGCCGCTGGCCCGCTGGCTGATCGTGGAGAGCTTCCTCGTGAAGGCGTTCATCGCCTCGTCGAGCTGCTGCATCGAGGAGGTCATCGACTCGAGGCCGCCGCGGCCGGAATCGGCGACGCCGGCGGCGTCGCGGGCGACGCGGGTCACGTCGGTGGTCGCCGAAAGGAGCTGCTCGCTCGTCGTGGAGATCTCGGCGGCGGTGGTCGCGATCTCGGTGGCCGACTCGCCGAAGCTGCGGATGGCACGGTCCTGCCGCGTGAGCGCCTTGGCCGTCTCCCCCTCGACGGCCGAGAGCCGCTCGCCGGCATGCTGGATGCGGCCAATGAGGCTGCCGAGCCTCTGGCTCATCGTCCCCATCGCCGAGAGGAGGCGGCCGACCTCGTGCTCGTCTCCTTCCGGCACGGCGGTGGCGAGATCGCCGGCTGCGATCCGCTCGGCGACGACCATGGCCTGCCGGACCGGGTTCGCCACGGAGCGGGCGATCCAGAGCGAGGCGAGCACACCGGGAATGCCGACGAGCAGGGCCGACAGTCCGGCCCCGGCCGCCTGCCACCAGAGCACGCGGCGGCTCGCGGCGGCGGAAACCTCGACGAGCACCGCGCCGGCCGGCGTGCCGTCGCCCCGCCGCACGGCCGCTGCGAACCGGTAGCCGCTGCCGGCGAGTCTCCCGACGGCGTTGCCCTCCTCGATGCAGTCGCGGACCATCTCGAGGTCGGCGGCACCGAGCGGCCCGGTCGCGGTCGAGAGGTCGGGGCCAACGGCGGCCTGCGTGACGAGCGGGTTGAGTTCCGCGTCGAGGATGCGGACCTCGCGAACCTCCCCCTGCACGACCTCCGCGGCGAGGCGTCGGAGACCGAGGTTGCGGTCGAGCCGCTCGAGGAACGCGGCCTCCATACCCACCTGCACGATCCGTGGCCGATCGACCCCTCCGACGCCGACGTACTTGAAGACGCGGTCGTCCACCTCCCGCCTCCTCGCCTCCTGCACGACCGCGGGAAGCGAGCCGGCGAGCAGCTTGTGGAAGACGTGGGCCTGCGGCTGGACGGTCGCGTCGGGCGAGAAGACGAAGTCGCCGACCGAGTCGTCCGTGTGGAGCGTGATCCGGCCCTCGGAATCGGTCGCCAGGAAGTCGGCCGACGACGACTGCTTCACCTGGCGGAGCGCCTCGAGCACGTCCTTCGGAGGCACGCGGCCCTTCTCGGCGATCGCCACGAGCTGGGCGACGAGGTGAGCCTGCGTCTTCATCTGCTCGCCGATCTCGGCCTCGACCTGGCGGGGAACTTCGACGGCGAACGCCACGGACCGCGCGAGCAGTTCGGCGATCGCCTCCGCATCGTTGCGGGCCTGGCCCCGCACCGCCTGGACGGCGGCGAGCGTTTGCAAGAGCGTGTTGACGGCGATGGCGGCCAGCACGAGCAGGGCGGCCACCGTGGCGATTCTGGAACGCAGCGACATCGACGGGCTCCGGGAAGGCGTCGCGGCCCGGAACACCGGCCGCGTCATCCGCAAACCTAGTGCGCCCGCGGGGCCGACGCCACCGGCGGTCAGCGGACGGCCATCGGGGCCGCGGCGACCGTCACCGTCGATTCGACCGGCACCACCGGCATCCCGGCCACGGTCTCGGCCCGCGGCGGCTTGAACGCCGAGTCGGCCAAACCGCAGCCCACGAGCGGCAGGAAGAGCCAGGCCGGCGCGAGCAGCCACGGCAGCAGGAGGCCGGCTCGGCCAGGGGGGCGGCGATCGGAAAGGTCCCTCGTCATCGGACGGGGAAATACAGAAACCCCGCGTTTCGGGCAACCGCAGTCGCGGCCGGTCACGATCGGCCCGGCCGCAATGGCCGAGGCGGGGATCGAACCCGCACGGAGGAAACCCTCCACGGGATTTTAAGTCCCGTGCGTCTGCCAGTTTCGCCACTCGGCCGAGCCGACGCGATCCTACGCTGCCCCGCTCGTCGTTCGCAACGTGCGAATCAAACGTGCTGGGTTCGGGGCTGGTTTTTTCACGATGCTTTTTTCGTCGAGTCAACTCTGCTTGGGTTCGGGACTACCCGTATGCCGCTCGCCGGACGCGCGCTGCGGGCTTCCTGCCCTCCGCTCGCTCGGATGCAGACTTCGCTCCGCAATCCTTGCTTCGCTTGTCTGCATACGCCGTCTCGGGCACACGGGCAGCCCCGAACCAGTCAAACGTGGTGCTCAATGAATCACACAGGGACTCTGATGCTGAACGCCGGGGGAGCGGACGTTGAGGAGCATCAGGTGTATCCTCACCGTAGCGACGATGCGTCCGCTCCCCCGGCGGCAATGCGGCGTCGTTCAAATGCCCTGGAGCGGTTTCCCTCGCAGAGGAACCAATGCGGTGTCGTGCAGAAGCCCTTCAGACAGACCTGCCTCCCGCTGCGAGGGCATACGGGCAGCCCCGAACCCAGCACGTTTGACCCGCACCACCATGGGCCGTATTGCCGCCAATGAGGTAAGACACTCAACTTCACCCAGAATTCATGCGACGCAGAGGGCATACGGTCACGTGACAGTTCCGCAATCGGTCTATCCCGGCATCGACGGTTTTCTCGGCACCCGGGCGTCGCTCGGGATGGACGTGGTGTGCGTGGCGCTCTTCGCGGTGCTGCCGGTGCTCGCCATGAGCATCCACCTCGTGCGGCACAGGAAAAACTATGCGGCCCACAAGCGGATGCAGCTGGCCGTCACGGCGGCGCTCGTGGTCGCGATCGTCGTCTTCGAGATCGACATGCGGCTGGTGAGCGGATGGAAGCCGCGGGCGGTCGAGAGCGGCTATTGGCCGTCGGGCGTGCTCACGGCCCTCGGCGTGCACCTCTGTTTCGCGATCACGACGGTCGTGCTCTGGACATGGGTCGTCGTCGAGGCCTTGCGGCGTTTTCCGGTGCCGCCCGAGCCCGGCACGCACGGCAAGCGGCACCGCGTCCTCGCGAGGCTCGCGGCGGCCGACCTCTTCATGACGTCCGTGACGGGATGGCTCTTCTACTACGTCGCCTTCGCGGCCTGATCGCCGCGGGGGAAGTACCGGCAGAGCAGCAGGCCGCCGAAGTAGAGACCGCACAGCGGCACGGCGAGGAAGAGCATGCTGTAGGGGTCGGCCGGCGTGAGGATCGCCGAGGCGACGAAGATCACGACGACCGCCATCCGCCACTGCTCGGCGTAGGCCTTCTCGTCGAAGATGCCGATCCGCTCCAGGAAGAGCATCACGAGCGGCAGCTGGAAGCCGAGCCCGAACCCGATCGGAAGGAGCAGCACGAACGAGAGCCATTCGCTGATCCGCGGGTCCGGGTCGAGGCCCAGCCAGGAGTTGAAGGCGAGCAGGTAGTCGAGGACGAAGTCGAAGACGAAGAAGAAGGCCAACCCGACGCCCGCGAGGAAAAGACCGGTGCTGAACGGCAGGAAGACGTGCACCCACCGCTTCTCGTGCGGGTAGAGCCCCGCTGCCACGAACGTCCAGAGCTGATAGATGACCCACGGGCTCGCGAGCACGACGCCCACGAGGAGCGCGGCCTTCACGTAGATGCCGAAGGCCTCCTGTGCCGAGAGCGTCGTGATGCTCACCCGCGAGTCGCGATCCATCGGCTGCCAGAGCAGCACCGGCACGAGGCTCTCCGGGTCAAAGGCCTTCGAGTCGGTTCCGGCGTTGGCCGCCGGGTCGAGCACCCTCCGCAGCCGGTCGGCGTGGATCTCCCGGAGATCAAACGACATGCCGTGCTTCTCGACGGCGTCGACCACCTCGCTGCGTTCATAGGGGAGGCGGGGGCCGTCGGCCGCGCGGGGCTGCCACTCGTCGAAGGCGTCGATGGAGCGGTCGACGTAGTAGCTGGAGAGTGCCCGCTTGAGCGGCTGCTCGATCAGGTGCACCACCGGGCGGGCCACGAAGAAGCCGAAGACGACGGCGACGGCCAGGCCGGCCGATGCCCGGATGAGGCAGATCCGCAGCTCCTCGAGGTGCTCGCCGAAGGTCATCGTCGAGCTCTTGAAGAGGTCTTCGTCGTCCGGGCGTGCCATCGCGGGTCCTTGCCGTAT
>JBIIOJ010000067.1:0-12817 GCA_044337015.1 Pirellulales bacterium
TACCAGCCGGGTTGTTAGCCATGCAGGGCCGGTAGCTGGGCATGCCCAGCTACCGGCCGCGCGAACTCCGACGGCGTCCGGTTGCCCAGAGCACCATGTGGACGGACGCGATTGTAGTCCTCCCTCCACGCTTGTGTCACGGCTCGCGCTTCTTCGAGCGACACGAACCAATGCTGGTTCAAGCACTCGTCGCGAAGCCTGCCGTTGAATGATTCGATCACCGCATTATCTGTGGGCTTGCCCGGTCTGCTGAAGTCGAGCTTCACACCGTTGAAGTAGGCCCATAGATCCGAGCTCTGTGAGACGAACTCGGGACCGTTGTCGACTCGAATCGTCTGCGGCTTGCCACGCGTTGCAGAGACCTGCTCCAAGACCCGTACGACGTCGTCTCCGGTCAGTCGCAGGCCGACCTCGATGGCCAGGCTCTCACGGCTATGGTTATCGACTAACGCCAGCAGTCGGAACCGCTGTCTGCTGACCAGTTGATCGGCCATGAAGTCCATGCTCCAACTCTCATTGGTCTGCCCGGTTGGTAGACGTGCCTTGCGAACTTGGACGCTCTTCCGCCGACGTGGCTTTCGCCGCCGGAGTCCCAGGCCTTCTTCGCAGTACAGTCGGTAGACCAGCTTCTTGTTCACGAGCCACCCTTCGCGGCGCAAGAGCACCCACAGCCTTCGATACCCATAGTGCACCCGGCTCGTCGCCAGGTCGCGAAGTCGGATCCGAAGATCGGCCCGTGGATTGAGTCTGCTCCGGTAGCGGTAGGTCGCTCGGGAAAATCCGAGAACACGGCAGGCCCGGCGTTCAGCTACCCGGTACGCCACCTGCATTTCCCGCACCAGAACACGCTGCACCACGGGCCTCAAAGTTTTTTTGAGAGCACATCCTGCAGCATCTTCTTGTCGAGGCTTAGGTCGGCCACCAACTGCTTGAGCTTGCGGTTCTCTTCCTCAAGCGTTCGCAGCCGTCGCAGTTCGGCGATGCCGAGCCCAGCAAACCGCTTCTTCCACCGATAAAAAGTCTGCTCGCTGATCCCGAGCTTACGAATGATCTCGGCCACCGAAGTGCCCGACTCAGCCTGCCTCAAAGCAAACGCGATTTGCTCTTCCGTAAAGTGCTTCTTTCCCATCCGAAAAACCCACCCCTTCTGGTGATGCCAAGGTCAAAAAACCTAACATCCCGGATGGATCAAGAAACGGGGAGAACGTCATGGCCCGCTTCATTTGTCCCTCCCTTTCGTTTTATAACTGTCCACAAGAGCCCCCTTGGGAATTCTGCTCGTGATCGCGGTGTGCGAACACCAGTGACAATAAGAAGTCGTCATCAGAGAAGTCGTCAGCAGAATAGACCAAGGATTTCGACCCATGGGTTTTCGGAGGGCGGCGATGCGGTATGCCCCGATTCCCGACGCCCTGGTGCCGCTGATCGTCGGTGCCGCCCTGGCCGGTGCCGTGGCCGCGGTGGAGCCGCTGGGGGCGGTCGGCGGCAGGGGCTCGTTCACGATCACGCCTCCCGATCCGCCCAATGGTGGCATTCTGTTCGTGGATCAATCCCGGGCCAATCGCAGCAGCCATCTCGGCCACGCTCTTGTCGAATATGGCCCGGGCAAGATTCTGGCCTTCTATCCTACATGCTCCGGTGAGAAAGGGGGCTTGCCGTGGATGGGGCCGGAGTGGGCCGGGCACAACGCCGACGGTTGGATGGAATACAGGCGGTCGGCAGACGGCGGAAGAACCTGGAGCGAGCCCGCCGTCCTCGAATACTCCAAAAGGGCGTATGACCAACGGCAGGGCCGGTCGATCTTTTGTGAGAAGGCGGTCCTGGCGGCCGACGGCACCGTCGTCCTGTTCAACCTCGAATGCGACATCGCGACCAATACCGATTGGAACCCCACTTTCACGCCAACAGTGTCGCGTTCGGGCGACGGTGGCGAAACCTGGAGCGAGCCGCAGGAATTGGGGAACCTGCCCGGCAGGGTGTTTGACGCGCTAATGGTCAAGGGCACGATTCTGGCGTTCAATCACCACCGTGCTGATCGGGTTCACGTGCTCTATGCCAGCGGCGACCATGGCAAGTCGTTCGCCCCGCGCAGCCGGTTGCCATTTCATGGGCGTTCCTACGGCACGATGGAAATGCTCCAGGATGGACGCCTGATCGCATACGTCTACAACCCGGCCGACGAACAGCGACTCGAGTACGTGCTCAGCGGCGACGGGGGGGTGAGTTGGGGCAAGCCGCAAACGGCTTTCTTCGCCAAGAAGATCCGCAACCCGCAAATCGCCGCTTTCAAAGGGGGCTATGTCCTGCATGGCCGTAGCGGCCACGTGGGGACCGATCGCGGCGACCTTGGGCATCTCGTGCTGTACACCTCGCCCGATGGCGTGAACTGGGACGAGGGCCGCTACCTCTGCCTGAAGACCGCCGGGGCGGCCGCCTATTCGAACAATCTTCTAGTCGATGGCGGAAGGCGGTTGCTGATCCAGGCTTCGCATGCCTACGACCGCTCGAAGACGAACGTCCTGCACTGGTGGCTGGAATAGCGAGTGGGACACCGGCACCATCCTCATATCATTGGAACGCAACACGCCGTGGGCGAGGTGGTGAAGCAAAGCGAGGAACGATGAATTGGTTTCGATCAAAGCCCCCGGCCAGAGCGAATATCCGGAGCCGCCGAGGCCTGCGGATGAGCAGGTTCTTCGCCGGGATTACCGCCTGCCTGGCAGTCGTGGGGCTACCGGGCACGCCGTGCAGCCGTGGCGTGGCCGAGGAACCACCCGCTCCCCGCACGCCCGGCCCGCAACCGGATGGCTCGGTGATTCTGCCCACCCAGTGGTCGTTGCGGCCCGCCGGACGACAACTGACCGTCGGCGACTTTCCGGTCAGCATTGCGATCCACCCCGATGGCGGCCATGCTGCCGTCTTGCACTGCGGATTCGGGCCGCATGAACTCGTCGTGCTGGACATTGCCGCTCGCTCGATCGTGAGTCGCACGCACGTCCCGGAGGCTTTCTACGGCGTCGCGTTCGACAGCTCCGGCGAGAAGCTCTTCTGTTCGGGTAGCGAGGACGAGGTCGTGCGGCGCTACCGCTTCAAGGCCGGCGTGCTGGTGCCGGACGGGGAGATTCGGCTCCGTCCGCAGGTCGAACGGGGCATCCCGGCGGGCCTCGCCGTCAGCGGTGACGGCCACCGCCTGTACGTCGCCAATCTGTGGGGGCATTCCATCTCGCTGATTGATATGGTGGCCGACGGCGGCCCCGCGATCACCCATCTTTCCCTCGCCCGCGACGGACGGGCAGCGACGGCCCCGGTGAAGCCCGCCGCTGTCCGGCCGTCGGCCGCGGAGCGTCCTGCCGACAAAGAGGAACGGCCGCTCACGAAGCGGGCCGAGCAGCTTCTGGAAAACACCGACCCCTCGCTCCCGTTTCCCTACGCCTGCGTGCTCGACGAGCCGCGCGGCAGGCTCTACGTCTCGCTCTGGGCGCAGGCCGCGGTCGCGGTGATCGAACTTGCGACGCGACGAGAAATCGCCCGCTGGCCCGTCGAGGAGCATCCCAACGAGATGCTCCTGGCGGCCGATGGCACGCGGCTGTTCGTCGCCAATGCCAATCGCAACAGCGTGTCGGTGATCGATCCGGACACCGGTGGCACGGTCGAGACGCTGGTCGCCACCCTGACTCCCAACGCCCCGCCGGGCAACACCCCCAACTCGCTGGTCCTTTCCGCCGACGGTCGCCGCCTCTTCGTGGCCAATGCCGGGATCAACGCCGTGGCCGTCTTCGACGTGGCCGAGGGAGGAAAGTCCCGCAGCCTCGGCTTCATTCCGGTCGGCTGGTATCCGACGAGCGTGCGGCTCTCGGCCGACGGGCTGCGTCTGGTCGTCGCCAATGGCAAGGGGATCATTTCCGAAGCCAATCGCAACGGGCCCCGGCCGGGCTACGATCCCTCCGCGCCGACGCCTGCCTTCATCGGCAGCCTGTTTCAAGGCACGATCGGCTTCATCGACCTTCCCACCGACGAAACCGCCTTCGCCCGCCAGATGGCCGAGTGGACTTCCACGTCGTTCGCCTGCATGCCCCCACGGCTCGATGAAAAGGCGCTCGCCGACCTTGCCGGCCATCCGGTGCCCCGCTCCAAGGCCGATGGGAGCCCGATCACCCACGTGATCTACATCGTCAAGGAGAACCGAACCTACGACCAGGTCCTCGGGGACATGCCCCGGGGTCGCGGCGACCCCTCGCTCTGCCTGTTTCCGGAAAAGGTCACGCCCAATCATCATGCCATCGCCCGTGACTTCGTCCTGCTCGACAATTTCTTCGTGGAAAGTGAGGTCAGCGCGGACGGCCACGAGTGGAGCATGGGGGCCTACGCGACCGACTTCGTCGAGAAGCAGTGGCCCCTGATCTACGGCCACAGCAAGAAGTTTCCGTATGCCAGCGAGGGCGGCTTCGTGGCCGCGCGTCCGGCGGGAGGCTACATCTGGGATCGCGCCATCGCCGCCGGCGTGACCGTGCGAAGCTACGGCGAGTGGGTGGCCAACGGCCCGGCGCCTGGCCAGCCCGGTCGCGCCAAGACGCCGGCCTTGGAGGGCCGCTTCGATCCCCTTTACCGTGGCTTCGACATGAACTACTCCGACCTCGATCGGGCCGCGCGATTCATCGAGGAACTGTCTCGCTTCGAGCGGGAAGGCGAGATGCCCCGGCTGCAGATCGTGCGGCTTCCCAACGACCACACCAGCGGCACCCAGCCCGGGAGTCGCACGCCGACGAGCTGCGTGGCGGAGAACGACCTGGCGCTGGGCCGGATCGTCGAGGCGGTCTCCAGGTCGGCGTTCTGGCCGAAGACGGCGATTTTCGTCGTCGAGGACGACGCCCAAAATGGATCCGACCACGTCGATGCCCACCGCACGGTGGCTCTGGTCGCCAGTCCGTACTCGCGCCGCAACGCGGTCGATTCCACTCTCTATTCGACCAGTTCGATGCTGCGGACGATCGAGCTGATTCTCGGCCTCGATCCGATGTCCCAGTTCGACGCGGCGGCGATGCCGATGTTCGCCTGCTTCCAGCGGGAAGTCGACCTGTCGCCCTATCGGTGTCGTCCGGCAGAGGTCCCCCTCGACAGCCTCAATGCCGCCACGGCCTGGGGCGCCGCCGCATCCTTGGCGATGGACTTCTCGAAGGAGGACGCCGCGGACGATCTCCTGCTCAACGAGGTCGTATGGCGGAGCGTGCGTGGTTCCGATTCACCGATGCCTGCCCCGCGGCGGGCGGCCTTCGTGTTTGTCGCAGCGGAAGAGGATCACGACGAGGCGGCCGATCGTGGACGAGCCACCGGGGAAAGTCCCTGGGCCCAGCCAGAGGGAACCGCCTTTGAGAAAGGATGGTCTCGATGATTGATCGTGTGCTCCGGATAGTTGCTCGGCGGACCGGCCTGCATGGTCTTCTGCGTTTGCACCTCCACTCACATTCCCGCTGTACCTTGCCAAGACTTCCCGCGGTGCCCGCCGTCATCGTGGCCTTGATGTCACTCGCCATGGCGTCCGCGGCCGCCGCCCAGCCCCCCGAGAAGGCCCCGAACCTGCAGGTCTCGTTCAGCGCCGCCGGCCTGATGACCCTGCGGCTGGACGGCCAGACCCTGATGTCCGGGCCGGCGCAGGGCCCTCCGCCGCAAGCCCTGTTTCGGGACCCGGCCGAGAGGCCCACGCTGTTCGGCTACGGGGGCAAGCCGGCGACCATCGACGCCAGCCTCGTCTCGGACAGCTTCGACGCCGCGACGGGCACGGCCATTCAGACCTTCACGTGGGGGAGCGTGACCCGCAGGTACGTGGTGGCGCCCGGCCGCGTCGACTGCGAGCTGACCGTGCGGAATGAATCCCCCCTCACGCTCTACCAGTTCACGGCGGAGTTGTTCTCGCTGGCGGTGCCGGCCGCCAGCGGACCGGCGCGGATCACGGAGGCCACCTTTTTTGGCCAGGCCGCCCCGGCCATGCGGGCCAACAACATTTCCGAGCCGCTCGTCCTGCCGCTGATCGTGGGGCCGCATGCCCTGGTAGCGTGCTCCGACGAGACAACCCGACCGCTGGAACTGTCCTGGAACACGACTCAGGCCGCCCGGCCCAAGGAGGCGGCCGGACGGCACGGCGACGCCGCCGCCCAGGAGCTTGCCGACCAGCAGCGGCGGCTGGATGGACCCAGGCAGGAGGACCGCGGCCAGCAGTGGCGGTTGGTCGTGCAGGCTGGCGGCGAACGCCTGATCTGGCACGGCCAGCAGACCTCCCGGCCCATCGAGCCGGGCCAGAGCGACACGTATCTCGTCTCGCTCCGCCTCGGTCGCGCCGACCAACCGCTGGATCCGGCGCTGGACGTCTGCCAGGCCTACGGTCGGGCGCACACGATGGTCCTCGAGTGGGACGACCGGCGGCCCATCCTCCGCACCTTCATCGGCGACTGGTTTCCCTTCCACCCGCCGAACGACCAGGCCATGACCAAGCCCACGGACGTGGCGGTGCCCGAAGATTTTCGCACCCGGGTGATGGCCGCTGCCGACAGTCTCATCGACAACATGAAACGCGCCGACGCGCAGGGCATGGTGATCTGGAACGTCGAGGGCAGCACCGTGCCGTCGATCAAGTACGTCGGTGACCCGGCGAGCGTGGAGGTCATGTGCCCGGAGATGGACGCCGTCGCCGACGAATACTTCGGCCGGATCCGGCGGGCCGGCTTTCGCACCGGCTTGTGCATCCGCCCAACGGCCATCCGGGCCGTGGAGCATGACGGTCGGCTGGAATACCGCCACACGTTTCCCCCGGACCATGACCCCGTCGAAAACCTCTCCCGGGACATCGGCTATGCCAAGGATCGTTGGGGATGCACCCTGTTCTACATCGACACCAACAGCAACCAACGGATGCCGGAGAACGATGCGCAGCGGGCCTGGTGGCCCAGGGAGGTGGACGGACGATTCAAGCCCTACAACGCGTTGATGAGCGCGGAACAGTGGTGCGAGATCCAGCGTCGCTTCCCTGACGTGCTGCTCATTCCCGAGCATAGCTACGTCCGCTGCTACATGGCTGCCGCCCCGTACGACCAGATGAACATGGGCTCCATTGCCGGGGCGGGAGTCACGCCCGCGATCGTACGGGCAGCCTGGCCGAAGGCGTTCAAGTGCCTGACTGGCGACACGCCGCTCACCAAGTACTGGGACCGCACCGTCTTGACGCTGGCCCAGGGCGACGTGCTGATGCTCAACTCGCCCTTGGAGGACGTTGGCAGGCCCCTGGAGGCGGCGAAGCGGCTGGCCGCGTACCGCACCGCGGCTCCCGACGCCCGCCTGGCCGGCGCACCGACCGAGAAGCTCTCAGAGTTCGCCACCGACGCCAACTCCGGGCCGGAAACACGTCTCGGGGCCGCCATCGCCCTGCTGGGCCGAGCACCGGTTTCCGCGGCGACAGTGGCCCGGCTTCTGGACTCGGAAGACTGGCTGATCCGCAAGCTGGCCATCGAGGCCGCGAACGCACCGGCCTATGCGGAGCTCGTGCCGCGTCTGCTCGGCATCGCCAAGGATCGGAGCAGCTCCCTTCGGTTCGCCGCGGCCGATTCGTTGGCCAAGATCGACCCCGCGGCCGTGCCGTAGCGGCCTCTCCATGACGGCCCTCAGTGCCAAGAAGGACAACCCCGTCATCAGGTCCCTCGCCGCTCGCCCCCTGGCCAAGGGCAAGCCGCCGAGTGTCGTCCTGAGGGCATGCATGCGGAAACTCCTCGTCATCATCCTCCATGCCGATTCGAATGGCTCGCGGTTCGGGCTCCCCGCCGCGGGCATTGGCATGCCGCCGCCCGTGCAACATGATAACCGTCCCGAGATAACCGATTGGTTATCAGCGGGTCGTGAGGCCGCCACCGTTTCCAGCTCGCCGTTCATCGATCCCACCTCGCTCCTGCAGCCGCGCCGCCGAATCCGCGGCATGTCGGCGATCCTGCTCCCCTTCCGCCCTGACCGCTCGATCGATTGGGATGCCTTCGCCGCCCACATCGCCCGCACGCGTGCGGCCGGCAGCTCGAGATGATCGCGGCGGCCGGCGGGGTCGAACACGTCGATCGCCTGGGACCGGAACCGACGCTCAAGGTCGTCGGCAGGGTGCTTGTCGAGGAACTGTTGGAAGCCGGGGCTCGCCAAACACGACGGCAAACTCCCGCCGGGCGACCTGCTCAAGGGCTACCGCGCGGCCTTCATCAATGCGAATTCGGCGCTCCTCGGCCCCAAGTACAAGTTTCAGCCCTACGGCAAGGCCGGCATCGAGATGAGCGAACTCGTGCAGCATATCGGAGCGATCGCCGACGAGATCTGCCTCGTTCGCTCGATGCAGACCGACGCCGTGAACCACTTGGGGCGCGGCGTCAGGTTCGTGCAACTCACCTACCGCTTCCAGGGCCGTGACTACCGTCTCACCGACGTGCACGGCCATCTCGTGAAGGGCATCCTCGCCTGAGGCCCGGAGCGGCGGCGCGGTATTCGGCGCGCACGCGGCGCAAATGCCCGGATGGTGATCGAGGGCGTCATCCCGCTCGCTGCCGCGAGCGGCTTTTGCGGGATCGGCGTCAGCGGTATTCCGCCCGGCCCCACGTGGCCGCACGCTCCCACGAGTAGATTCGCGGCGGCTCGTCGAGATTGCGAACCTCCACGATCTGGGTCCGCCACAGGCGGCCGCCCTCGTCGCTGAAGAGCACCTGCCACGATGCCGCCAGGGTGTCGCCCGGCTGCGGCGGATCGGATTCGCAGTTGAGCAACCGCCACGGGATCGCATATTCCATCACGTATCCCTGGCCGTCGGCGGCGCGGGTGTAAGCGCCATTGAACCCGCTGGGGTTCACATTGAGACCATCTTTTGACGTGGTCATCATGCTATGGACGATCGTCAGGCAGGGCGTGGCGGTCTTCGCACAAAACCACATCGTGAGGTGCGAAAGCCGCGGATTGCCCGCCGCCTGCTTCTGCTCGGGCGTGGGCTCGCTACCGCGCATTTTGTAATAGTTCGGCGCGTTGGCATTTACCGGCCAGCCGAGCGTGCGGTCGGTCGAGAGCCTCACCTGCACGGCGCCGCCCCGCCAGCCGTCATCGGCGTCGAGCGTCGGATCGATGGAGCTCGCCAGCGGATTTGGATCGCCCACGCGGGCCGCGATGTAGAGGTTCTCGGCGTCGTACATCATCCTGCCATCCATCCATTCGGCGGCGGCGGGATCGCGGTCGAGCGACGCCGACACGCCCGGTGCCGAAGCCCACTCGTCGAGCCGGCCGTCGATCGTCACGGCGCCCGCGGTGCGGGCCACCACGATCGCCTCCGCCTGCGGGCGGCCAAAGTGCCGGGTCTGCTCGGCGGCGATCACGGCGGGGCTGGCATTTCCCATGCGTTGCTCGATCCCCGTGTCGTTCGGCAGCCGCCTGACGAACCTGTCTTTGTAGTAGGGAAGCGCCGTCGGCTCGTCGGACGACATCGCCACGAACCGCGCGGCCTCTCCGGCCTCCAGACGCGTGGGAAACCGCCCTGCACTTTCACCGAGCCGCCCCGTGGCGATCACCGCGCCGTCATACACCTGCACGTCGGTCGCGGAGTCGGCCCCGTACTTCACGGCGAATTCGGTGCCGAGATCGAGCACCTCGGTGGATGGCGTCAGGAGGCGAAATCCGTGCATGCCCTTCGGCATCCGCACCACGGCCGTGCCGCCATGGAGAAACGCCGCCAGTTCGTCGATGAGTTCCAACTCACCGGGGCCTTCGAGGAGGATCTCGACGCCGTTGCGGAGGGTGAGTTCGATTGCTCCGCCAAGGATGCGCAACCGGCCCGCCTCGATCGGCTGGCCGGGAGTGAGGTCGGTCGCCGTGTCGGATCGGCTTGGGAAGCGGGTGTTGGTCACGGTGGCCAGCGACGACGGCACCGGACTGGCTGTGGCTGCCGACTCGGCTCCGCGATCATCCCGGGAGTTGAGACCCGGCTGCATCGTCATGAAAGCGACCGCCGCCGCGGCGCCTGAGAGGATCGCGCCGGCCAGCAACGTCGCGATCCACCGCGGCCGCCATTGCCTGTGTTGCCCGCCGGCTGCTGTGCCGTCTCCCGGCGGCAGGCCATGGTTGGCGACGGCCGCGTAGTCCCATTGGAGCGAAGAGTGGAGCGACACAAACTCTCGATACGCCCGACGGGCCGCGGGATCGTTGCGGAGCAGGTCGACGAGCTGCTCCGCGTCGTCGGCAGTCGCGAGGCCGTCAGCGAACCGGTTGAAGAGCTCTTCCCAGCCAGGTTCGAAGCCGGTGAGCTGACTGCGCTTTGCGGTGGTCATGCGAAAGACTCCTCGGCGAGCGTCTTGCGGACGCATTCGAGGAGCGTGTGGCGGATCCGCCGCAGACGCTCGGAGAGGGCCTTGGGCGCGATCTTCGCGGCGGCAGCCATCTGGGCAACGGTGGCATCGGGCTCGTAGCGTCGCCAGACGAGCTCGCGCTGCCGGGCGGTGAGTTTCTGCAGGCAGTTGGCCAACGCGATCCGCCGTGCCTCGTAGATGGGCTCCTCGGCCGCCGCCTCGTCGGCCATGATTTTCGCCAGGTCGTCGTCGATCAGGAGTCGGCCGTGCTGCCGGTGCAACCGCTTGAGGTAGGCCAGCGACTGAAGCTGGGCAAACCGAATCGCCCAAGGCAGGAAGGGCCGCGACTCGTCAAACTCCGCCGCCTTCTGCCAGAGCACGAGATTGGTCTCTTGGAGCACGTCGTCGGCCTCCACCGGGTGCCAGATCATCGACAGCACGAATGCGTGCAACTGCCGCTGGTTCCGGGTGATCTCCGCGATGAATTTGGCGGACGCTGACATAGTGCTCTCTCGGCCTTCTCAATCCAGCCCTCTAATGAGGCTTAGCCCTGGGACGCCAAATCCCATGACACATCGCTGTTTCCGCGGGATTTCCATGGGTTTGGCCACGTGGACGATTCGTCGTGGCTCGCGTCATCTCCCCGCTACCGCGGGGGGCTACCGGGGCGGCCAAAAGCTGCCGGCGGGAGCATGGTGGCCGAGGTAGTGGGGCAAACTGCTCGCGGTGCCTGACATATCATATGCGGACTGTCCGGAGGCTTTCACGTGCGCACCATGATTTTCCGAACATCGATCGGCGGCATTGCAGGCGCGATCCTCCTTGCGTTGACGCTCCCCGCAAGCCTGCTGGCGGCCGAACCCCTCCTGGAAAAGATCGACGTGTTTCAGGCGAAGACCGGCGGCTACATGCTCTACCGCATTCCGGGAATCATCGTCACGGCGAAGGGAACCGCGATCGCCTACTGTGAGGCCCGCAAGAGCGCGAGCGGCGATTGGGGAACGATCGACATCCTGCTGCGCCGCAGCACCGACGGCGGGCGCACCTGGGGCGAGCCACACAGGCTCGCCGACGTGCCGGGCCCGAAGCAGAAGAACCCCGCGGCGCTCGAGCAGAAGCTCGCGACCAACGACGAGGTGACCTACAACAACTGCACGCTCTTCGCCGATCGCGCGGGCCCCGTGCATGCGCTCTTTTGTCTCGAATATGCCCGCTGCTTCTATCTCCGCAGCGACGACGACGGCCTGACCTGGTCGAAGCCGGTCGAGATCACGAAGGCGTTCGAGGGGTTTCGCAGCGAGTTCGACTGGAAGGTGCTGGCGACCGGTCCCGGGCACGGCATCCAGCTCAGGAGCGGCCGCCTGGTCGTGCCGGTGTGGCTCTCGACCGGCACCGGCGGCCACGCCCATCGCCCGAGCGTCTCGGCGACCATCTACAGCGACGACTCCGGCGCGACCTGGCACCGCGGCGAGATCGCGGTGCCAACCACGCCTGAATGGATCGACCCGAACGAGACGGTGGCGGTCGAACTGGCTGACGGCCGCGTGATGCTCAACGTGCGGAGCTGGCCGAAGCAGCACCGTCGCATCGTGACGACGAGCCCCGACGGCGCCACCGGATGGACGACGCCGAAGTTCGACGACGCCCTGCTCGAGCCGATCTGCATGGCGAGCATCGTGCGGTATTCCCTGGCCGGTCAAGCCGGCGGTAGGAATCGGATCCTGTTTGCCAATCCGCACTGGCTCGAACGGTCCGACGGCAAGGCCCAGCCGGGCTCCATGCGGGATCGCAAGAATGTCTCCGTCAAACTGTCGTACGACGAGGGGCAGACCTGGCCGGTCAACAAGTCGCTCGAAGCCGGCTTCAGCGGCTATAGCGACTTGGCGGTGCTCCCCGACGGCACGATCCTCTGCTTCTACGAGCGGGGAAGCATCGACGGAAAGAACAACTTCGGCACCGACCGATTGACCGTCGCCCGGTTCAATCTCGAATGGCTCACCGACGGGGCGGACACCACAGCCGCGAAGTGATCGCGTGCGTAGGTTCTGTGGCCAGCGGGCGGAAAAGAACTGCGTCACCTGTTCGTGACGCTGGCGACCCAACCCTTATTTTCCCAATATCGGCATCATGACTCCAGCCGAGTTCCTGAAGCCACCGAGTAGACGACCATGACGACGCTCACGATTCGCATCCCAGACGACACTGCCGCCCGCCTGCGACAATTGGCGAAGCATCGCGGCATCAGTCTCAACAAACTTATGGAGGAGTTCTCCACGACAAGCCTCGCCGAATTCGATACGGAAAACCGCTTTCGACTCCGGGCCGCGAAGGCATCGCCCAAGCGAGGCCTCGCGCTTCTGGAGAAACTCGATAACGCACTGCGGAAAGGCACTGCGAAGCGAAAGCGTGGCGGCCACTGACGCGTCGGGAAAAGATGACAGCGACCAAAAACAGGCAAGCTGTACATTGCCCAG
>JBIIOJ010000320.1:0-3771 GCA_044337015.1 Pirellulales bacterium
CGTCTCACGACCGGCTTCTCCGGCGGCGCGGATCGCGGCATCGAGCCGACGGGTGAGCTCGTCGCGGTCAGGAGGATTTTCCATGGTCTTCCGTTTCGGGCGGTCGCGGCGCGAGGAGGGAGAGCATGACGAGGGTCGCCGACCCGATCACGAGCCAGGAGTCGGCCAGATTGAAGACCGGCCAATCAATGATCCCATCGAGCCGGAAGTGGATCCAATCGCGAACGGCGAGCACCCGGCTTCCCTGCCGCTCGAGCGGGGCATGCCATGCAAGCCCGGGGAGTCCGAGCCGGTCGTAGAGGTTTCCGACGATTCCGCCGGAAATCAGGCCCAGTGCGGCGACGAGCAGCGGCTCCCGCCCCGCCGCGGTGCGGGCGACGACGAACAGGATGATCGACAGGGCGGCCACGGAAACGAGGGCGAAGAGGGCCCCGAATCCCTGCCCCATTCCGAAGAGGGCCCCCTCATTAAGATTCGTCTCGATCCAGAGCATGCCGGGCACGACCGTCACGGCGGGCGAAACACCGGGCATTCCCATGCGGGCGAAGACGATCTCCTTCGAGACCAGGTCGGTCGCGGCCGCCGCGAGGAAGACGGCCGCATACAGGATCCTTCCTCCCGAAATGCCGAGGATCCTTCCTCCCATGATGTCGCGGTCGCCTAGCGGGGATGCCGGGGCCGGCTCGTCTTCGCGGGCGACTTCCCAGCGACCGGCCTCGCCGGTCCAGTAGCTGCCCTCGCCGGTGGCCGGACGGGCGTCCGACGGACAGGGCCGTGCGACTCCTCGAGTTCGGCACACTTGATGCAGAGCGCCGCGAACGGAATCGCCTCGAGCCGCTTCTTTGAAATGATGCCGCCGCAGCCCTCGCAGAGCCCGAACGACTTCGTGCGGATCCGCTCGAGCGCCTCCTCGACGGCCTCGAGGGTGCCCTCCTCGGTCGCCATCAGGCTGAGCGTGAACTCCTGCTCGAAGGCGTCGCTTCCGAGGTCGGCCATGTGGATCGGCATCGTGGAGAGGTTGCCGCCGCCGTCCGAATCCGACCGCCGCAGCGCGGCGTCGGCCATCGTGGAAACGTCGCCCCGGAGGCGAGCCCGGATCTCGAGCAACGCCTGTTTGAAAACCTTCAGTTCCGCAGCTTTCATGCTTCCGCCCTTGGAAACGAGGAAACCGAGAGAATACGGTCCGAAGCACGCCCTGTCAAACTGGCAGGCGGACGATTTCCAGCCCGCCTTGCTGGCCCCGAAAGCATGACCTACCCTTGTCGTTGTCCTTACTGAACGCAGTTTTTTCGAGTTTTTCAGTGGCCGTCGTCACCCGTACCGACCTCGCCTTCCAGCAGTGCATCGACCCTGCCTGCGCGGCCACCTTCTCGGTCGACGAGGTGCTCACGAGCTGCCCCGTCTGCGGGAACCTGCTCGACGTGGAGTACGACTGGGACCGCATCCGGCCGCCGACGTCGTTCGAGGTCTTCGAGCGAAAGTGGATGCGGCGGAGCGACCCGCTCGCCTTCAGTGGCGTGTGGCGTTTCCACGACCTGCTCCCGTACGCACCGCGGGAGAGCGTCGTCACGATCGGCGAGGGGCAGACGCTCCTCTCGCGGGCGGACGGCGTCGGCGGCTTTGTCGGGGTGAACCCCGGCCGGCTCCACCTGCAATACGAGGGGCTCAACCCGTCGGGATCGTTCAAGGACAACGGCATGTCGGCCGCGTTCACCCACGCGCGAATGATCGGCGCGCGACGGGCGGCCTGTGCCTCCACAGGCAACACGAGCGCCTCGCTCGCCGTCTACTGCGCCGTGACGCGACTCATGCGGGGCATCATCTTCATCGGTTCCGGAAAGATCTCCTACGGCAAGCTTTCGCAGGCGCTCGACTACGGCGCCCTCACGATCCAGATCGCCGGCGACTTCGACGACGCCATGGCCCGCGTGCAGGAGGTCGCGAAGAAGCTCGGGATCTACCTCGTCAACAGCGTCAACCCGTTCCGGCTCGAGGGGCAGAAGACGATCATGTTCCGGGTGCTCGAGTCGCTCGGCTGGGAGGTGCCCGATTGGATCGTGGTCCCCGGCGGCAACCTCGGCAATTCCAGCTCGTTCGGCAAGGCCTTCGCGGAGCTGCGGAAGCTCGGCCTCATCGACCGTGTGCCGCGGCTCGCCGTGATCAATGCCGCCGGCGCCAACACGCTCTACGAGCTTTACCACAAGCGAGGCCTGCGGTGGGAAGGCGGCCGGGCCGACCTCTCGCCGGCCTGTCACTACTACGACGAACTCGACCGCGACAAGAAGCGGGCCGACACGATCGCCAGCGCCATCGAGATCAACCGGCCCGTGAACCTCAACAAGTGCCTGCGAGCCCTCGAGGTCTGCGACGGTGTTGTCCGCGAGGTGACGGAGCAGGAGATCCTCGACGCGAAGGCGCAGGTCGGGGCCGGGGGTCTCGGCTGCGAGCCGGCGAGCGCCGCGAGCGTGGCCGGCGCCAAGCAGCTCGTGGCGGAGGGGGTGATCGGCCGCGACGAGCGGGTGGTCTGCATCCTCACCGGCCACCAGCTCAAGGACCCGACCGCGACGGTCGCCTACCACACGACCGACCAGAAGCTCTTCAACGACGTGCTCGGCAGCCGCGGCGTGAATCGTGCGAGCTACGCCAACCGGGCCGTGAGCGTCGGCAACCGCATCGACGAGATCGTCCAGGCGATCGACCTCTATGCGTGAGCCAGCGAGCATGGAAGCGATGCGACTCGTCGTGCACGGAGCCGCCGGCCGGATGGGCAGGCGGATCGTGGCATGCGCCGTGGCCGATCCCCGGTGGCGGGTCGTCCAGGCCCTCGAGCACCGCGGCAACCCGCACGTCGGCGCCGATGCGGGCACGCTTGCGGGCGTTTCGCCGCTGGGAGTGCACGTCTGTGACCACTGGGAGCTGCCCGACCATAGGGAGCCAGGGAGTGGCTCTGCCGACGCCGACTGCATCATCGACTTCTCCCTGCCCGGGGCGGTCGGGTCGATCGCGAGGCTCGCGGCCGAACGCGGGGTGCCGCTCGTCGTCGCGACGACGGGGCTCGAGCCGGCCGACCAGGAAGCGGTGCGACTCGCCTCGGCGAAAGTGGCCGTCCTCCAGTCGCCGAGCATGAGTCTCGCCGTGAACGTCGCCATGGATTTGGTCGAGCGGGCGGGCAGGCTCCTTTCGGCCGTCGGCGGCCGCACCGACGTCGAGATCGTCGAGTGCCACCATCGCCACAAGGAAGACGCCCCGAGCGGCACGGCGCTCAAGTTCGGCGGAATCGTCGCCGACGCGATGCGGCACGCGCATCCGCCCGGCACGACCAGCGAGGCGCACGGTCGCCACGGCCGCGTCGGCGCGAGGCCCGCCGGAGAAATCGGCTACCACGCCGTCCGGGCGGGCGACAATCCCGGCGAGCACACGATCCTCTTCGGCCTCGATGGAGAGTCACTCTCGGTGAACGTCCGGGCCACGAGCCGCGACTGCTACGCGACCGGCGCCCTCGCCGCTGCCGCCTTCCTCGTCGGCAAGCCCGCCGGGCTCTACTCGATGCGGGACGTGCTGGGGCTTTGAAGCTCGGTGAGCGCTTTTCGGGCACGTCAAGCGTGCTGGGTTCGGGGCTGCCCGTATGCCGCTCGCCGGACGTTCGCTTCGGGCATCCATGCCCTTCGCTCACTCGGACCTGACTGGCGCTTCGGCCTCCGGCCTGCGCTGGTCAGCTACGCCGTCTCGGGCACACGGGCAGCCCCGAACCGGTCAAACGTGGTGACATAT
>JBIIOJ010000321.1:0-3761 GCA_044337015.1 Pirellulales bacterium
GGCGTCTCCGGAGAGCTCGACGAGCGCGGCCTTCGTGCCGTCGTGGTGCATGTAACCGCCGCAGGGGGCGTCGATCCGGCAGATCCGCGAGAGATCGAAGACCTCACGCATCCGGTTGAAGAGATCGTCCTTGAGCTCGCCGAGCGTACGGTCGGGGTGGGCCTGGCTCTTCTGGGCGAGCAGGTCGGCCGCCGTCTTGGCGCCGGGGCCAAGAGCGAGCGTTTTCGCGATGTCGGCGACGAAATCCTTGAAGTCGGGGCTGCCGGCGACCGGGGCGCTTTCGCACTTGAGCTCCACGATCGCGCCGACACCCTTGGCGGGATCGGCATAGACCGCCAGCCGTCCCGTGGACGTCTCGCGATCAGCCCGCAGCGCCTGCGTCTTCACGCCCTGCTTGCGGAGCCACTCGACCGCGGCCGCCGTGTCGCCGCCGCACTCGGCGAGCGCCTTCTTGCACTCCATCATCGGCAGTCCCGTCTTGTCGCGGAGGGCCATCACGGACGCGGCGGTGATCTGGGACATGTCGGGTTCTCCTACAAAGTCGTACGTGTTTTGTGGTCAGCGGCGCTCATGACGTTTCTTCGATTGGCTATCGCGGCGTCGACTCCCCTCTCGGCTTGCGCCTCGGGCTTCCAGGAGCTCAGGCTTTCGTATCCCCGAAGGCCAAGGCCGAGCTGGATGACTGGCCGGTCAAGTTTTGGGCGGCTTGGGAGCAAGCTTCCGGCCGCGGGGCTTTGGTGCCGGCTTCGTCTCGGCGGCGCCCTCCGCACCCTCGGCGGCGGCCTGCGACGTGGCCGCCGTCTCCGACTTGCCCTCGAGGATCGCATCGGCCAGCCGCATGGCGACCAGTTCGATCGAGCGGATCGAGTCGTCGTTGCCGGGGATCGGAAGGTCGATGACGTCCGGGTCGCAGTCGGTGTCGATGAGCGCCACGGTCGTGATGCCCATCTTGCGGGCCTCGTTGACGGCGTTCTTCTCCTTCTTCGGGTCGAACACCACGAGGCACTCGGGGAGCCTCGACAGCGTGCGGATGCCGCCGAGGTTCCGCAGCATCTTGCGGTATTCGCGACGGAGCGAAGACTGCATCTTCTTGGAGTAGCTGCCGAACTCCTCCGAAGGCATCAGCTTCTCGAGTTCCTCGAGACGTGCGAGCCGATTTCGAATCGTGCGGAAGTTGGTGAGCGTGCCGCCAAGCCAACGGTCGCTCACGTAGGGCATGCCGCAACGGCCCGCTTCACGGGCCACGGCCTCGGCTCCCTGACGCTTCGTCCCGACGAACAGCACGAGGCTGCCGGAGGCGGCGACCTGCTTGAGGTACTTCCTCGCCCGCAAGAGTCCGCGGATCGTCTCGCGGACGTCGATGATGTGGATGAGGTTCTTGCGGCCGTGGATGTAGGGCCGCATCTTCGGATTCCAACGGCTCGCGCGATGCCCGAAATGGACACCCGCTTCGATCAATTCCTGGGCCAGTACGTTCGACACCGATTTCGCTCTCTGGGTTGGGTTTTCGAGCCCCGGAGACTATGGCCGCGAAGGGGGGTGTGTCAACGCGCCCCCCGGTTTCAAGGCCGTCTTTCATCATCAGCTTGAAGAGGCCCGATTTCGCGAACTAGACTCGTCGAGGCCTCGACACCCCCCCTCCGCACGCATGCGCCACGTCATCTCCGCCACCGTCCAGAACGTCCCGGGGGTGCTCGCGCACGTCTCGGGCATGCTCGCCTCACGCGGGTACAACATCGACAGTCTCGCCGTCGGGGAGACCGAAGACCGCGGTTTTTCGCGGATGACCTTCGTGCTCCGCGGCGACGACCGTGTGCTCGACCAGGTCCGGCGGCAGCTCGAAAAGATCGTGACGATCGTCCGCGTCGACGACATCAGCTCCCGCAACTACGTCGAGCGGGACTTGATGCTCATCAAGATCGCCGCCCCCCCGGGGCCGGAGCGATCGCACGTGAAGGAGTTGGCCGACATCTTCCGCGGCCGGATCGTCGACGTGGCCGCCGACAGCGTCGTCGTCGAGATTTCGGGCACCGAGAAGAAGCTCGAGGGATTCATCGAGCTGATGCGGCCGATCGGGATCCTGGAGCTCGTTCGCACCGGCCGGATCGCGATGGTCCGCGGAGGCCCGCCCACCCGCGAGCAGACCGAGGCCGACGACGACGGTCGCAGCGACGAGCCGTCGAGCGCACGTGAATCGCTCGCCTGAAGACTCTTTTCCGACTTTCTTCCCACCTGTTGTCCCCCCGACCTGGAGCGACCCTTGCCCGCAACGATCTACTACGACGCCGACGCCGACCTGAAGGCCCTCTCAGGGAAGACCATCGCCATCATCGGCTACGGCTCCCAGGGGCATGCCCAGGCCCAGAACCTCCGCGACAGCGGCCTCAATGTCGTGGTGGCCCAGCGTCCGGGCGGCCCGAACTACGAACTCGCCAAGAGCCACGGCTTCTCGCCGATGAGCGTCGAGGACGCGGTGAAGCAGGCCGACGTCGTGAACATCCTCCTGCCCGACGAGCTCCAGGCCGACGTCTACCGCACCTGCATCAAGCCGAACCTCAAGAAGGGGGCCGTGCTCATGGCGAGCCACGGCTTCAACTTCCACTTCGGCCAGGTCGAGCCGCCGCCGGGCCACGACATCCTGCTCGTGGCTCCCAAGGGGCCCGGCCACCTCGTCCGCAGCGAGTACGTGAAGGGGGGCGGCGTCCCGTGCCTCATCGCCCTTGGCCCGAACTCGAGCCCCGAGACCAAGAAGATCGGCCTCGCCTACGCCAAGGGGATCGGCGGCACCCGCGGTGGCGTGATCGAGACGACGATCGCCGAGGAGACGGAGACCGACCTCTTCGGCGAGCAGGCCGTCCTCTGCGGCGGTGTCTCGGAGCTCATCAAGGCCGGTTTCGACACTCTCGTCGAGGCGGGCTACCAGCCGGAAATGGCCTACTTCGAGTGCCTCCACGAGATGAAGCTGATCGTCGACCTGCTCTACCAGGGCGGCCTCGAGTACATGCGGTACAGCGTCTCGAACACTGCCGAGTACGGCGACTACACCCGCGGCAAGCGGATCATCACCGACGAGACCCGCGCGGAGATGAAGAAGATCCTCGAGGAGATCCGCTCCGGGCAGTTCGCCCGCGACTGGATCCTCGAAAACCGGGCTGGGGCCGCGATGTTCAAGGCCACCCGCCGCCGCGAGCGGGAGCACCTGCTCACGCAGACCGGCCGCCAGCTCCGCAAGATGATGAAGTGGATCGAATCGAAGGAGGTCTGATGACCCCCGAGGAACACGAGTCGCGTTCGCTTTACGAGCAGCTCCAGCCGGGAGACCGGGTGGAGGTGGTTCACGGCGTCACGGTCGGTTCGACCGCGAAGTGGACGACGACGACCGTCGGGAAGGTGCTCAGGCGGGAGCGGCGGCGGCATGGCCTCCACTTCCGCCGCAATCCTGACGACAAGGTCTACTCCGATGTCCTCATCCTCTCACGCGACGACGGCGAACTGACGACCGTGACGATCGACGAGTTCACGAGGCTGAAGCGGCTGTGAGCGTGGCCGGCTCCGGTCACTCTGAGCGGGTCAAGCCCCGACTGAACCTGGGTTTTCCGCCTTCGGCCGCGTCAGCCGCGGCCCTTTTTGGGATGTATGATTGACCCGACGGCCGGGCGGCAAAGTCGCCGCAGCCTGCACCGTCGTTTCAGCCGACATGTTCCAGCCGACAGGGTGTCCCGGCCAGGCCGGAAGTTGCGGGGATGACCGACAACCGCGAG
>JBIIOJ010000068.1:0-12743 GCA_044337015.1 Pirellulales bacterium
GTGCCGGGGTCGCCGGAATATGCGAAGTGGGCGAGGGCGCTCTTTTTCGTGCCGGCCATCGCTGGCGGCGTGTTTGGCCTCGTGGGCGGCTACCTCACCGATCTTTTGGGCCGCCGCCGCGTGCTCACCTTCAGCATCCTGCTCTACGCGTTTTCGGCACTCGCGGCGGGGTTCGCCACGTCGCTGCCGCAGTTGCTCTTCTTCCGCTGCCTCGTCTTCATCGGCGTCTGCGTGGAGTTCGTGGCGGCCGTCGCCTGGCTGGCGGAACTGTTTCCCGATCGTGCACAGCGTGAGCGGGTGCTCGGCTGGACGCAGGCCTTCTCGTCGCTCGGCGGCCTGCTCGTGGGCATGGCCAACGTGCTCGCCGCCCGATTCGCCGACCTCATGCCGGCGATCCAGGGCGGCCACGAGGCCTGGCGTTACACGCTCATCTCGGGCGTGATCCCCGCCCTGCCGCTCATCCTCATCCGGCCGTTCCTGCCGGAGAGCCCCGTGTGGGCCGAGAAGAAGGCGTCCGGCACGCTCAAGCGGCCGAGCCTGCGGGAGCTCTTCAGCCCGGCGCTCGTCCGCACGACGATCGTGACCACGCTCGTCTTCGCGGCGAGCTACGGGATCGCCTTCGGCGCGATCCAGCAGCTGCCGCAGATCCTCGGCGGGCCGAAGGGGCATGCGGCAATCGTGGCCGTAGCGAAGGCCGCGCAGGAGGAGGCCGTGGCCGCAGCCGAGAAGGCGGGCCGGCCCGCACCCCCGCCCGGCAAGCTCAAGGCGATTGCCGGCAACGCCACCGACGAGGCGGTCGCCACGGTCACGATCTTCCAGGAGATCGGCGGGCTCGTGGGCCGCGTGCTGCTCGCGTTCGCGGCGGTGCGGATTGCGAGCCGACGGTTGCTCCTGCGGCTCTTCCAGTGGCCGGCGCTTCTCGTCGTGCCGGCGCTCTTCTGGTGGATCTCGACGCAGCTTTCCACGGCCGACTCACTGACGTGGATCAAGGCAGGGATTTTCGTGGCCGGCCTGCTCACGGTCGCGCAGTTCAGCTTCTGGGGCAACTACATCCCGCTCGTCTTCCCCACGCACCTCCGCGGCACGGGGGAGAGCTTCGCCGCCAACATCGGCGGCCGCGTGCTCGGCACGGCCGCGGCCTGGCTCACGCTCACGTTCTCCGCCGCCACGCCCCCCGATCCGGTTCGGATCGCCCTCGCAGGCGCCGCCGTGGCCGGGGCCTATGCCCTCCTGGGCGCGATCCTCACGCACTGGCTCCCCGAGCCGGACGCGAAGCTGGAGCACTGAGGCGAAACTCGCAGACTCCGGCCGCCGCTATTCGACGATCGTCCGCGGGGCTCGCGGCGCGTCGTCCGGGAGCGTGGGCACCGTCCAGATCACGTAGAGGCCGACGCCCACGAGCGCGAGCGCGGCGTACCGCAGCCACCAGGGGAGACTGCTGAGCACCATGCTCGTCGCCACCACCGCCGCGACGAGGCCGACCGTGCGGTACTTCATGCTCTTGCGGATGCCGCGATAGTGCTGCCAGTCGTCGAGCGTGGGGCCGAACCACTTCGATCGGTGGAGCCAGGCGTGGATCCGTGGCGAGCCGCGGTAGAAGCACCAGCTCGCGAGCAGCAGGAACGGCGTCGTCGGCACGAGCGGCAGAATCGAGCCGATCACCGCCAGCCCGACGCAGGTCCATCCGCCGGCGACGAAGAGGAAGCTCTTCAGAGGATCGGTGGTGGGGCGAAAATCCATCGGGTGAGTCCGGGGCGGCTCGCGAACGAACGGCATGGTATCACGCGGCCCTGCGGCCGGCCGTTTGTGGGGAAATCCCGCAGTTCTTATGCTGTGCGTCCACTCTGCCCGCTGTCCCGCCTTCGCCTGAGGAGATTCCGCCATGCCGCTCGTCCCGATGCGCATCCTGCTCGACCACGCCGCCGAACACGGCTACGGTCTCGCCGCCTTCAACGTCAACAACATGGAGCAGATCCAGTCGATCATGGAGGCGGCGAAGGAGACCGACAGCCCCGTGATCATCCAGGCCTCTCGCGGCGCCCGCAGCTACTCCCAGGACAACTACCTCCGCCACCTCATGCTTGCCGCCTCCGAGCTCTACCCGAAGATCCCGATCGCGATGCACCAGGACCACGGCAACTCGCCGAGCACCTGCCAGAGCGCGATCGACAACGGCTTCACGAGTGTGATGATGGACGGCTCGCTCAAGGACGACGGCAAGACGCCGGCCGACTTCGACTACAACGTAAAGGTGACGAAGGAGGTCGTGCAGTCAGCCCATCGGCAGGGAGTCTCCGTGGAGGGCGAGCTCGGCTGCCTGGGGTCGCTCGAGAGCGGTGAGGGAGAGGCCGAGGACGGCCACGGTGCCTCCGGCAAGCTCTCGCACGACCAGCTCCTCACCGATCCCGACGAGGCGGCGCGGTTCGTGGCGGCCACGGGCGTCGACGCGCTCGCCGTGGCGATCGGCACGAGCCACGGCGCCTACAAGTTCACCCGCAAGCCCGACGGCGAGGTGCTCGCCATGAAGCGGATCGAGGAGATCCACCGCAAGCTCCCCAACTGTCACCTCGTGATGCACGGCTCGTCGAGTGTGCCACAGGAACTCCAGGACATCATCAACAAGTTCGGCGGCAAGATGCCGCAGACATGGGGCGTGCCCGTCGAGGAGATCCAGCGGGGCATCAAACACGGCGTGCGGAAGATCAACGTCGACACCGACTGCCGCATGGCGATCACCGGCGCCATCCGCAAGGTGCTCTTCGAGTCGCCCGAGAAGTTCGACCCGCGGGACTACCTCAAGCCCTCCCGCGAGGCGATGAAGAAGGTCTGCGCCGAGCGGATGGTGCAGTTCGGCCAGGCCGGCAACGCCGGCAAGGTGAACTGCATCACGCTCGCCGAGATGGCCAGCCGCTACGCGAAGGCCTGATCGGGGCCGAAAGTCGCGTCGGGAAGACGCATTGTGGCGATTGCCCAGTCGGCCTATAGTCCCGGCCCGCGCGACGGACCGTGCGGAGACTCCAGGACCGGAACGTCTATGGTGGACGCGAGCGAAGGCAGCCTGATCGAGATCGGGCGGGAGATCCTGCGTGCCGAGGGCGAGGCCGTGCTGCGGGCGGGCGAGTCGCTCGACGGCTCGTTCGCGCGGGCGGTTCGGCTCATCGAGGGCTGCACCGGGTCGGTGGTCGTGTCGGGCATCGGAAAGGCGGGGCTCGTCGCCCGCAAGATCTCCGCCACGCTCGCCTCGACGGGAACGCCGAGCCACTTCCTCCATCCCGCCGAGGCGATGCACGGCGACCTGGGCGTGCTCCGCGCCGACGACGTCATGCTCGCCGTGTCGCAGTCGGGCGAGACGGAAGAGATCGTCCGCCTGCTGCCGCACATCGCCGCCTTCCGCGTCCCCATCATCGCGGTCACCGCCCATCCCGACAGCTCGCTCGGCAGAGCGGCCCGGGTCGTCGTCTCCACGGGACGGGTGCGGGAAGCATGCGGGCTCGGTCTCGCGCCGAGCACGAGCACGTCGGTGATGCTCGCCCTCGGTGACGCGCTGGCGCTCGTCACCAGCAGCCTCAGGGCCTTCACCAGCGAGGACTTCGCGAGGCGCCATCCGGGCGGGAGCCTCGGCCGCAAGCTCGCGGTCGTCGAGGACTCGATGCACCCGCTGGCCGACTGCCGTGTCGCGCGGCCCACCGACACCGTGCGGGACGTCTTCAGCCGTCCGATGCCGAGCCGACGCACGGGGGCCGTGATGATTCTCGACGACGACGACCGGCTCGTCGGCATCTTCACCGACAGTGATCTGGCGAGGCTCTTCGAGCGGCGCAACGACACGGCGCTCGACCGCCCGATCGCCGACGTGATGACGGCTTCGCCCGTGGTCGTGCCCTTGGGCACGCGGCTGGGAGACGCGGTCGCGATCCTCGAGGCCCGGCGGCTGAGCGAGCTGCCCGTCATCGACGGCTCTGGCCGCGCCCTCGGCCTCGTGGATGTCGTCGATCTCATGGGCCTGCTCGACGACGCCGGTGCCACGCGGCAGGGGGTGCGCCGGACGAATCATGCGGCGTGAAGACGCCCGGAGGGATGCGACGATGACCGACGACCCTTTGCCGAGCCGCCTTGCCCGGATTCGGCTGTTGCTGCTCGACGTCGACGGCGTGCTCACCGATGGGCGGGTCGTTTGGCACAACGACGGCATCGAGCAGAAGGCGTTTCACATCCGCGACGGCCTCGGCATCAAGCTCTGGCGTCGGGCCGGCGGGAAGGTAGGCATCATCACCGGCCGCTCGAGCCACGTCGTCGAGCTGCGGGCGCGGGAGCTCGGCATCGACGTCGTGCGGCAGGGGGTGGAGGACAAGTGGGAATCGGCCTCCGGCGTGCTCGCGGAGACGGGCTGCTCCCGGGAGGAGGCCGCGTTCCTCGGCGACGACCTGCCCGACCTGCCGGTCATTCTTGCCTGTGGCGTCGGGTTCGCGGTGTCCGACGCATGCGCCGAGGTGCGGGCGGCGGCCGACCATGTGACGACGATGCCCGGTGGCCATGGCGCCGTCCGCGAGATCATCGAGATGATGCTGAAGGCCCGCGGCAGCTGGGATGCGATCGTCCGCCGCTACGCGTCGGCCCGGCCGGCAGCCGGCGAGAACACGTCGACGGAGTCACCCTGAGGGCTGGCGGCGTGGGATCGATGGAACACCCCTTTGGACGCACGCTCCGCGTCTTCTTCGTGCTCGTGGCCGCAGCCGGCTTCTACCGGCTGACGGTGGTGCCGATCGTCGAGCCGCGAAACCATGCCGTGAGCGTCGCCCTCGAGCCGACCCCGGAGGAGGCGGCCGCGATCCGCGCCCGCACCCAGGGCAGCATGGAGGCCATCGGCGAGATCTTCCCGGCGGGCTCGTGGGAGCGGGAGGAGCCGATCGTGCTCGAGAACCGCCGCATGCGGCTGCTCTTCAAGCAGTACCACAACATGCCCGACGGCCGCGTGAATCTCGTCCCCTGCACGCTCGTGATCATGCCGGAGCCGGAGGGACAGGAGTCGGGCGATGGCCGCACGATCGTGATGCGGGCCCCCCAAGGGGCGATGCTGCAGTTCTCGGAGCCGTTCGACCTGCGGCAGGGGCGGCTCTCGAAGTTCTCGCTCGTCGGCGGCACACTTCGGGGGCAGATCACGATCCGCGGCTCCGCGACCGCCGAAGGGGCCGAGGACGACTTCGAGATCATCACCCGCGACGTGGAGATGGTCGGCAACGAGGTGCGTTCGAACGAGCCGGTGCAATTTCGCCACGGACGATCGAGCGGCAGCGGACGGGCGCTCCTCGTGAAGCTCCTGTCGAAGCCCGGCAAGGGCGACGAAGGCCCCGGCATCGCCGGGATCGACCTCGTGCGGCTCGAACGCGACGTGCAGCTGAAGCTCGACGGGCTCGGCGGCGGCCTGCTGCCCGGCTCGCAGCCCGGGCCGGACGCAGCCGAATCACCCGCGACGGTCACCTGCCGGGGTGGACTCACCGTCCACATGACCGCCAACCTCATCACGCTCGAGGACCACGTCGACGTCGTGCGGCCGTTTCCGGATGGCGGCACCGACCAGCTCGCCTGCGACCTGCTCACCATTTCGCTGGACAAGAAGGAGAAGGGCGGACTCGAGGCGAAGGAGATCGAGGCGAGAGGAAGACCGGTCATCGCCCGTAGCACGGCCGCCGGGCTCGAGGCCCGCGCCGCCCGTCTCGGCTACGAGATGGCGACGAGGCGGATCCTGCTCGACGGCGAGATGCCCGTGTCGCTTGCCGCGCGGGAGGTCGACATGGAGGCGAGGTCGATCGACTACGTCCCGGGTCCGCCGGGCGACCCAGGCTCGCTCATGGCGGTCGGTCCCGGCTGGCTCACGACGAAGGCTTCGGACGGCAGCCCGCCGGCGACCGTGCGGTATCGCAAATGGCTGCGGGTGAGGCGGCACGGCGACGGGCACGTGGCATCCGTTTCGGGCGACGCGGAGGTGAGCGTTGAATCGCAGGGGAGACTCGCGGCCTCGGAGATCCACCTCTGGCTCGAACTGGCGAAGGGCGACGGTCGAGCAATCGCGGCGAAGCCAGCCGCGTCGGGCACGCCCGATCTCTCCGGCGTGCGGCCCTCGCGGATGCTCGCTAGCGGCATGGTGCAGATCGAGGCCGACCAGCTCGCGGCCCGCGTCGAGCGGATGGAGGTGTGGTTCCGCCATCCGCCGGCCGCTCCGAGCGTCGCGCCGCCGGCCGCGTCCCGGCCGGCCCCCGCGGCTGCGGCGGCTGCGGCAGCTGTGGCCCCGGCCGTCGCCGGCCCGCCCGAGGCCGCGGCGGCCGAGCCGGCCGGCGATCCGCCCCGTGGGAGGATTCTCGCGTCGGGTGCGCTCCTGCGCGGCCAGGTCGTGATGGCCCCGCGGGGGCAGCAGGTGGAAGACATGTCGCTCGAGGGGCAGGTCCATCTCATCGAGGAACCGCTCGCGAGGAATGGCGTCGTGGTCGATCCCGCCGAGAAGCCGCTCGAGATTCGCGGCGACCAGCTCCAGCTCTCGCGGCCGATGCGGTTCGACGCGCGGGCCGTGGTCGCAGGCCGCCCGGCGACGATCTCGGGGCGGGGGGCCGACCTTGAGGGGCCGCTCGTCACGTTCGACCGCGGCCGCAACCGGATGACCGTGGACGGGGCGGGCCGGCTCATGATCCCCGTGCAGCCCGGCACCGCGGGCCTCGACGCGCTTGCCGTCTCGACCGCACGCCCCGGCCCGGCGGCAGTGCCGCGGAGCCAGAAGGCCGAGCCGCAGGCCGCGGCCGCGGAGCGGCTCTCCGTCGCCTGGCGGGGCAGCATGAACTTCGACGGCCTCACCGCCCGGTTCGTTGACCAGGTCGTCGCCACGAGCGGCGACGCCTCGCTCAACTCCGGCTCGCTCGACGTCGTCTTCGACCGGAAGTTCGACTTCGGAGGGGCGAGCGACCCGCGGGCGGTTGGCCGGCCCGAGGTCGCGAGGATCGCCTGCGGCAGCGGCGTGCGGCTCGAATCGACGAGCACGACCGACGACGGCTCGCGGTCGGTCGAGAAGCTCGCGCTGCTCGACATGGTCGTCGATCGGGCGACGGGCGACTTCAGTGGCAACGGCCCTGGCAGGCTCTCGAGCACCCGCTTCGGCCAGCCGCCGGGCGGCTTGGCCGAGGGCGGATTGCCGGGCAGCGGCGGGCCGGGATCACCGCCGAAGCAGCCGGTCGCCCGACCCGACGAACTCACCTACCTCGGCGTCACGTTCCAGCGGGGCATGCGCGGCAACCTCAACCGCCGCGTGATGGAGTTTCAACAGCGGGTGGAGGCGATCTGGGGCCCGGTCGCCTCCTGGGAATCGACGCTCGACGTGCACGCTCCCGGCGGCCTTCCTGCCCGCGCGGTGGCCGTCTCGAGCGACCTGCTCGCCGTCGGCCAGACGCCGATTCCCCTCGGCCGGCGAAACGCCATCGAGCTCCAGGCGGGCGGCAACGTGCTCGTCGAGGGAGACACGTTTACCGCGCGGAGCGGCCGGCTCTCCTGGAGCGAGGCGAAGGACCTGCTCGTCTTCGAGGGGGACGGCCGCTCGGGCGCCCAGCTCTTCCGCCAGATGCACGTGGGCGCGCCGACTTCCACCGCCTCCGCGGGCCGCATCCTCTACTGGCGGGGCCTCAACCGAGTGCAGACCGACGACGTCCGCTACCTCGACTTCGACCAGCTCGGCGGACCCTCCGCCGGCCTCGCGATCCCCGGCATGGGCGGACCGGCGCGCAAGTAGCAAGTAGTCGGACGGTACAATTCCCGCCTCGGCTTTTTCCTGGAGGCGACACAGGGCTCCTATGCAAAGCGACATCCTCTGGGCTCCGTGGCGGCTCGCGTACGTGCAGGGGCGGGCCCGCGACCCGCTGCCGGTTCCAGAACCGGAGGCGTGGCGGGCCGGGGCGGATCGCGGCTGCTTCCTCTGCCGCGGGGCGGCCGTGGCGGGCCACGAGAAGCCGCTCGGCGTGCTCGACCGGACGGACTCGAGCCTCGTGATCCTCAACCGTTTTCCCTACGCCAACGGCCACCTGCTCGTGGCGCCGCTCGACCATGTGGCGACGCTCACCGATCTTTCGGAATCGCAGCTGCTCGACCTCCAGCGGCTCATCGCGCGGTGGTGTGGCGTGATCGGCCGGTCGATGGAGGCGGAGGGGTTCAATATCGGGCTCAACCTCGGAAAGGTCGCCGGGGCGGGCGTCCCGGGACATCTCCACTGGCACGTCGTGCCGCGGTGGAGCGGCGACGTGAACTTCATGCCGGCGACGGCGGGCACGAGGGTCCTGCCGCAGTCGCTCGATGACCTCTGGGAGCAACTCGATGCAGCGAGCCGACTGGAAAACGCGTGAGGAGGCGCTGCTCGCACCCTGGGCGATGCACGCGGCCGACTCGCAGGGACGCGTGCACCCGGAGCCGCCGCATCCCTTTCGCAGCCCCTTCCAACGCGACCGTGACCGCGTCGTCCACTCCGCCGCGTTCCGAAGGCTCGCGCACAAGACGCAGGTCTTCACCGGCTACCCCGGCGACTACCACCGCAGCCGGCTCACGCACACCCTGGAGGTGACGAGCATCTCGCGGACGCTCGCACGGGCGCTTTCGCTCAACGAGGATCTCGTGGAGACGTTGGCCCTCGCGCACGACATCGGCCACCCGCCGTACGGCCACGCCGGCGAGGACACGCTCGACGAGATCCTCGTCGGCGAGGGTGGATTCAACCACAACGCGCAGGCGCTTCGGATCGTCGAGCTGCTCGAGACCCGCTACCCGCGGTTCCCGGGGCTGAATCTCACGCGCGAGTTCCTCGAATCGCAGTCTTCCCGGGCGGTTCGCGGCAAGACCGCCCCCTCCATCCTCGAGGCGCAGGTCGTCGACGCGGCCGACTCGATCGCCTACGACACCCACGACGCCGACGACGCGGTCGAGCTCGGTTTCGTCGAACTCGGCGAGCTGCTCGAGCTGCCATTGGTGGCCGAGGCGGCGGCGCGGGTGCGGGCCCAGTTCGGGCCGCTCGAGCCGGGCGAGCTGCGGCGGGCGGTGCTCCACCAGCTCGTCGACAGCCAGGTCGCCGAGCTCGTCGAACGGTCGCTCGTGCGGATCCGCGACGAGGGGATCGATTCGGTGGCGAAGGTGCTCGCGGCAGGCAGGATCGTCGCGCACTCGCCGGAGACGACCGCCGGCAAGATCCGGCTCGAGCGGTTCCTCTTCGAGCGTGTCTACCGCAGCGCGAGCGTCCTGGAGGTTCGCAGGCCGGCGCAGGCGAGGCTCGCGGAGCTCTTCGGCTGGTTCTGCGACCATCCGGAGGCGATGCCTTCCGGATTCGTCCGGCGGGCGGAGTCGTGGGGCGTGCGGCGGAGTGTGGCCGACTACATCGCCGGCATGACCGACCGGTTCCTCGAACGGGAGCACGCCCGCCGGCTCTGACCCGCCGTCCCGGCGCGTCCGTGTTACAATTCCCGCCCTATGGCACTCGTCGCACTACGAGCGGTTTTCCTGATGGTGGCGGTGGGCATCGCCGTGCTCATCATCAACACCGAATCGATGCGGACCGCTCCCGGCTGGGCTCCCTGGGCCGTGCTCGGCGGCATGATCGGTATGGCCGTTACGGCGATCGGCATCGACGCGTCGATCCGACGGAAGGATCTCACGGTGATCACCGCCGTCTACTTCGGCGTGACGGTCGGCATGTTCCTGACCTACGTCGCCCTTCTGGCCCTCACCCCGATCCTCCAGCCGAACGCGAAGAACCCGGCCGTAGTCTGGCTCCCCCCCGTGCTCGGAACGATCCTCTGCTACGTCTGCACGAGCCTGCTTTTGCAGACGAAGGACGACTTCCGTTTCCTCATTCCCTACGTGGAGTTCGCCCGCGACGTGAAGGGGCTACGGCCGAACGTGCTCGACTCGACCGCCATCATCGACGGGCGGGTCGCCGACCTCGCCGAGTCGGGCATCTTCGAGAGCCGGTTCGTCGTGCCATCTTTCGTCGTCGAGGAGCTTCATGCCGCCGCGGAGTCGTCGGAGAAGCAGCGGCGGCTCCGCGGGAAGCGGGGGCTCGACATCCTGTCGCGGCTGCGGTCGATCGAGGCGATCGACATCGAGGTGCTCGCGCCGGTCGGCGAGTCCGACGACGAAGGCTCGGGCGAAAATGCTTCGGACGACGCCCGCGTCGTGGCGATGACCCGCAGGCTCGGCGGCCGCGTGATCACCAACGACGTGAACCTCGTGAAGATGGCGGAGGTGCGGTCGGTGGCGGCGATCAACATCAATGACATCGCCATCTCGCTGAAGCCGACGTTCGTTCCGGGGGACGCGCTCGAGGTAAGGGTCGTGAAGCCTGGCGAGGAGCCGGGGCAGGGCGTCGGCTACCTCGACGACGGCACGATGGTCGTCGTGGAAGGGGGCCGCGAGTTGATTGGAAGGAGCCTCAACGTGAGCGTCACCGGCACGCTCCAGACCACGGCCGGCAGGCTCGTCTTCGCGAAGCCGCAGCAGGCTCTGCGGGCGTGATGGTCATCAGTCGCATGCGTCGTTCAGTCGATTCATCCCCTGGATTCGGAGCCATTTCGATGTTTCCCACCAACCTCCGGTCGCGTTTCTGGGCCGTCGTGTCGCTCGCCGTCTGTCTGCCCGTCGCGGCCGCCAAGGACGCCGATCCGAAGCAGGTCTACACCGACCCTGCCAAGGCCGACCCCGACTTCGCCTTCCAGGGCGAGTACGCGGGCGAACTTTCGATCGACGGGCAGCCGATGAAGTTCGGCGTGCAGGTCGTGGCGCTCGGCAACGGCGATTTCAACGCCGTCGGCTATCCGGGCGGCCTGCCCGGCGCCGGCTGGACGCCGCCGAACCTCGTCCGCGGCACGGGCGCCCGCAGGATGTCCGAAGGCGGGGATGGCAAGGTCGTGAAGCTCGAAGGCGTGGACTGGGGGGGAGTGAAACGGCGGGGCGAGATCCGCGACGGAGCGATCGTCGTGCTCTCCGACGACGGAAGAGAGGCGGGCCGACTGCCGAAGGTCGTGCGGAAGAGCCCCACGCTCGGCATGAAGCCGCCGGCCGGTGCGATCGTCGTCTTCGACGGCGCTGGGCTCGACGGCGTCGTCGGCGGGCGATTGACCGACGACAAGCTGCTCATGGAGGGGGTCACGAGTAAGGCCGAGTTCGGAGACGCCACGATCCACCTCGAGTTCTGCTGCCCCTACCAGCCCGCCGACCGGGGGCAGGCCCGCGGCAACAGTGGGGCGTACTTGCAGGGTCGCTACGAGGTGCAGATCCTCGACAGCTTCGGGCTCGAGGGGAAGGACAACGAGTGCGGCGGCATCTACTCGCTCGCCGCGCCGGCCGTGAACATGGCGCTTCCGCCGCTTTCCTGGCAGACCTACGACATCGATTTCACGGCGCCCAAGTTCGACGGGGAGAAGGTCGTGTCGCGTCCGCGGCTGACGGTGCGGCACAACGGAGTGGTGATCCATGAGAAAGCCGAGGTGCCGAAGATCACGCCGGGCGGCACCTCGGGCAAGGAGGGGCCGAAGGGGCCGCTCCACCTCCAGAACCACGGCAACCCGGTGCGGTTCCGCAACATCTGGGTGTTGCCGAAGTCGTGATGGCGGCGACCCGACCTGCCGATCGGCCCGAGCCGCCGCAAGGCGCGCGACTGACCGTCTGCACGGCCTGCCCGATGCTCTGCGACGACGTCGCCGTCGGGCCGAATGCGGGCGCCGGTTCGGCCTCGATCACCGGTTCGGTCTTGATCAGTGGGGCCTGCGACCACGGCCGGCGGGCGATCGGGGCCGTGCTCGGTCGGCACGCCGGCATGGCTCGACCCGACGCCGACCGTCTGCCGGAGGCGACGATCAGCGGCAGGACCGCCTCGCGATCAGAGGCGATTCGTGCCGCCGTCGGCCTGCTCGCCGACGCGCGACGGGTGGTCGTGACGGGGCTGGCCGACGCGACACTCTCGGCGCAGCGGCTGGCCGCGAGTCTGGCCGAACGGCTCGGCGGCGGCTTCGACACGGGCTCCCGCGACGGCCGCCTTCTCACCGGGCCCTCGATCGCGCGGGCCGGCGAGGTGACCGCGCAATGGGAGGAGCTTCGCGACCGGGCCGATCTCGTCGTGCTCTGGTTCACCGACCCCGCGGCATCGCATCCCCGGTTCGTCGAGCGGTTTCTTGAGGACGACGTCGCGGGATCGCCGCGGACGATTCTCTCGGTCGGTCCGGTACGGCCGGCGTTGCCGGCGGGCATGGACTGCGAGCATCTCGCCGCCGAAGCGGCCGAATCGGTCGAGCTCGCCCGGGCGATCGAGGCGGAGGACGACGCCCGCCCCAGCGCATCCCGCATCCTCGAAGCGATCCGGTCGGCGAAGTGCGCGGCGATCGTCACCGGTGAAGGCGACTCGATCGGCCTCGATCGGTGGGCCGTCGCCCGCCTGATGCGTCGTCTCGCCCACCGCGGGCCCGCGTTCGAAATCCCGCTCGGCCCGGGCATCCTCGCCGGGGGCGGCAACGCCGCCGGGGCCGCGGCCGTGGCCACCTGGAGGCATGGTGCCGCCGGAGCGATCGCCGCCGCCTGCGATCGCGGCGGGCGGTTCGAGCCGGCCGAGGCCGATGGTGAGCGGCTCGTCGCCCGGGGCGATGCCGATCTTCTCCTCGTCGTCGGCGGCCTGTCGGACTCAATGCGTCGGGCGGTTTCAGAGGCGACGCGTTCGCAGGCCTTGCGTGAGACCG
>JBIIOJ010000322.1:0-3751 GCA_044337015.1 Pirellulales bacterium
TTCAATCTGGCCGACTCCGACCCCGGAAAGGCGTATCTCGACCAGATGGTCCGGGCCGACCTGCGGCGGTTCTGGGCCATTCTCCACCCCGCTCCGGCCGCGGCAGGAGCAGCCCCGGCTCCCCAGCCGGGATGAACGGGGCGGTTCCGGGGTTCCCATCCGCCGGATCCGAACCTATAAAAGCGGCTCCCCGGGCCGTGCGGACCGCAGTGGTTCGCCGGGTTACGGACCTCAAACGTCAGGTGCCATGGCGATGCCTTCCAGAGACGAGATTTTTGAAAAAGTGAAGACGGCCCTCGTGGACGCGCTCGGAGTCGACGAGGACGACGTCACCCCCGCTGCGACGATGGTCGGCGACCTCGGCGCCGAATCGATCGACTTCCTCGACATCGTCTTCCGGCTGGAGAAGGCATTCGGCATCAAGATCCCGAGGGGCGAGCTATTTCCGGAGGAGGTGCTCTCGAGCGCCGACTTCGTGGTGAACGGCAAGGTCAACGCGTCCGGCATCGAGGCCCTCAAGGCCCGCATGCCGTTCGTCGACCTCTCGAAGTTCGAAGCCAATCCCATGGTGCAGAACTTTGCGAACACGCTCACGGTCGAGGACATGGTCCGCTACGTGCAGATGAAGCTGGCCGCGAATTGACCGGCTGACGGGAAAGCGGGCGAAGAACGAGGACGGCCGCGGCCGGTTCTGGCGATGCGATGGTTCTGGATCGACCGGTTCGATGCGTTCGTGCGCGCGAAATCCGGGTCCGCCGTGAAGAACGTGTCGCTGTCGGAGGACCACCTCCACGACCATTTCCCAGGCTACGCCGTCATGCCGAACTCGCTCGTCGTCGAGGGCATGGCCCAGACGGGCGGCCTGATCGTGGCCGACGCCATCAAGTTCCAGAAGCGGGTCGTGCTGGCGAAGGTGTCGGCGGCACAGTTCCACCGCGACGCCGTTCCGGGCGACACGATCCTCTTCGACGCCAAGGTGCTCGACCTGAAGCCCGCGGGGTCGCTCGTGCACGTCACGACGCGAATCGCCGACCGCAGTGCCGCCCGCACCGATGACGGTGCTCCCCACGCCGGAGAGGGCGTTCCGCAGGGTGAAGCCGAGCTGTTCTTCGCCCACATCGATCCGGGTGAGGGCGTTCCGCTGCTCTTCGAGCCGGAGCAGTTCGTGCGGTGGCTCTCCCAGATGAGAATGTACGACATCGGCGTCGACGAGCAGGGCAATCGCCTCGAGCCGCCGTGGGCATCGGAAACCGTGGTTTCCGCGTTCAATGGCGGCATGACCGGGGCTGGCACGTTCAAGTAGTCTTTCGAAGAGGGCATGCGATGGTGGCTGGCAGGCGGCGAGTGGTGATCACCGGGATCGGCTGCGTCACGCCGCTCGGCCTCGGCGTCGAGGAGCTGTGGGGCAACCTGAAGCAGTCGAAGAGCGGCGTCAGGCTCACGACCATCTTCGACGCCTCGAAGTTTCCGACGAAGATCTCCGCGGAGGTCCGCAACTGGGACCTCTCCCACGAGGGGCAGGAGGTCGCCGCCTGGAAACACTGCGGCCGCCACACCCGGTTCGCCGTCGGCGCGGCGATCCAGGCGATGAAGTCGGCCGGCCTCTCCGCGGGCCTGCCCGCCGACCCGACGCGGCTTGGCGTGTACCTCGGCAGCGGTGAGGGGCAGCAGGACTTCGACGCCTTCACCCGCATGATGACGGCGTCGATCCAAGGGGAGACGCTCGACGTCGCGAACTTCACGAGGATCGGGCTGGAGACGCTCCATCCGATCGCGGAACTCGAGCAGGAGCCGAACATGCCCGCCGGCCACCTGGCATCGCTCTTCGACGCCCAGGGGCCCAACCTCAACTGCCTCACGGCCTGCGCCGCCTCCAGCCAGGCGATCGGCGAGGCGGCCGAACTCGTCCGCCGCGGCGACGCCGACGTCATGCTCTCAGGCGGCACGCACAGCATGATCCACCCCTTTGGCGTCACCGGCTTCAACCTGCTGACGGCCCTCTCGACCCGCAACGCCGAGCCCGCGCGGGCGAGCCGGCCATTCGATCGCGAACGCGACGGGTTCGTGCTCGGGGAGGGGGCGGCGATGGTCGTCCTCGAGGAATTGGAACACGCCCGCGGCCGCGGGGCCCAGATCTTCGGCGAACTCCTCGGCTACGGCTCGACGGCAGACGCCTATCGCATCACCGACACACACCCCGAGGGCCGGGGGGCGAGCGCCTGCATCCGCATGGCCATGGCGGACGCCGGGCTCGGCCTCGGCGACATCGACTACATCAACGCCCACGGCACGAGTACCGACGTCAACGACCGGGTGGAGACGCTCGCGATCAAGCAGGTCTTCGGCCCGCAGGCCTACAAGATCCCGGTGTCGAGCACGAAGAGCATGATGGGGCACCTCATCGCCGCGGCCGGGGCGACGGAACTCATCGTCTGCCTCCTCGCGATCCGCGACGGGGTCTTCCCGCCGACGATCAACTACGAGAACCCCGACCCCGACTGCGACCTCGACTACGTGCCCAACACCGCCCGCGAGGGGAAGTGCGACCGGGCGCTCTCCAACAGCTTCGGGTTTGGTGGGCAGAACATCTCCTTGATTGTGGGCCGCTTCGCTTCGTAGCCCACCGATCTTTCCTGGCTTCGCGCCGGAAAGGTTCGCTCAACCGGCATCCGCGGCACGACCGATATCCCTTCCGGCACCAACTCCATGCAGAAGGGAACATCGGACATGAAACGCACGCTCCTGCTATTGGCCCTCGTCGCCGTCGGCGGTTCGAGCGGCTGTTCGATCATCGACCGGCTCTTTCTCGCCAATGTCGACGGACCATACGCCAACCACAACCAGGCCGGCGGCCACTGCGAACAGTGCGGCGGACACGGCCACTGCGAGGATGGCGCCTGCGTCGAAGGCTCCTGCCCGCCCGGCGGCCCCTGCGACCACTGCGAAACCGGCCCCGCGCCGCTCAAGGGCAGGTACGGCGGACTCGCGAAGCACGGCATGACTGCCGCCGAGGCCGCGGCGCTCGAAGCGGCCGGCGACGGCCAGATCGGTCCGGCCGGTCCGCCGAGCGGCGCCGTCGCCTATCCCTACTACACGACCCGCGGCCCGCGCGACTTCCTCGCCCGCCGTCCGCCGTCGATCGGGCCGGAGTGATCCGGCAGACTGCGTGTTTTGACCGCTCTTGCGGGTCAAACGTGCGGGGTTCGGGGCTGCCCGTGCCCATCGCCGGACGCTCGCTGCAGGCATCCTGCCTTCCGCTCGCTCGGATGCAGACTTTGCTGCGCAATCCTTGCTTCGCTTGTCTGCATACGCCGGCTCTTGGGCACGGGCAGCCCCGAACCGGTCAAACGTGCTGCCAGATGATTCACGCAGGCACTCTGATGCTGAGGAGCTGGTTGGTGAAGCGCGGAGAAGCCGCAGGCGATACGCGGCTTACGGAAAGCGAGCCATGCCGCTGGAGCGGGGAGTAGCGATCGCCGGAGGCGCCGGAGCGGTTTACCGACCAGCGAACCATTTCGGTCTCCTACAGGCTGCTTAGCCGTGTTCCGGGCTGCGTTGCACTCCCGGTCGGTGATACACTCGCCCGCCTGACGGCACTGGTCCGCGAGTCTGCAGGAGCGCATCGGCGTGGCATCTTCGAAACCAGCTTCATCGGCCCGCGGTTCGGGCCTCACCGCCGACGGGCGGCTTTCGCTCACCGGCTGGCTCGTCTGCGCGATCGCGGCGATCGGCTTCGCGTTCGACATCTACG
>JBIIOJ010000323.1:0-3738 GCA_044337015.1 Pirellulales bacterium
GCCTACAAGCTCGCGGAGCTGAAAGCCACCGCCGGCTGACCCCCGGCCGCCTTTGATTCCGGGCCCCCCATGCCGAAGGCCGGCCACGATTTTCTGGTCCGAGCACTCTTCTTGGCGGCTGCCATCCTGCCGCCGGCCACGATCGTCGCCGCCGAGGATGCGTTGCCCGTGGAGTCCGCCCCGCTCCCCGACCTGCTCGCCGGGCCGGATGGCCGGCCCGTGACGACGGCCGAGGCCTGGAGAAACGTGTCCCGGCCCCACCAGTTCTCGGTGCTCGAAGCGAACGTCTACGGCCGCCGTCTGCCTCCGGCATTCACGTTCGCGGAAGGGGAGGTCGAGCGGGCCGATGTCACGCTCGCCGACGGCGTCGTCGCGACGCGGCTCCAAGCCCGGCTTCGCATGGGCACGGGTCCGACGTCGCGGTTGGTCGACGTGCTCGTGTACCTGCCCAAGGCACGCACCCCCTGCCCCGTCTTCCTCGGTCTCAATTTTCGGGGCAACCAGGCGGAGCACCCCGATCCCGGAATCCGTCTCTCGCGGGCTTGGCTTCCGAACGACGAGAAGATCGGCATCGTGAACAACCGCGCGACCGAAGCCTCGCGGGGCGGGCTCGCCCGCCGGTTTCCCGTGGAGGCGATGCTCGCCCGCGGCTACGGGATGGCGACGGCCTGCTACTGCGACATCTTCCCCGACCAGCCGGATGGTCGGGCCCAAAGCGTGCTTGCGGCGCTCGGCCGGCCTGTTTCGGGCGAACTGCCCGCCGACGAGCCGGGGGCGATCGGTGCGTGGGCCTGGGGCCTCTCGCGAATTCTCGACTGGCTCGTGATGCTGCCGGAGGTCGATTCCACGCGCGTGATGGTGGTCGGCCACTCACGGCTTGGGAAGGCGGCCCTCTGGGCGGGCGCGTGCGACGAGCGGTTCGCGATGGTCGTCTCCAATGATTCGGGCTGCGGCGGCGCAGCGATCGAGCGGCGAAAGGTCGGCGAGACGGTGGCCGACATCACGAAGCGGTTTCCGCACTGGTTCTGCCCGGCCTTCGCGGCGTACGCGGGCCGCGTGGAGGATCTCCCCTGCGACGCGCACGTGCTCTTGGCGATGACGGCGCCGCGGCCGCTCTACGTGGCAAGCGCGATCGAAGACACCTGGGCCGATCCCGAGGGGGAATTTCTGGCCGCGGCGGCGGCCGAGCCGGCCTGGAAACTCTTTGGGCTCACGGGCCTCGGCACGTCCGCCTGGCCCCCGGTCGAAACGCCGATCGGCGTACGCATCGGATATCACGTGCGGTCAGGCGGCCATGACCTGCTCGCGTACGACTGGATGCGGTTCGCCGACTTCGCCGCCCGCCACCTTCCGCCGCCGGGGCGGCCCGACGCGGTGGCCCACGGCGACTTCCGCCCGGTTCAGTCGCCGTTGCCGGTGAAGCCGCCCCCCGGGGCGATCCTCTTGTTCGGCGACGGGTCGGAGGGGCCGGCACAATTCACGAATATGGCGGGAGGGCCGATCGATTGGCCCGTCCGGGACGGCTCGCTCGTGGTGCACTCGACGCAGCAGAACGCCAATCACATCGTGTCGAAGGTGACGTTCGAGGATGCCGACATCCACGCCGAGTTCATGGTGAGCCCCGAGGCCAGCGGCAACAGCGGCCTCTACATCCACGGACACTACGAGATGCAGATCTTCAACTCGTACGGCGTCGATCCGCCCACCGACCAGGACGAGGGGGCCCTCTACCGGTTCGCCAAGCCGCTCGTGAACGCCGCCCGTCCGGCCGGCGAGTGGCAGGTGTACGACATCCGGTTCATTGCCCCACGGCGTGATGCGGCCGGAAGGATCGTCACGCAGGGCAGCATCACCGCCTGGCTCAACGGCAAACTCGTGCAGGATGGCGTCACGTTCAGCGAGCCGCGATCACCCTTCATCCCCTACCGCCTCGGCGTCACCGACCACCTCCGTGGCGTCGAGCGAACGCTTCGAACGACAGGCAAAGGCCCGCTCTTCCTCCAGGACCACGGCAGCCCCACCCGCTTCCGCAACGTCTGGGTGAAGCCGCTGTAGGGCGGCATAAAGGGTTGACGGCACGGCGGCAACGCGGCATATTGAACTTCCGTATAGTATATGCCTATCCGCGGGAACTGCCGCCATGCCTCGCCCTTCGACCCCTGACAACTCCCTGGAAATCAGTGAGGCTTCGCTGCTGGCTCACGTTCGCCTGGCGTGCGTGCCGGGCGTCGGGGCCCGCATGCGGAAGCTGCTCCTCGAACGGCTTGGTTCGCCGGAGGCGATTTTCTCGCTGAGCCCCGAGGCGATTCGCGAGGTCGGGCGGTCGGGCCCCAAGCTGCTCGGGCCGAAGCTTATCGAGGCGATTAGCGACCCGCGGCTTGCCGACGAGGCCGATCGCGTCGTCAAGCTCTGCCGTCGGCGGTCGGTCCGGATCCTGCTCGAGGGCATGGAGGGCTATCCGCCGCTCCTATCGCGGATCGACGACCCGCCGCCGCTGCTCTTCGCCCGCGGCGAACTGAAGGAGTGCGACAACCTGGCCGTGGCGATCGTCGGCGCCCGCCACGCGACCACCTACGGCCTCAAGGTCGCCGAACAGCTCGCCGGCAGCCTCGCCCGCGCCGGCTATACGGTCGCAAGCGGCCTCGCCCGCGGCATCGACGCCGCGGCCCACAGGGGCGCGATCGCGGCGGGCGGCCGAACGATCGCCGTGCTCGGCAGCGGCGTGCTCTCTATCTATCCGCCGGAGCATGGTTCGCTCGCCGAGGAGGTGATCGCCCACGGCGCCCTCCTGAGCGAATGCCCTCCGTTGGCGGCGCCCTCGGTCGGCGCGTTTCCCCAGCGCAACCGGATCGTCTCGGGGATGTGTCTCGGCACGGTCGTCGTGCAGGCGTCGGAGCGGTCGGGCGCGCTCATCACGGCGCGGCTGGCCGGCGAGCAGGGCCGCGAGGTCTTCGCCGTCCCGGGCCCGATCGACTGCCGCATGTCGAAGGGCTGCCACGCGCTGATCCGCGACGGCGCCAAGCTCGTGGGCGGCATCGACGACATCCTCGAGGAGTTCGGGCCGCTCTTTGAAACGGCGGTTTCGCCGGGCGGCGATTGCACGGAAAAGCCTGCCGAACGCTCGCTCGACGCCGCGGAGCGGGAGGTGTTCGACGCGATCGGCGGAGGCGAGATCTCGATCGACGAGGTGGTCGAAGCGACGGGCCTGGCGGCCGCGCAGGTGCTCGCCGCCGTGAGCGTGCTCGAGGTGCGACGGCTCGTTCGCCGGCTCCCGGGCAACCGCCTCGCCCGAAAGTGATCCGCGAATGGCGGCCGGAACGCCCGCGCGAAAGCCGGGTGTTCCGGAAGCTTGGCCGCCGCGTAGAATCCGACGCATGGATACAGCCCTCGTCAACCGTTCCGAAGCGATCCGCGGCCGACTCCTCCAACTGCGAGACTCCCTTTGACTGGGAGGGACGCAAGAAATCCGCCTCACGGATCGAGGCGTCCATGGCGGAGGCCGGCTTCTGGGACAACTCGGAGAAGGCGCAGGCGACCGTCGCCGAACTCAAGGGTCTCAACTCGATCCTGAAGCCGCTCGAGGAGGCGCTCGCCGCGGCGGCCGACGTCGAGGCGATGGCTGAGCTTGCCGCCGAGGATGCGTCGATGGAGGCGGAGCTCGCCACGGAGACCGACCGCCTCGAGAAGATGGTCGACTCGCTGGAGATGCAGTCGCTCCTCTCGGGAACCCACGACGCC
>JBIIOJ010000069.1:0-12686 GCA_044337015.1 Pirellulales bacterium
ACCACGCTGCCGTCGCAGCGGAAATCCAAAGAGCCCCTCGCGCAAGACTTCGTCACGATTCATGGTGTCACTCCAAAGGTGTCGCTGCCCTCCATTCCTTGGTTGGCTGCGTTCGCCATGACCGTGGACAGGAGGGAGAGGCCCCCTCGTATAAGTGACCAGCTGGAGGGGTATCAAGACCCTCCTGCAAACGCCGCTTACCACGCGTTTTTAGGGATACTGCGCCCACGTCAAGCCAGACAGCTCATGTCCGGCGTTCGGCCCCGGGCCACTCACCGGCCGGCAGTACGGCCGCGGATTTCAGGGGGATCAGTGAGCGACGGACCCGCGCGTTCAAGCGCGTCGAGCAGCTGCGACTCGGAGATCAAGTCGCGGAGGATGATCGGCTCCTTCGCCCGCTCACCGGGCGGAGCCGCAGGGAAGATGGCGAGCACTGGGATCGATTTAGCCTGGAGGGTTTCGAGCATCGACTTGATCTCGTCCGACTCCTCAGTCCAGTCGGCGAGCAGCGGCACAACACGGTTGAAATCGATCTTCGCCTTGACCTTGTCGGTCTCGATGGCGGTGGCGAGATTGAGCTTGCAGGTGAGGCACCAGTCGGCCGAGAAGTCGACCATCACCGTCGAGCCGCGTTCCCTGAGCTCCGCGAGCCTCGCCCGGGAAAAAGGCTCCCACGGGATGATCGACTGCACGGGGCCGAGGAACGTGAAGGCGATCCCGCCGATCGCCGCAGCGACCGCGCCGGCCTGCAGCCATCGGCGGAGGGGCGGCGGCATGCCCGTCTCCTGCGCCTTGCCGACCCACCAGCAGGCCGCCCAAAGGCCGAAAAGAAGGCCGAGGGTGGGGATGAACCAGTCCCGGTCCAGAAAGGTGAAAAGGAACACGACCGTGCCAAGCATCACGAAGCCGAGGATTTCCTTGAGCGTCTCCATCCAAGCGCCGGGTTTCGGAAGGGACTTCGCGAGCCCCGGCAGCATGCCGACGACGAGGTAGGGGAGTGCCATCCCGGTCGCGATCGCGCCGAAAACGGCGTAGGTCACGATGGTCGGCTGCGAGAGCGTAAACCCGAACACAGGTCCGAGAAAGGGGCCGCTGCAGGGCGTGGCGAGCACGGTCGAGAGAACCCCCTTCAAAAACGCGCCGAGCGGGCCCTCCTTTGTCTGGACATGCCCGGCCTTCTCGCCGATGAAGCCCGGGATCGGCAGCTCCCACACGCCAAGGAACGACAGTGCGAAGGCGAACACGATCGCGCACATCGTGACGTTGAAGCGGGTCGAGGTAAACTGCTCACCCCAGGCAAGGTTCGACGTTCCGAGGCCGAGGTTGGCGGCGACGCTCGCCGTGGCGAGCACGAAGAACACGGCGTAGAGCCCGGCCACGTACCAGAGGTTCATGGCGAAGATTTCGCCACGAGCGCGGCCCGACTGCTGCGCGAACGCCATGAGCTTCAATCCCAGCACGGGGAGGACGCATGGCATGAGGTTGAGGATGAGCCCACCGGCAAGACCCATCGCGAGCACGACCGGCAGCGAGAGGCCCGCCGGCTGCCCGAGTGTTCCTTTCGTCGCGGCTCCCGATTCAACGGCCCCGGATTGGCCAGAGGTTTCCACGTCCGTCTGCGACGCCTCGGATTCGATCGTCTCCGGCGACCGGGAAACCTCGGCATACCTTGCCTTCGTGAGCGAGAGCTTCGGCGTCACGCCCACTTCCCAGGAGGAGAACTCGGCCGTCAGGCGGGCCGCCCAGGGAGGATCGCAGGTGGTGTCGTTGCAGGTCTGGAAGCCTATGAGCATCTCGAGCACCGCCGGCACGGGGGCATCGGCGGACGGCTCCACGAGCATCGAGAGTTCAAGATTCGCCGGCAGGATCCGCACTCCCTCTTTCCCCTCGATACCCCGGTCTGCGGGGACACTGTCTGCGGAGATACTGTTTGCGGCGGGGCCATCACCGCCATTGGCCGCTGAGGCACGGCCTCGAATCGCGACGACCTTCAGGCCCTCGCTCCGTGCGATCGACACGAGCGTCGGCTTGCCCTGCCCAACGCCTCCTTTGTCGGCGGCAGCCACGGGGTAGAGATGCCACTCCGATTCCGGCGAAAGGCGAACCACGATCTCCCGGCCGCGGCCTTTCGGTCCCCGGTCTTCCGCCTCGAGCACGAGGTGGCCGCGGTCCGGCTTCTGTCGGGCAATGCCGGCCGTGGCGGTCTCACCGAAGCTTTCCGCCGCGGGAAGCGCGGTCGGGTCGCCGAAGAGTCCCCCGGCGGGATCTGCTGCGGGAGACGGGGCACACCACGCACACGCCGCCGCGAGTACGGAGACGGCGAGCGTGCAGAAGCGGTTTCGAAGTCGCCAGAAACGCATGGACCGATTCCTTGTGAGCCATCCGAATTGTTACCAGAAGCCCGCCAATGCGACGAGGTGGATTTTGGGCTGCGGATTCCGCAGCGCGGCGGCCAGCGGTTACCCGCCGACGTGGCACCAGCGGCGGACGAGCGACGCGAAGCCGCCGAGCAGCTCGCCACGGCTCACGACATGGTCGGCCCCGGCGGAGCGGGCATCGTCGAGCCGCTGGCGGGCCACGTGCGGGCCGAAGGCGGCCACGACCGTGCCGGAACCCCCGTCGACGATCTGCCGGACCCGCGCGATGATCACCGCCGGATCGCCGTCGATCGCCCCCAGGTCGATGATCGCCAGCCGGCAGTGTCGCGGCCCGACGTCGGGCGGGCCTTCGGGCTTGTCGAGCGACCGCAGCGTCTCGATCCGGGCTGGCACGTCGCGGGCGAGGCCCGCGAGCCGGCTCGTGACCATGAGGTCGGGGGAGACGAGCAGGACCGTGATCGTCGGGGTCGCCTGGGAGGGCGTAGTCGCGTCGGGTGGGGGCATCGTCGAGCGGATCTTCTTCAGATCGCCTCCTGGCCACGGACGGCGCGATAGATCTGCACCGTCTCCGATATCGGCAGCACATAGAGGCCGGCCGCCATTCCCGCCGATGCATCCTCGGCACGTCCCAAAAGGTTCATCACGCCCGAGATCGTGGCGACCGTCCGCTCGAGGAAGTCGTCGTTGACCGCTATCTCCATCACCGCAAGCTGGGCGACCGGCCCGGGCGATCCGGCGGTCGGATATCCGTGGGCGTCGGCGATCGAGAGCCGGGTGACGTGCACCTCGGCGAGCGCCTGTCGGACGGCCTCAACCTGCCCCGGCGGGAGCGTGGCGATCACGAGTCGCATGACCGTCCTTTCGATCAGGGGCGGGGCATTTCCAGCCGTGCGTCGAGCACCTTCTGGATCCTTCCGTCGAGGTCGACGAGGTGCGCCAGCGTTGCGTCGTCGAGCTTGACGTCCGCCTTCGCAAGCAGTGACTTCACCCGGCCGCCGACGGCCCGCAGCTGCTGGGCGGCCAGCGCCTGCGCGTCGGGATTCGCCTCGGCGATCGGCCCGCCGCCGAGAACGGTGATCATTCCGCCGCCTCCCCATCTGCCGCTACCGAGGGCGAGCCGCGAGAGCCTGTCGACGTAGGACCGCTGCAGGCCCCGGCGGAAGCTCGGGATCGCCGGCTTCCGGTTCGTGTAGTTCGCCGGCCCGATCGTGTCTAACTCCGCGAGCACCGACTTCGAGAGCCGATCGAGCAGTTCGACCGTCGTGAAGGCATCCTGGTCGGCGGGAACCTTCAGCTCGCTGTCACGAATCCGGTTGAGCGTGAGGGGATCGAGCAGCCGGGAAAGAACCCGATCCTGCCACATCAGCACGACGTCGTGGACGGGGTAGTCCTCCCGATCGACCGGCCGGCTTCCCCAGTGGTGCCACTGCGTGGCGACGAGCTGGTTGTAGAGCTCCGGTGGGAAGCTGAACGGCGTCGCCGAGAACATCTGCGACTCCAGGAGCGAGACCGCCTCCCGCTGCTTCGCCGGATCGACGACGCGGAAGGGGGCAGGCGCCCCGGGATCGTCCTTGTGCGCCCGCGAAGAATACAGGCCGCCCACGAGCCGCGAGGCGGTGTACATCGCCTGACCGTGCGCCGCGAGGAGCACGCCGAAGGCCTGCCGCACCCGCTGGTACCCCTCGTCGTCGGCCGTGAACCGCTCGACGATCTTCGGCATCACCTGCGCCACGAGCTCGGCGCGGGTCTTCGCGAACTCGAGCGGATCGCTGCCGAGGTCAAACCGATTCGAGAGCGGGTCGGGATCACCCCAGGAGGTGTCTTCGTCGGTGGCGTAGGCGAGGGGGGGCTCGCCGCTTCGGGACGCGATCTTCTCGAGTTCCGGGAGCTCTGCCTCGGGGCTGCCGCCGGCGAGCGGCTTGTAGCCATACTCGATCGCCCAGAGGTCGTAGGGGCCGAGCTTGGCCGAATAGAAGTCTCCCTGCACGCGGCCCTTCGGCACGATGTTCACCGGGATGTAGTCCATGACGCTCGTCGACCCGCCGCCGGCGTTCGTCTTCGTCACGTCGTTGAAGTCGGCGAGCGAGCGGAGGGCCGAGCCCTTGAAGTTGTGGCGAAGCCCGAGCGTGTGGCCGACCTCGTGCATCGTCACGAGCGAGAGCCCCTGCACGACGAGTTTCTCCTTCTCCTCCTCCGAGAGTACCTTCTCGGCGTTGGCCGCAAGCGCCGTCATCGCCAGCGCCGTCTCGCGGGCGTGCCCGTCGAAAAGGCGGCAGCCGCAGACGTGGCCGCACATCGCGTCCGGGTGCTGCTTCGACTCGGGGCCGCCGCCGGTGAGCATCGCGACCGCCTGCGGCGTGAAGGTCTCGTACTCCGTCCGCCAGAACTGGAGGAAGTCGGCGTCGAAGATGATGTCGGCGTCGAGGATCTGCCCAGTTCGCGGGTTCACGCGGGATGGCCCCATTGCGAAGCCGGCCCCGGCCGTGATCCAGCGGAACGTGTTGTAGTTGACGTCCTCCGGATCCCAGTCGGTGACGTCGGGCTGCTGGCGAACCTCGATCGCCCCCGCGAATCCGGCCTTTTCGAAGGCCTCGTTCCAGGCCTCGATCCCGTTGCGGATTGCCGGGCGGTAGCGGAAGGGAACGGTCTTCTCGATCCAGAAGACGATCGGCTTCTTCGGTGGGGAGATGGCCGCGGAGGGGTCCGCCTTCTCGAGGTTCCAGCGGTTGATGTATCGAACGAACCGATCCTCATCGACCTTCTGCGAGAAGTCCTTGAGCGCCGTCACGAAGTAGCCGACGCGATCGTCGGCCAGCCGTGGCTTGTAGGCGTTTTGCGGGAGGAGGCTGAGCGAGTAATGGACCGTGATCGTCACGCCTCGGGCGTCGGGCACCGTGTCGAGGACCATGCGTCCACCCGAGCCGTAGGTGGCCGCCACCTGGAGTTCGACGTTGTCGGGAAAGCCCTTCACGCTGCCCCAGCTGGAGCGGTCGCGGGCAAACGAGAAGCCGGGCAGCGTCGAGGAGATCTGCGGAAGGTCGGTGAGGAACACGCTCCCGAGATCGACGATGTGGCCTCCGGACGGACCGGTCGTCACGATCGGCAGGCTGAAGAGCACGCTGTCGGTGTAGGCGAGGTCGACCGCCTTTTCCTCGGGGCTCCCCTTGGCCGCGAAGAAGCGGACGTTCTTGCGGGAGACCTGGATGGTGTCGTCCACCTTGCGGAAGACCCATATCCAGTCGTCTCCGTCGCCCCAGCTCATGCCACCGAGCACCGGGCCGTCGCCGATCCCGCGTGCGATCGATATGAGCACGAAGAATTCCTTGCCGAGCAGGCTTTCAGTGAGCTCGGCATAGACCTTTTCGTCCTTCCGCCAGAGCGGAATGAGCCCGCCGACCTTCGTGGCGTCCTTGAGAGCCACGGCGAACGTGGGCTTGCCCCCCTTATCGGCCGCCGGAGTCGCCGACGATTCCCCGGTGGGAGAGGGCGTCGACGTGCCCGACGTCGCGGGGCTCGCCGCGACCGGCGGATTCGGCTTGGCCGGCTCGTCGGCAGCCGCGTGGCTCACGACCGTGAGAAGCACAGCGATCAAAGCGAAGAGCGATCGCAGAAGTCCCGTCGATCCGGGCGTCGTCAGGGTCCGTTCCGACATCATCTCCAGGATCCCTTGTTCGGGGTGTTGGGTCTGCCTCGAGCCATGCCGTAAGGGTAGCATCGCGTTCGTCTACGACCAACGTTTCGTTTCCCCATGATGCCCACCGTTCCCGAGCCCGCCGCGTGCCGTGCCTTCTTCGGCGATGCCCGAAGAACGCTCACTCCTCTGTCAACGAGCGGCTTCAGCGGCAGCCGGATCTTTCTCGTCGAGGAAGACGTGCCGACGGCGGCGGCTTCCGCCCGCTGGGTCGTGAAGTCGTTCGGACCCGGCACATCGATCGACCGGGCCATCTGGGTCCACGGCCTCATGACCCACATGCATCGTGGCGGGATCGAGGGGATTCCGATGCTGCGGCGGGCCGTGGCGGGCCGGCGAGCGTCCGAATCCCGTCTCGTGACTGAGACGCTCGCGGAGGACGCCGACGGCGTGCTCTGGGAGGCGACGGAGTTTCTCGCAGGCCGGGCGGTCGCGGTGCCCGATGCGGTAGCCCGCGGAGCCGCGTTACGAAGGCTCGCCGCGATCCACGTCGCTGCCGCGACGCTGCCCGACGGCCTGCCGCGGCGGACACGATCTCGAGGACTCTCCGAACGCGTCGATCGGGCCGCGATGCTTCGTGAACGACCCTGGGAAGGGCGGTGGCGGGGAGGGATGAGCCGTGCGGCGAGATCACGGTGCGGCGAGGCGATCGCGACGAGCTTCGAGCAGGCGATCATGGTCTTCGCGGAGGGTGGCCCGGTCAGCCTTGAGCGGATCACGCGTGCACCTCTCATCGACGTCCCGTGCCAAGCCGTACTGCGCGACATCTGGAGCGACCACGTGCTCTTCGAGGGCGGTCGCGTGAGCGGCATCATCGACTTCCACGCCGCGGGGATCGACACGGTCGCGACCGACATTGCGAGGCTTGTCGGAAGCTGGAGCCTCTCGGCAGGAGTCGCAGCCGCCTGGGGGGAGTGCCTCGATGCCTACGAAAGCGTCCGTTCGCTCGACGACGAAGAACGCCGGCTCGTGACGTTCCTTCACCATGCGGGGGTGATCGTAGCGATCGATAACTGGTTTCGCTGGCTCGTCGAGGAAGGGCGGACGTTTGCCGATCGCGACGCCGTCGCGAATCGACTCGGTCAACTCGTTCTTGCGCTCCCCGAATCGATCGCCGCACTGCTGCGACGTTAGGCATCCTCGCCGGGCAGCTCGGCCAGGACGACCTCGTCCATCTCCGTGCCGTCGACGTCCCGACGCAAGAGCAGGTAGGTTGCGGTGATCACGGCCCAGAAATAGCCCCAGCCGAAGGCGCCGAGCAGCGACGCGAGGCAGCGGTGCCAGAAGTCGAGACCGCGAAGCCCCCACGAGGCGTTCGCGGCAGCCGCGTCCGCGGGTGGAAGGGCGGCGAGATTTTCCAGGCCCCCGAGCAGTTCTGCCGTCCGAGCGTGGCCCATCCCCCAGCTGGCTGCCCAGACCGCGAGCGTGGCCGTGGCGTCGGCGAACAGGCCCGCGACGAAGAGCGAGGGCACGAGCACGATTCCCGCGACCGCGAGATAGAAGGCGTAGTGAAGCGGCCGCTGAAACACGTAGGAGAAGGCCGTGGAGATCGCCTGGAAGGCGTCGCCCCGCTCCACCCCTACGTTGGCCGCCATGAGCGGCCAGCCCGCCGCAAGGCCGAGGGCGAGGATCGACAGCACGATCGCGCCGGCGAGCACGAGCGGCCAGATGACGGCGACCGCCGTGAGGCCCCATTCGGTACGCATCGCGAGGCCGAGCAGTGCCGCAGGGAGCGACAGCGTGAAGATCCCGAGCAGGACGAAGATCGCGGCGTTGAACGCCGCAGGCCATTTCTTCACGCCGTAACCAAGGCTCCCAAAGAGTCCGAGCGACTCCTCTCCGACGAGCTTGAGCGCCACGTGACGCGTGATGGCCGTCGCGAAGATCGACCAGACGACGACGAACCAGCCGAGCCGCGCCAGGGCCCCGCCGGCGTCCGACATCGAGGCCGATGGAGAGAAGGGGGTCGCGGCGAGCTGCATCGCCTGTCGCAAGGGGGCGGGGACCCAGCCAAGCATGCCGCGGGCATACGGCATCGCAGCCGCGGATGGGGCGGGCAGCGCCGGCGCCGTCGGAAGCGGCATCGCGAGGCCGTCGCCGAGCGCAGCCGGATCGATCTGCACTGAATGACCGGAGGCCACGGAACGACCGGAGGCCCCCGGCAGGGTGAGCCGGTCCGCGAGCGACCACCCGGCCCAGGTGGCTAGGAGGCCCCCGGTGGCGAGCAGGACGACCGTGGGCGTGAAGGCCCACGCGGCCGCACGGAAAAGGATCCACCAGGGCAGGGCGTCGCTCCAGTAGACCTCGTGCACGGCCGTGCCGATCGGATTGGCGGCGCCGGATCCACCCGCTGACTCGCCCATGGACTCACTCCGTCGTGGGGAAGAGGACTGCCTTCCGGAACCGACCCGGCGACATCTTTCCGCGAGTATACGTCGGAAAAATCGGGCCGCGACCGGCTTCAGCGGGAGGCGGCCCTGCAGGTCACTCGTCGGGTGGCTCGTCCGGGGCGATATGAGCGGCCTGCGCGTCGCCGTCGATGTCCTCTTCATCGGCTCCGCCGCCCGGCAGCCGCGTTTTCACCGGAATAGCCTGCGTTTCGTCGAGCCAGCGGCCGAGATCAACGAGCCGGCAGCGGTCGCTGCAAAAGGGCGCCGTCGGGGTCGTGTCGAGAGCAACGGGCTTGTCGCAGACGGGACAACGGGGCATTTCGAGCCTTGGTATCGGGGCTCAGGATGAGCTGGATTCGCCGCTGGATTTCTTCTTGCCGGCGCCGGATTCACCCCCGGAGGAACCCTTCCCGGTCCCGGAGGAGGAGTCGGCGGCGGCGCTCTTCTTGTAGGAGTCGCTACGGTAGTCGGTCTTGTAGAAGCCGGAACCCTTGAACATGATCGCGCCGCCGGCGCCGATGAGCCGCCGGAGCTTCTTCTTGCCGCACTTCGGGCAGGTCTTCTTCGCAGATTCCGTCATCGACTGGAACAGTTCGAACGCGTGTCCGCAGCCGTCGCAGACGTAGTCATAGGTTGGCATCAGGTACTCCTTCTGGCTCGTCGTCAGTCGGGCTTTCTGGCCACGATCACCTGGGCGGGCCGGACCACCCGGTCGTGGAGGCGGTAGCCGCGGCTCACCGCCCCGACCACCTGCCCGTCGGGCACTCCCTCCACGGGCTGATGGAGAATCGCCTCGTGAACCTCGGGATCGAACGGCTGCCCGTCGGTCTCGATCGGCGTGCAGCCGTGGTCGCCCAGCAGCTTCTCGAGCTGCTGGGCGGTCATGCGAAAGCCCGCGAGTAGGCTGCCCGCCTCGGCCGTCTTCTCGGAGGCGGCGATCGCCCTGAGAACGTTGTCGAGCACCGGCAGCAGGTCCCGCAGCAGGCCGAACTCGCGGTACCGCTCCGCTTCGTCCGCCTCGCGTCGGGACCGCTTGCGGAAGTTCTCGAGCTCCGCTTGAGACCGAAGCAGCTTCTCCTTCGTCTCCGCGAGTTCCGCTGCGGCCGCGTCTTGGAAGGCCTGCTGCGGAATCGGCTCGACGGCGGCCTGCTCGCCGCCTCGTTCGGAAGCATCTTCTTGGGGAATCATCGTGGTTTCTCCGCGTTTTTCGTCTCGAGTGGGGTGGCCGGCTCACCGGCCGCGGGCTGAAAGTATTCCGCGAGCCGCTCAAAAAAGCTCGTGCGCTTCGGGCTTACGCTCGCGTGTTCCTCCGCGGCCAGTTCCCGCATCAGCTTCTCGGCCTTCGGCGAGAGCGCCTTCGGCACCTCGATATGGACCGCGACGAGCAGGTCGCCGGTTCCCCGGCCGCGGACGTCGGGCATGCCGAGGCCGCGAACCTTGAGCGTGTCGCCAGACTGCGTTCCGCGGGGGATCTCGATCGGCCGCGGGCCCTCGAGCGACGGCACCTCGATGGTGGCGCCGAGAGCCGCCTGAGTGAACGTGATCGGCACGTCGCAATGGAGGTCCCGTCCCTGGCGTGTGAGGAACGGGTGCTGCTCGATCTCGATAACGCAGTAGCAGTCGCCCGGTGAGCCGCCGCCAACCCCGGGCTCCCCTTCGCCGGCGAGCCGCACGCGGACGTCACTGTCGACGCCAGCGGGGATCGTCACACGCCGTTCCACTCGTTCCTGCGTGACGCCCTCGCCCCGGCAGGACGGGCACTTCTCGCGGATGACGCGGCCGGCGCCCCGACAAGCCGGGCAGGTCGTCTGGAGGCGGAACACCCCCGCCGACTGGATCACCTGGCCCTGGCCGCCGCAGTAGTCGCATGGTACGGGAGAAGTTCCCTTTTTCGCGCCCGAGCCGTCGCACTCGACGCACGGCTCATGACGCAGGAACTCGACCGTTCGCGTCACCCCCTTGGAGGCCTCGAGGAGCGACAGGCGGACCTGGCAGAAGACGTCGCGGCCCTTTCGGCCCCGGGAACCGCCCCCACGTCGGCGTCCTCCGCCGAAAGCGTCTCCGAAGATGCCGCCACCGAAAAAGTCGCCGAACGCCTCGAAGATGTCCGAGATGTCGTTGAAATCATGCGTCCCACCGGCGAGGCCTGCGTGGCCGTAGCGGTCGTAGCGGCTGCGAAGCCCCTCGTCGGAGAGCACTTCGAACGCGCGGGCGGCTTCCTTGAAACGAGACGCGGCCTCGTCGTTCCCGGGGTTGCGGTCCGGGTGGAACTTCAGCGCGAGCTTGCGATACGCGTCGGCGATCTGCGTCGAGCTGGCACGCCGCTCGACGCCGAGAACCTCGTAGTAATCCCGTTCCTGCGGCATCGGTCAGCGACCCCCCACGTTCACGCTGCCGCGGACGGATCCGGGCGCCCTACCGAACACTCCCCTCGGGCCGATGCTTCTTCGCATCCTCCTTCTCGAGGTTCGTGACGAGGGCTTCCGTGGTGAGCAGCAGGCCGGAGATGCTCGCTGCATTGGTCAGGGCAACGCGGACCACCTTCACCGGATCGATGATTCCCGCCTTCAGCATGTCGACGTACTCGCCCTTGTTGGCGTCGTAGCCGATGTTCACGTCGCGTTGCGACACTTCATCCGCGACCACGGAGCCGTCGATGCCGCCGTTGGCCGCGATCTGGCGGATCGGGGCCTCGAGTGCGTGCAGGATGATGTCGACCCCGATTCGCTCGTCTCCCTTGGCCTGCGAGCGGGCCTTCTCGACCGCCTCGCGGCAGCGGAGCAGGGCGACGCCGCCACCCGGGACGATCCCCTCTTCAACGGCGGCCCTCGTCGCGTGGAGGGCGTCCTCGACGCGGGCCTTCTTCTGCTTCATCTCGGTCTCGGTGCCGGCCCCGACGGAAATGATCGCGACGCCTCCGGTGAGCTTCGCGAGTCGCTCCTGGAGTTTCTCGCGGTCGTATTCGCTCTCGGTGTTGTCGATCTGGGTGCGGATCTGCTGGACGCGGGTCTGCACGTCGGACTGCTTGCCCGCTCCCTGCACGATCGTCGTCTCGTTCTTGTCGACGGTGATGCTCTTGGCACGACCGAGGTGGGAGAGGTCGAGGTTCTCGAGCTTCAGCCCGAGGTCCTCGCTGATGAGCGTGCCGCCGGTGAGCGTCGCGATGTCGCCGAGCATCGCCTTGCGGCGGTCGCCGAAGCCGGGAGCCTTCGACGCGCAGACGTTCAGCACGCCGCGGAGCTTGTTGACGACCAGGGCGGTGAGCGCGTCGCCGTCGACGTCCTCGGCGATGATCAGGAGCGGCTTGCCCGACTGGGCGACCTTCTCGAGGAGTGGCAGGAGGTCCCGAAGGTTCGAGATCTTCTTCTCGTGGATCAGGATCAACGCGTCGTCGAGTTGGCACTCCATCTCCGACGGCTTGTTGATGAAGTACGGGGAGACGAATCCCTTGTCGAACTGCATGCCGTCGACGAACCGCACGGTCGTCTCGGTGGTCTTGCCTTCCTCGACGGTGATCACGCCGTCCTTGCCGACCTTTTGGAGCGCCTCGGCGAGCAGGTCACCGATCTCGCGGTCGTTGTTGGCGCTGATGGCGCCGACCTGAGCGACTTCCTCTGGGCGGTCGACCTTCTTCGAAATCTCGTGGAGCCGGCCGACGGCCGCGGCCACCGCCTTCTCGATCCCGCGGCGGACGGCCGTGGGATTGCTGCCGGCGGCCACGTTGCGGCTCCCCTCGCGGAAAATCTCGCGGGCGAGCACCGTCGCCGTGGTCGTGCCGTCACCCGCGAGGTCCGACGTCTTCGACGCGACCTCGTTGACGAGCTTGGCCCCCATGTTCTCGAAACGGTCCTCCAGATCGACCTCCTTCGAGACGGTCACGCCATCCTTCGTGACGGTCGGCCCGCCGAACGACTTGTCGATGATCACGTTGCGACCCGTCGGCCCCATCGTCACCGCGACGGCTCCGGCGAGCTTCTCGACGCCCTTGAGCAGCTTCGCCCGGGCGGAATCGTCGAACATCAGTTGCTTGGGCACGTCAGAATCTCCTGGAAAAAAACTTTCGGGTTATTTGGTTTTGCCGGTCGTCCGGCCGGGCAACTCTGCCGGTCGTCCGGCCGGAGACACAGCATCAGGCCATCACCTTCGCGAGGATGTCGCTCTCGCGGAGGATCTTCAACTCGTGGCCGTCGATCTCGATGTCGCTGCCGGAATACTTGCCGTAGATGA
>JBIIOJ010000324.1:0-3724 GCA_044337015.1 Pirellulales bacterium
TCCGACCGGCGAACTCCGAGCCACGATTGATCGGCAGGTCGCCGCGGACCGTGAGTTCGTTGAGAAGATGGAGGCCGCGCTGCCCGACGGAGCGATGGTCTTCCAGTTGCCCGTGATGGAATTTCCCGAGTCGCCGATCGCGGGCGTGCCGCCCTATGACCATTTCCGGCCCTACATCTTCTCGAACGACCTGCGATTCTCGTTCGGCACCCACAAGGGCCGCGATCGTGAGAAGTGGCAGCCGGCCGTGCAGGCGAAGCTCTTCGAGGGGGCATCGCTCGACCAGCAGGCGGGCATGATCCGGGTGGACAAGGCCAATGCGAGGGTCGCCGTCGACGAACTCAAGCGGCTCGGTTTCTCCGCGATCTACATCAACCGCAACGGTTTCCCCGACCGCGGCAGGGGCATCGAGGAGGCCCTGCTCGATCTGGGCTACTCAAAGCCGCCGATCCGCAACGCCACCGGCGATTTGAGCTGCATCGTGCTCGAGAAGTGAGTGTGACCAAGCACAGACTGCCAGTCTGTGGCTACAGGGGGAGGTAAGCGAGAGGCGCGTTGGCGGGCCGCCGTGGGTGAGTCATACTCGGGGGAGAGGGATTTCCACTTCGATGCACGACGCACGCCTGCCAGTTGAGCCCGCTGAGCCTGCTGAGCCCCCTGCGCACCCTGACACGGCCGCCGCGGCCGCTCCGCGGATTCTCATCGTCGGCGACGTGATGCTCGACCGGTATCTCGCCGGCGCCGTCGACCGGATATCCCCGGAGGCTCCCGTGCCGGTGCTGCACGTGCGTCGGTCTTTCAACAGGCCCGGCGGGGCCGGCAACGTCGCGGTGAACGTGGCCGCCATGGGCGGGGCGGCCCTGCTCGTGGGCGTCGTCGGCAACGACGAGGGGAGCCGCCAGTTGCGGGCGGTGCTCGAGGCCGACGGCGTGGACTGCGACAGGCTCGTGGCGACCGGATCCGTGCCGACCACCGTGAAAACCCGCCTGCTCGCCGGGCACAACCAGATCGCACGGTTCGACGAAGAGGCCCTCCTCGACGACGCCGCGGTCCGGTCGGCGGTGGCGACGCAGGTCGCATCGGCCGTGGCGATGGCAGATCTCGTGGTGATCTCCGACTACCTGAAGGGCGTCTGCGACGAGAGCGTGGTGCGGGCCGCGATCGACGCCGCAGCGGCCCGCGGCATCCCGGTCGTGGTGGACTCGAAGACCGACCAGTACGCGAGGTTTCGCGGGGCATCGGTGATCACGCCAAACCGCAACGAGGCCACGGCTGCAGCGGGATTCCCGATCCGCACACCCGCCGACGGCCTCCGCGCCGCGGGCGTCATCCGCGAGCGGTACGACATCGGCGCCGTGGTCGTCACGCTCGGCGAACAGGGGATGGCGTTCGTCTCGGCGGAGGAATCCGACGTGATCCCGACGCAGGCCCGGCAGGTGTACGACGTCACGGGCGCTGGCGACTCGGTCGTGGCGGCGCTGTCGGTCGCCCTCGGCCGCGGCATCTCGATGCGTCGGGCCTGCCTGCTGGCCAACGCCGCCGCGGGACTCCAGGTCGCCCGCGTGGGCACCTCGCGAGTCACCTGGGGCGAGATGCTCGCGGCACTCGACGGGCAGCCGCCGACGGCCGACGGGAAAGTGGTTTCGCGGTCGGAACTCCGCGAGGCCGTGCGGCGGGCCCGGGCGGAAGGCCGGCGGATCGGGTTCACCAACGGCTGCTTCGACATCCTCCACCACGGCCATGTACGCCTGCTCGAGGCGGCCGCGAAGGAATGCGACCTGCTCGTCGTGGGCGTCAACTCCGACGCCTCCGTGACGCGGCTCAAGGGACCGCCGCGGCCGTTCGTGGGATCGGCGGATCGCCAGGCCGTTCTCGCCGGGCTCGCGAGCGTGGGGCTCGTCTGCGAGTTTGTGGAAGACACGCCGCTCGAGATCATCCGCGAGGTCGAGCCCGACGTGCTCGTGAAAGGGGGCGACTACAAGCCGGAGCAGATCGTCGGGGCCGAGATCGTCCTCGCCCGCGGCGGGCGGGTCGTGACGCCGCTTTTCGTGCCCGACGCATCGACCACGGAAATCGTCGAGCGGGTCAGGCGGTCGCGCGGCGGCGATCCTGGAGAAGCTGCACGACCTTCCGGTGCACCATCTCGACCGTGATCCCCTGCATGCAGAGGTTGTTGCGGCAGGACGAGAGCCGGTTGTTGTAGATGCTCACGCACGGGCTGCACGGCAGGTTGATCGAGATCCTGTGGGCCCGCGGCCCGAGCACGCCCCAGACCTTCGGTGTTTCCGGACCTACGAGCGTGAGGATGTCGATGTCGGTGAGCGCGGCGAAGTGGCCGGGGCCGCTGTCGTTGGAGACGAGCACGTCGGCGAGCGTGTAGAGCACGAGCAGCTGCCGCATCGTCGTCTTGCCGGCCAGCGAGAAGCACCGGCGATGGTTCACGGTCTGCACGACCGCGTCGATCGCCTTCGCCTCGGACGGCGAGCCGGTGAAGGCGACGAACAGCTCCGGATCCTCGGCGAGGAGCCTCCGGGCGAGCTCGGCGTAGCGATCGTCGTCCCATTTCCGAAGCGGAATGAGGTCGCTGGCGTTCGCGTTGAGCAGGACGAGGGGCCGCGGGTCGTCGTGGCCGGTGGCCTCGCGGAGCGTCTGCCGGACCGCCGCCGTCTCCTCGGACGTCGGCTGAAACCGCATGAGCGAGGTGTCGAGCGAGGCGACGTCGATGTCGAGGGCCGGCAGCGGCGCGGGATCTCGCCACAGCGCCTCCACGAGCAGGAGGAACGCGTAGAGGGCGTGGTGGTGGGGGTTGTAGAGCAGCCGGTGGGTCATGAGGTCGCCCCGCCACGGGCCGTCGCCGTGGTAGCTGTGGTAGCCGGCCCGGCGGGACGCCCCGGTGAGGTAGGCCATCACCGCCGACGACCGCGCGAAAAACTCGAAGTCGAGCACCGCGTCGATCTTTTCACGGCGGGCCCGGAGGATGCCGCCGATGAGCCCCGCGAACGTCGTGAACGCGCCGCCGCGCGGCACGGAGATCACGTTTTCCCGGGGCACGATGTCGAGCATGTCGAGGATCCCGCGGTTTTCCTCGAGCACCATGAAAAAGATGTTCTCCCGGCCCACGCGGTCGACCACGGCCCGCAGGGCCGGCTCGGCGATCACCGTCGCGCCCTGCTCCACGAGCTTGAGCACGAGCACTTTGCGGATCGGCCCGTCGGGCCGCCGCCAGTCGAACAGCCTCCGCCAGAGCGTGAGCAGGGCACAGGCCGGTATTCCCAGCCAGCGGTCGACGAAGCGGATGGTCGAGGCCTTCATGCCGGCAGAGACTACCCTCGAAAACCGGCCCGGCCTACAGGCCAGCCTTCAGACCACCCTACAGAAACGTGTCTCGCGCCGCCGAAGGCTCGATGTCCTCGACGGGAACGTCGGACGAGATAACGTGGTCGATGTAGCGGTTCATGCTGTTGTAGAAGCAGGCGATGTCGGCGCAGGTCCGCGTGGCGTTGAACGCCAGCAGGTTCTTCGCCGTGGCCTCGGCCGTCGCGGCGGCCGCCTGCGGGTCGGCGTAGCCAAGCTTCGTGCCGACCTGGGCCCGGAGGTCGCCCCGCCAGGCCGGGCAGTGGACGATGCTGAAGGGGCTCACCACCTGCCGCAGGAATCCCGCATAGCAGATCTGGGGCTGCTCGCGGAGCACGTCGAGCTGGCCGGAGAGCATCGCGATGAGGTT
>JBIIOJ010000070.1:0-12661 GCA_044337015.1 Pirellulales bacterium
CACTCTGATGCTGAACGCTTCCGGGGGGCGTGGTCGGGGGGTCGGGGAACGTTGAGGAGCATCAGGTGTATCCTCACCGTAGCGACGATGCGTCCGCCCCCCCGGCGGCAATGCGGCGTCGTTCAAATGCACCACAGCGGTTTCCCTACCGCAAGCCAATGCGGCGTTGTTCGGGCTTCCCACAGGACACGGGCAGCCCCTCACGGTCTTCACGCCCCGAGGCCGAGTCGCTCCTGCCGGTAGCCGCCGCTCTGCACCCGCTCGATCCAGGCCGCGTTGTCGAGGTACCAGCGGACAGTCCGCTCGATGCCGGTGTCGAACGTCTCCCGCGGGCTCCATCCGAGCTCGCGGTGGACCTTCGAGAAGTCGATCGCGTAGCGGCGGTCGTGGCCGGGGCGGTCCTTCACGAACGTGACGAGCGACTCACAGGGAGCGTGCGGGAGTCCCGGCCGAAGTCGGTCGACCGTGCGGCAGATCGTCCGCACGACATCGAGGTTCTTCCGCTCGCAGCCGCCGCCGATGTTGTAGACCTCGCCGGTGCGGCCGCGGGCGAGCACCTCGCGGATCGCCCGGCAGTGGTCGGCGACGAAGAGCCAGTCGCGGATCTGCCCGCCGTCGCCGTAGACCGGCAGCGGTTTGCCGGCGAGGCAGTTCAAGATCATGAGCGGGATGAGCTTCTCGGGAAACTGGAACGGCCCGTAGTTGTTGGAGCAGTTGGTCGTGAGCGTCGGCAGGCCGTACGTGTGAAGGTAGGCGCGGACGAAGTGGTCGCTCGAGGCCTTCGACGCCGAGTAGGGGCTGTTGGGGGCGTACGGGGTCGACTCGGTGAATGCGCCCTCGGGGCCGAGCGAGCCGTAGACCTCGTCGGTCGAGACGTGGAGGAATCGGAAGGCCTGTCGCTCGGATTCCGGAAGCGCCGCCCAGTAGTGCCTCGCCACCTCGAGCAGGCGGAAGGTCCCGACGACGTTCGTCTCGACGAACGCTCCGGGACCGTCGATCGAGCGGTCGACGTGGCTCTCGGCGGCGAAGTTGACGATCGCCCGCGGGTGGTGCGTCTCAAGGAGCGACCGCACGACGGCCGGATCGCCGATATCCCCCTTCACGAAGAAGTGCCTGGGATCGTTGGCGATTCCAGCGAGCGAGTCGAGATTGCCCGCGTAGGTGAGCTTGTCGAGATTGACGACCGCAGAGCCTTCCTCGGCGATCCACTGCCGGACGAACTCACCGCCGATGAAGCCGGCGCCGCCGGTGACGAGAAGTGGACGCATCCAAAAGGTTTTCGCGGCTCGGTGGAGCATTTGCAAGAGGTGCCGGCTGCGTTGCAAAAGCTCCCCGAACTCCGGGCCGGTGATCGACTTCGGGCCGGCGGAATATGTGCTTGCGACGGCCGGCGGGCGACTGGTAGACACCCCAACCGAAGGAAGGTTCATGAAGAGCTTCTCGTCGCGGTCGCTCGCGAGAGTATTCGTCGGGCCGTACCTGCTGCCCGCGGCCGTGCTCGGCGCGTTGGCTACGTTTTGCCTTGCGAAGGCAGTGTCGCTCGGCGTGTGCTGCGCCGATGATGCCTACTTCGCGAGCGTCGCGAAGAACCTGGCGTTCGGGCTGGGGTACGGCACCACCGCCACCGGCGATGGATTCGTCCTGTTCGACATGGGGATCACGACGGGGCCGGCGGTGATCCTGCCGGCTGCCGGGGCGATCGCCCTGTTCGGCCACCGTCCGTGGGTCCCGGGAGCCGTTGCGGTGGCCCTCTGGTGCACCCTGGCTACGCTCGTGTTTCGCGCCGCGAGGAAGGCCGCGACCGACGTCTCGCCGGGCGGGCTGCGCGACGCGTCCCTTCTTTTTCTGCTCGGCATCCCGCTCCTTTTCCCCTTCCACTTCGAGACCTGGAGCAACCTCCTGGGGGAGGCGCCGGCGGCGCTCTTCCTCCTCCTCGGATTCGCCCTCCTCGCCGCGGAGGAGCTCTCGATCCGGACCGTCTGCCTGGCGAGTCTCGCCTGCTCGCTCGCCGTGCTTTCGAAGATCGTGACGCTGCCGGGATACGTGGCGCTCGTCGTCGGCCTCGCAGTGCGATTGGCGATCGTGGAACGGCGGGGCATCCGCGTGACGGCGACGCATCTGCTCGCCTCCGGGCTCGCGTTCATCGGACCATTGCTGCTGTTCGAGGCGGCGAAGGTGGTGAGCTTCGGAAATCTCCGGCTGTATGGAGAGCACGTCGCGCGAAAGTTGTCCTTCATCGGTGGACAGGGCCTCCCGTCGATCGCGCGGCCGGGGCTCCTCTCTCGCATGGTGACGCACGACGGAGACGTTGCCGGGAGGTTCGGCCTCTCCGTCATCCAGTCGTTGATCGGCGTCGCCTGCGCGTTCGCGGTGATCCTGCGGTCCGGGCGGCAATCGCTCGTGCGGATGGCGATCCCGATCGTGCTGACGGTCGCCATGACGGCCGGCTGGTTCCTGTTTCTCTCGAACGGCTGGCCGCGGTACTACCTGATCGCGATGATCCTCGTGGGCGGGCTCGTCGCGGTCGCCGTGGCCTCGATGGAGTCGCGCACGCGGCTGCCGGCGGCCCTGGCCGTGCTCGCGATCCTCCTGTCCGTGAACCATGGCAAGCTTCCCTACCTCGCCCACGGGATGGAAAACGGCTGGTTCCGTCCCTCCGACGAACTGGAGAGCGCGATGGCCGTGACGAACATGATCGACGAGGCTCTCGACGATCCGGAAGAAGGCCCCGTTTTCGTGACGCAGTGGTGGGGAGCGACCGTCGACATCGAGTACTACTCGCGGCATGCGAACATTTTCGAGAGTCACACACGCCTGGGCGACCGTGACGCATTCACCGTCGTCTACAACCGACGGTTCGCCGCGTTGCAGGACGAAGGGTTCCAGAGGGTGCTCGGTGCCTGTCGGAGCCACGGGGATGACTCGGCGTCCCACGTCGTCATGCACTCGAAGGCCGGCGATCTGCCCGACTCCCGTGTCAGGATGGCCGAGAGACCGGCGGTTTCATCCGGGAAAATCCCGGCTTCACGCCGTCGCTGACTGTTCTTGCGACGCCGGATGCGTGACTGCTACAAACCCGCCTCCAAAATCGGCAGGGTGAAAGGACTCCTCATGCAGCGAACCATCCTCGTCACGGGCTCCTCGGGACTCATCGGCAGCGAGGTGGCCCGCCACTTCGACTCGCTCGGCTGGCGGGTCCACGGCGTCGACAACAACCAGCGGGCGGCCTTTTTCGGCCCAGCCGGCGACACGCGGTGGAACCAGGAGCGGCTCGTCTCGTCGCTGCGGTCGTTCACCCACCACGAACTCGACATCCGCGACCGCAAAGGCGTGCTCGGCCTGCTCGCCACACTCAAGCCCTCGGCGATCGTGCACGCCGCCGCGCAGCCCTCTCACGACCGTGCCGCGGCCATCCCGTTCGACGACTTCGACACGAATGCCGTCGGCACCCACAACGTGCTCGAGGCGGCGAGACGGGCCGTGCCCGACTCGCCGCTGGTGCACATGAGCACCAACAAGGTCTACGGCGATGCGCCCAACGAGATTCCGCGGACCGAGCTCGCCACCCGTTGGGACTACGCCGACCCAGACTACGCCCACGGCATCCCGGAGACGTTTCGGATCGACGCGAGCAAGCACTCGCTCTTCGGCGCTTCGAAGGTGGCGGCCGACGTCATGGTGCAGGAGTACGGCCGCTACTTCGGCATGCCGACCTGCTGCCTGCGGGGAGGGTGCCTCACCGGCCCCGCCCACTCGGGCGTGGAGCTGCACGGCTTCCTGAGCTACCTCGTGCGGTGCAACCTCGAGGGTCGCGAGTACCGCGTCTACGGCTACAAGTGCAAGCAGGTCCGTGACAACATCCATGCCCGCGACGTGGCCGCCTTCATCGCCCGGTTCATCGACGCGCCCAGGCCCGCTGCCGTCTACAACATCGGGGGCGGCAAGGCGAACAGCTGCTCGATCCTCGAAGCCTTCTCGATGGCCGAATCCCGTACAGGCCGCCCGATGAAGTGGGTCTACGACGAGAAGGCCCGCGAGGGCGACCACGTCTGCTACTACAGCGATTTGCGCCGCATGGAGCGGGACTACCCCGGCTGGAAGCCGACGATCTCACTCGATGCGACGTTCGACCAGATCGTCGACGCCTGGATGCGGCGCAGTCCGGCGACGGTGGTCCCGCGGCTCAAGAAGGTGGCCTGATGCGGTGCGTCGTCACCGGTGGGCTGGGGTTCGTCGGCAGCGAGATCTGCCGCGGCCTAATCGACCACTTTGGCGGCATCGAGGTCGTCGCCTTCGATAATCTCCGACGGGCCGGCTCGGAAGGAAACCGCGGGCCTCTGCGCGGGCTCGGCGTGGCCGTCGTGCACGGCGACGTTCGCTGCCAGTCCGACGTTGACTCCCTCGGCAAGTTCGACTGGCTCGTCGACGCGGCGGCCGAGCCGAGCGTGCTCGCGGGAACGAACGCGGCCGCAGGCCGCGGCGTCTCCTCGCGCCAGTTGGTCGAGCACAACCTCCTCGGGACGGTGAATCTCCTCGAGGCGGCCTCCCGGTACGGTGCCGGCTTCGTGATGATCAGCACGAGCCGCGTCTACTCGATCGGCGGCCTCTCGGCGGTCGCGCTCGACGACTCGGGCGACGCGTTCCGGCTCGACACCTCCCGAGAGCAGCAGGCCGGCATCGGGCCGGCAGGGCTGCACGAGGTGTTTTCGACGGCCGGTCCCGTGTCGCTCTACGGGGCGACAAAGCTCGCCTCGGAAGCCCTTGCGATCGACTATGCCGCGAGGTCCGGCTCGCCGCTTGCGATCGACCGCTGCGGCGTGCTCGCCGGAGCGGGACAGTTCGGCCGGGCCGACCAGGGGATCTTCTCATGGTGGATCCACTCCTGGGCCGCCCGACGGCCGCTCTCCTACATCGGTTTCGGCGGCCGCGGCCTCCAGGTCCGCGACTGCCTTCATCCCTCCGATCTCGCCCGGCTCGTCGTCTCGCAGATCCGTTCGCCGTTGCGTGGGCCGTCCGTCATGAACGTCTCCGGCGGGCAGGCTTCGGCGACGTCGCTTGCGCAGCTGTCGCGATGGTGTGAGGCCCGCTTCGGCCCCCACGCGGTCACCGCCTCGGCGGAGACTCGCCCCTACGACGTGCCCTGGCTCGTGCTCGACCATGCCGCGGCTTCCACCGCCTACGACTGGCGGCCGGAGCGGACCGCGGAAAGCATCTTCGAGGAGATCGCAAACCATGCCGAAACCCACTCGGACTGGCTCGACAAAGTCGCGGCCTGAAGACGCACCCAAGCTCGTCTCCCCTCGGCCTCGCGAACTGAGGAAGCTCGCCGTCGTGATCCCGGCCCGCGACGAGGCGGGCTGCATCGCCTCGACGGTGGAGCACCTTCATCTCGAGCTTCGGCTCCACGGGATCGACCACGAGATCATCGTCGTGGACGACGGCAGCGGCGACGGCACGCCCGACATCCTGCGGGAAGCCGCCGCGCGGATCCCGAACCTCGTGCCCCTGCGAAACGACGGCCCCCACGGCTTCGGCAGGGCCGTGCAGTTCGGCTTGAGCGCCATGACCGCCGACGCGGTCGTGGTCATGATGGCCGACGAGAGCGACGACTGCCGCGATGTCGTGCGGTACTGGCGGCTTCTGCAGGATGGGCACGACTGCGTTTTTGGCAGCCGGTTCGTCCGCGGCGGCGGCGTGATCGACTATCCGCGGCTGAAGTACCTGCTCAACCGGATGGCGAACCTCTTCATCCGGATCGTCTTCGGCATCGGCCTCAACGACACGACGAACGCCTTCAAGGCCTACCGACGCGAGGTGATCGAGGGCTGCCGGCCGTTCCTCTCGCCGCACTTCAATCTCACGGTCGAACTGCCGCTGAAGGCGATCGTGCGCGGTTATTCCTGGACGACGATGCCGATCACCTGGCGAAACCGGAAGACCGGAATCGCCAAGCTGAAGATCGGCGAGATGGGGAGCCGCTACTTCTTCATCGTCGCCTATGTCTGGCTCGAGAAGTACTTCAGCCGGGGCGACTACCGCCGCCAGGCCGAGCCGGCCTGCCCGGAAGAATCGGCCACCAGGGCGGCATGAAGCCCCCTGGCCCGCCGGTGAGTTGCCCGGCCGCCCGTCAGGCTGCCGCGGAGAGCGACTCGATCCTCCGGCTCAGCTCGAGCAGTTGCCGCTCGATCACCCTCGCCTCGCGATGGTCCGCCATGAGAGAGAGCATCTCCGGCAGCGCGGAGAGCGTCGCGTGGGCTTCGGTGATCCTGGATTCGCGGAGCTGGCGGACGGCCGTGCGGATCATCGAGCCGAGGTGCCAGCGGGCGCTTCTTCGCACGAGCGGTTGTCGATCGGCCTCGGGGAACTCCTGCGTGTTGATCCGGATCGCCCTCACGATGTCGGGCCATACGGCGCCCTTCGTGAAGAGCCGGCTTGACTCGTTCCCGGCGTGTCGCCGGTAGGCCGCGAGCGGCCGCGGGTCGTGCCAGACGGGAAAGCGGGTCGCGATCCTCACCCACATCTCCCAGTCGAGCGTATGGCAGAGGTCCGAACGGTAGGGCCCGACGGCGTCGTAGGTCGTGCGGGCGACGACGGCCGAAGGCGTCTGCACCCGCTGCCGCTCCCCGATGATTTCGGGCCAGCGGGCGACGACGCCCGGCATCCACCGCAGCCGCGACGATGTCTTCAGCCGGCGGCCCTCGCCGTCGATGATCCGGCTGCGGCAGAACGCCATTCCGATGCCGTCGGCACGCGCGAACGCATCCGCCATCCTGGCGTAGAAGCCGGGCATCACGAAGTCGTCCTGGTGCAGCAGATGGACGAGCCGCCCGGATGAGGCATGGATCGCCCGGTTCCAGTTGCCGGCGAGCCCGAGTCGGTCCGCGTGCCGAACGAGCCGGACCCTCCCCCCCGCGTCGGCCGATCGGACCACCGCTTCCACGTCGGCCGCGCGCGAGCCGTCGTCGACGACGACGATCTCCATGTGAGATTCGCCCGGATCCTGTGCAAGCACCGAGCGGATCGCCTGCGCCAGCCGCATGTCCGGCTCGTAGGTCGGCAGCATCACCGAGAACAACACGCTGCTTCGAACGCCCAAGGCGAGGCTCCAACGCCGACCGTTTCATGCCCACCGACGGGCGGGCGCGGGGCGGGTGGTACCGATTCCGCCACGGCTGCGGAAGGCTGCCCCGGGTGTTATCGGCCGCGAACTCCGCGGGGTGGCGTGAATGCCTCGGTTTTCCGCCTGGTCTGGTTTTTCGTGGAGCGCGCAATCAGCGCATCTTGCCGAATCTTCCGCCGGGCAGGCCGGCGGGCAGCGGGCAGCGTGCTTCCGGTGCCGTTGTCACGCGGGTGGCCGCGGGGCTATCTCACGCGTGTCATGCGACTCATCCCACGACGCGACCATCCTTCCCGACGCCTGCTACGAGCCTGCTCGCGATGGCTTTTCGCACGCGGGCCGTCGCCGTCGAATCCCGGTGGACAGATCGGCGGACAAGGCCGGCGAAGGGTCGTTTTCGTCTCGGGCGAGCCGAAGACCGCGGGGCACGTCTACCGAGTCGAACGGATGGCGAGGTCGGCGACGCGGGCCGGATATACGGTCGACATCGTGGCCGTGGACGATCTTGATCCCGTTCTCTGGCAGCGAGGCGGGATCCCTCCGGCGATCGTCGTCTTCTGGAGGGTGAGGCATCGTCCGATGGTCGAGCGGGCGATCGCCGCCTGGAGGGAGTCTGGGGCGAGGATTCTCTTCGACGTCGACGATCTCATGGTCGATCCGGCGATCGCCCGCGCCGACGTGATCGATGCGATCCGCTCGATGCGGCTGAAGGCGGCCGAGGTGGCCGGGCTCTATGAGGCGGTCCGCCGGACGATGCTGCAGGCCGATGCGTGCCTCGCGCCGACGGCGACGCTTGCGGCCGCGCTCGCCGCGGAAGGCAGGCCGTCGATGGTCGTCGAGAACGGGTTCGACGAGGAGACCTACCGCGCGAGCCGCGAGGCGGTGCTCTCGCGCCGACAGGAACCAGACGATGGGCTCGTCCGGATCGGCTACGCGGCGGGTTCGCGGACGCACCAGCGGGATTTCGCCGTGGCGGCTCCGGCGGTCGCGGCGGTCCTGCGCGAGCACCCCGAAGCTCGTCTTGTCCTCTTCCGGGGCGCCGGACGGGGAGGCGATCTCGTGCACGTCGAAGAGTTTCCCGAACTCGCCCCCCTCGCCGACCGGATCGAATGGCGGCAGGCGGTGGCGTTGTCGCGGCTGCCGGAGGAGCTCGCCCGGTTCGACGTCAACATCGCGCCACTCGAGGTCGGCAACGCCTTCTGCGAGGCCAAAAGCGAGCTGAAGTACTTCGAGGCGGCGCTCGTCGGCGTTCCCACGATCGCCTCGCCGACGGAGCCCTTCCGCTCGGCGATCCGCGACGGTGAGACCGGGTTCCTCGCCGCCGACCACGCCGCGTGGCGGGACGCGGTCGGCCGGCTCGTCGGCGATGCGGTCCTTCGCCGCCGGATCGGCCAGGCGGCGCTCCATCACGTGCTTCACCGTTACGGCCCGGAGGGAAGGCGGGAGAAGCTTGCGGCCGCGTTCGGCCGCCTTCTCGGTGACGAGGAGCCGCGGCAGGTCGCATCGCTTCCTCGGCCGGTGGTTGGCGGCTGCGTTGCATCGCTGCCGGTCGTGCCCGAGAACGACGTGATCCTGCGGACCGGTGGCAGCCGGGTCGCCGACGTCGCCGTCATCGTGCCGCTCTACAACTACGCGGGCGTCGTGGCCGAGGCGCTCGACAGCGTCGCCGCGCAGTCGCTCGAGAGCCTCGAGCTCGTCGTGGTGGACGACCGGTCCACCGACGAGTCGCTCGAAGTCGTGAGGGAGTGGATGTCGCGGCATGCCTCCCGATTCGTCGCCGCGACGCTCGCCCATAATCGCGTCAACGAGGGAGTCGCCCTCACCCGCAACGTCGCGATCGCGATCGCCGACGCGCCGCTCGTCTTCCCGCTCGACGCTGACAATTCGCTCGAGCCCGATTGCCTGCGACGGCTCGTGGAACGGCTCGCGTCCTCGACCGCCTCCGCCGCGCATCCCACGCTCCACCATTTCGGCGACCGTGTGAAGCGACGACGGGCGCGGGCCTGGTCGCCCGAGCGGCTTGCTCGCGGCAACTACATCGACGCGATGGCAGTCGTGCGCAAGAGCGCGTGGGCGGCCGTGGGCGGCTACCGGAAGGGGGCGTTCACCGGCTGGGAGGATTACGATCTGTGGTGCCGGTTCGTGGAGCGTGGCCTGTGGAGCGAGGCGGTGCCTGAGGCGGTGGCCCGCTACCGTGTCCATGCCGACTCGATGCTCAAGCGAGACACGGCGGCCGCCATGGAGCGGGTCGTGGCTGCGATTCGTGCCGAGCACCCCTGGCTCACCGTGCGGGCCGCTTGATTTCGCCGGCCCTTGGAAAGCGGTCCGACGCGTGCGATATTCCCGCCCGTCGGAGCCCACCCCGGAGCCCTGCCGCCCATGAAGATCCACGAGTATCAGGCCAAGGACCTCCTGCGTGCCGAAGGCGTGCCGGTGCTCGCCGGCCGCGTCGCGAGATCACCCGAGGAAGCCGCCGCCGCCTACGAGGCGCTCGGCACGTCCGTCTGTGCGGTCAAGGCGCAGATCCACGCGGGCGGCCGCGGCAAGGGGAAGGTGAATGGCTCAGAGCAGCGGGGCGTGGAACTCGCCAAGTCGTCGGCCGACGCCCGCCGCATCGCCGATGGGCTGCTCGGCAAGACGCTCGTCACGATCCAGACCGGTCCCGCGGGGCAGGTCGTCCGGCAGGTGTTCGTCGAGAGCGGTTGCGCGATCGCCCGGGAGCTTTACTGCGCGGTGCTCGTCGATCGTCGCGTCGGCTGCCCCGTACTCATCGCGAGCACGGCTGGCGGCATGGACATCGAGGAGGTCGCCGCGAAAACGCCGGAGCTCATCCTCACGGAGCCCTTCGACGCCGATCGCGGCCTCGCCGGCTGGCAGACGAGGCTGCTTGCCGCGCGGCTCGGCATCCCGACGGCCCATTGGCGGGCGGCCGAGCAGTTCTTCAGGGCGCTCACACGGGCGTTCGTGAAGCTCGACGCGTCGCTGCTCGAGATCAACCCGCTCGTTTTTACGAAGGAAGGTACGTTCATCGCGCTCGACGCGAAGATGACGTTCGATGACAATGCGCTCTTTCGCCACAAGGACGTCGTCGCCCTGCGGGACGAGGCCGAGGAGGAGCCGGCGGAAATTCGCGCCGCCGCTGCCGGCCTCTCCTACGTGAAGCTCGACGGCACGATCGGCTGCCTCGTGAATGGGGCCGGCCTCGCCATGAGCACGATGGACCTCGTGAAGCTCCACGGCGGGGAGCCGGCGAACTTCCTCGACGTCGGCGGCGGGGCCGACGTGGCGGCCGTCACGGAGGCCTTCCGGATCATCCTCTCCGACAAGAACGTCAAGGCGATCCTCGTCAACATCTTCGGCGGCATCATGCGGTGCACGACGATCGCGACGGCCCTCGTCGAGGCGTCGAAGACGGTCGGCTTCAACGTCCCCCTCGTCGTGCGGCTCGAGGGGACGGAGGTCGAGGAAGGGAAGAAGATCCTCGCCACGAGCGGCACCGCGATCATCGCCGCCGATGGCCTCACCGACGCCGCCAAGAAAGTCGTCGCCGCCTCGAGGAAGCCCGAGGCGTGAGCCGAGAGGGGAGTTGACCTGCCATGCCGATCTCCGCGAACTCCGGAACCTGATTCATGAGCATCCTCGTCGACCGCAACACCCGCGTCATCTGCCAGGGCATCACCGGCAAATCGGGCGAGTTCCACACCCGCGGCTGCCTCGACTACGGCACGAAGATGGTGGGCGGCGTGACGCCGGGCAAGGGAGGCGAGACGGTCGCCGGCCTGCCGGTCTTCGACACGGTCGCCGAAGCAGTCGAGAAGACCGGTGCCAACGCCACGATGATCTTCGTGCCGCCGCCGTTCGCGGCCGACGCGATCCTCGAGGCGGTCGGGGCCGGCATCGACGTCGTGGTCGCGATCACCGAGGGGATCCCGGTGCTCGACATGGCCCGCGTGCTGCCGGTCGTGAAGGCCTCGAAGAGCGTGCTCATCGGGCCCAACTGCCCCGGCGTCATCACGCCGGCCCAGTGCAAGATCGGCATCATGCCCGGCTACATTCACGCTCCCGGCCACGTCGGCCTCATGAGCCGCTCCGGCACGCTCACCTACGAGGCGGTCTGGCAGCTCACGCAGCTCGGACACGGGCAGAGCACCTGCGTCGGCCTCGGTGGCGACCCGCTCGTCGGCTCGAGCTTCATCGACATCCTCCGGCGTTTCGAGGCCGACCCCGACACCCACGCGATCATGATGATCGGTGAGATCGGCGGCTCGGCTGAGGAGGAGGCCGCTGCGTTCGTGAAGGCGCATGTCTCGAAACCGGTGGCCGCCTTCATCGCCGGCCGCACGGCCCCGCCGGGAAAGCGGATGGGCCATGCGGGCGCCATCATCTCCGGCGGCAAGGGAACGGCCGAGGCGAAGCTCGAGGCGCTTCGCGACGCCGGCATCGAGATCGCCGAGAGTCCCGCCGACATGGGGCAGGCGATGGCCCGCGCGATTGCCCGCGGGGCGAAGCGGCGGTAGTGTCGACGTCTCGAGGCTGCACGAGGCTACAATCCGGGGCATGCTCGTCAGCCTCTTCATCCCCTGCTTCGTCGACCAGATGACGCCGCAGGTCGGCATGGCCGTCGCGAAGGTGCTCGAGCGGCTCGGACACTCGGTCGAGTTTCGCGAAGCGCAGACCTGCTGCGGCCAGCCGAGCTTCAACGCCGGCTACTGGGACGAGGCCCGGGAGGTCGCGATCCGGGCGATCGGCGTCTTCCAGGGTGCCGAGGCGGTCGTGGGGCCGAGCGGCTCGTGCGTGGCGATGATGCGGGTCTTCTACCCGCAGTTGCTCGCGGGCACGCCCCACGAGGAGGCCGCCCTCGACCTCGCGGCCCGCACGTTCGAGTTCGGTGAGTTCCTCGTCGAGAAGCTCGGCATCACCGACGTCGGCGCCCGCTTCCCCCACCGCGTCACCTACCACGACGGCTGCCACGGCCTCCGCGAGCTGCGGATCAAGGAGGCTCCGCGGAAGCTGCTGAAGTCCGTCCGCGGTCTCGAACTCGTAGAGTGCGACGAGCCGGAGAGCTGCTGCGGCTTCGGGGGTCTCTTCAGCGTGAAGTTCCCGATGATCTCGACGGCGATGGCGGAGGTGAAGGGCGGCTCGCTCGCTCGGACCGGCTGCGACTACATCGTTTCGAGCGACCCCTCCTGCCAGCTTCAGCTCGACGGCTGGCTCTCCCGCAACCGGGAGAAACCCCGCACGATCCACCTCGCCGAAGTCCTCGCGACGACGTGAGGCTCTGTGCTGGTGCTCGTGCCTTGCGCTTCAAACGTGCGGGGTTCGGGGCTGCCCGTATGCCGCTCGCCGGACGCTCGCTGCGGGCATCCTGCCCTTCGCTCGCTCGGATGCAGACTGCGCTCCGCAATCCTTGCTTCGCTTGTCTGCATACGCCGTCTCGGGCACACGGGCAGCCCCGATCCGGTCAAACGTGGCGCTCAATGGGTCACACAGGCACTTTGATGCTGAACGCCGGGAGAGCGGACGTTGAGGAGCATCAGGTGTATC
>JBIIOJ010000325.1:0-3718 GCA_044337015.1 Pirellulales bacterium
CGCGGATGCAGGCCGGGTTCGCGACGTCGGTCTGGCCGCCGGCCGCGATCACGCCGGCGAGCCCGGCGGCGTCGGCCGTGCGGATGATGGCGCCGAGGTTCCCGGGCTTCTCGACTCCCTCGACGACGAGGAGCGGCGCGTCGGCCCGGAAGAAGGCTCCGCCCGTCGAGCGTGCCGTCTCCGCCAGCAAGGTGCCACGCCACCGCACGACGGCCACGGCCCCCTCGTTCCTCTCTCCAAACGCGATCCGCTCGAGCACTCGCTCCGCGAGATGCGTCACCGTCGCCCCGCGGGACGCGATTTCCGCGATCCAAGCCTCGGCAGGCCTGTCGGCCTCGTCGGCCGCGACGAAGAGTTCGACGATCTCGACGCCGGCCTTCGCCGCCCGCTCGATCTCCCGCCGTCCGTCCACGATCGCGAGGCCCGTCTCCCGACGAGCCCCCGCCGACCGCAGCCGGGCCATCGCGCGGATGTGCGGATTCGACGGGCTCGTGATCGCGTCACGAGGCGGCATGCTCGATCTCGTAGCCCTTGCGGTACGGCCGCGCGAGCATCGCGTCGGCCTGTTCGTCGCCGGTGATCCGCTCGGCGGCGGCATCCCAGGCGAGCGACCGACCCAGGCGGGCGGAGATCCCGGCCAGGTGGCAGATGTTGAGCATCTTCATGTGGGAATGGACGTCGGAGATCGGCTCCTGCCGGGTCTTCGTGCAATGGAGGAAGTTCGCCCAGTGCCCCTTCCGCTCGTTGTCCTGCATCGGCAGGTTCTTGTACACCCGTTGAAGGGCGCCTTCCGGGAGAGGATCGTCCTTCAGGGCCTCGACCGGCGCGCCGGAGAGTTTCCCGCGGCTCACGAAGATCCGCCCCTTGTCTCCCTCGATGAGCACGCCGTTGTCGGTGTCGTGGCGGATCACCATCTGCGTGCCGCCCGGGAAGTCGACCGTGAAGAGGAAGGCGGTCGCCGTGTTGTAGCGGTCCCGTTCCACCGGCATGCCGTCCTTGAACGCGACGGGATGCGTGGCCGTGCCGGAGATGCCCGTCGGGCCGGCGGTCTGCCCGTTGAGCATGAGGGCCCAGGTCGCGATGTCGACGTGGTGCGCGCCCCAGTCGGTGAGCTTGCCGCCGGAATACTCGTACCACCAGCGGAACTCATAGTGGCAGTTGGTCTTTTCCTTCCCCTCCTTGCCGACGATTTCCGGATCGTTCAGGAAACGGTATTCGGTGGCCGGTGCCGGGCCGAGCCATCGGTCCCAGTCGAGCCTCTTCGGCACGGCCGCCACGGGGATCGAGGGGCTCGAGGGAGACCCACCAATCGCGGCCTGAACTTTTGTAATGCGGCCGAGCCGACCTTCGGCGACGAGCGCCATCGCCGTGACGAACCGTTGGAAATCGCTCCGCTGCTGCGTGCCCACCTGCACGATGCGGCCGGTCTGCTTCTGGATTTTCCGGATGAGCTTCCCCTCGTCGACCGTGAGCGTGAGCGGCTTCTCACAGTAGACGTCCTTCCCGGCGAGCATCGCCTCGACGACCGGCTTGGTGTGCCAGTGGTCGGGCGTGGCCACGTGGACCACGTCGATGTCCTTCCGCTCGAGGATCTTGCGGTAGTCGGAATGGATTGCGGCCTTGCCATCGGCGAACTTCGCGTTGAACTTTTCGGCCCGGTCGGCGTCGGCGTCGGCGATGGCCACCAGGTCGATCCAGTCCTTGGCGACGCCGATGTTGGCATTCGCGATGCTGCCGGAGCCGATCAGGCCGAGCGCGACGCGGTCGTTCTTCGCCTTCGTCTCGTCGCCGAGCGTCCGCGGGGTCGAGAAGAAGTAGGGCACCGCGCCGGCGGCGGCCGTCGTGCCACAGGAGGCGAGAAATCCGCGTCGAGTCGATTGCATGGGGAGGCTCCGAAAGAGGGACGAACCAGATCGTCAGAATACCCGCGGCCGACGCCCCCTTCCACCGCACGCGGCGTCATCGCAGGCCGGCGATCGCATGCCAGCCGAGAGCGAGTCGCCGGCCCTGGCCGTCCTCGCAGAAAAGCGGGCCCGACTCGATCCGGTCGCAGGCGGCGGGAACGGCGGCCGCGACGAGCGATGCAAGCCGCCGGCCGTCCCAGCCCGGCGAGTGGGAGGTGAGCGCGAGAAATCCGTCGGCCTCGAGGAGGCCGGCGAGCTGCGACACGAGCGGCTCGAGGTCACGGTCGATCGAGAACGCCTCGCCGCGGGGCCCGTGGCCCCAGGAGGGCGGGTCGAGGAGGATGCCGTGGAAGCGTTCGCCGCGTCGGACGAGACGATGGACGTACCGCACGGCATCCTCCTCCACCCAGTGGATCGGCGCATCGGCGAGGCCCGAGGCCTTGGCGTTGTCGCGGGCCGTGCGGATCGCCTGACGCGACGCGTCGACGTGGAAGACCTCGGCGCCTGCGGCCGCCAGCGCGATCGTCGCGCCGCCGGTGTGGGCGAAGAGCGAGAGCACGCCGCGACGATCGTCCCGTGCACCGGCCGCGGCTCCCCACGTTTCATAAAGCCGCCGCCAGAGCGGCAGCTGCTCGAGGAAGATGCCGAGCTGGCCCGATGGCGCAGGCCGCACATGCAGCCGGATCGCGGCAGTGGCGGCGGCGTTGTCGTCGGTCTCGCCGAGCGGAACCGTCACGAGCCACGGCGAAGGGAGCGGGCCGGCGAACTGCCAATCGCCGCCCGCCGCATCCTCATGAAAGGCGGCCGCCGCCTCCCGCCAGGCTTCGGGCCGGGCTCGACGTCCCACCGCGGCCGGGTGAGGCCGATCGACCAGGATCCCTCCGAGCCGCTCGAGCCTGCGGCCGTCGCCGAAGTCGACCAGCGCGGGATCGGGGCTCACCGCCGTTTCTTCCCCCGCGAACGCTTGGCCCGCTTCTTCGGCGAGGTTTCCTCCTCGTCTTCCTCGGCCGTGGCGGAAGCGGCCGCGGGCTGGGTCGGCTGCACGATGATGCAGTTCTCGCCGAGATCGAGATCGTCTTCCTCCTCGATCGGCCGGCCCCGCTCGTCGAGCTTCACGTCGGCCTCGGCGGTCTTCTTCTTCGCGACCAAAAGCAGCTGGTCGTAGAGCTTCTGCCGGTCGACGCCGTTGATGCTCGCGACCGCCGTTGCCACCTCGCCGAGATACCGCAGGAAGATGCTCCGTCGCTGCCCTTCCTGCGCGACCCTGAGGCGACGCCTGAGATACATGCCGAGCTTCCGGCCCACGGCCTGCAGGGCGAGCCGGATCTCCTTCTGAATCTCGGGGTACGAGGCGATCGCCTCCTTCGACTCGCTCGTGAACGGCACCCAGACGCTCGCCATGTGCACCATCACCGTCACCGGCCCGCTCGGCAGGTTGCCGCGGGACTGCGACAGGCCGTAGGACCGCCAGTTCGTGCCGAGGATCGTCTGCGTCACGGCGCAGGCACCGTGCTGGAATTGCAGCGGCACCCGGTTGGCGTACCGCAGCACGGTCATGTTCTGCCCCTCGTCGAGATTGACGTGCTGCATCGCCGTGTGGAGGCTCGCGAGGGCGTCCTTCTTCATCTTCGACGGGGACTGCCGGCTCGCGAGTTCGGCCTCCTCGAGGATCTTCTCGGCCGCCTCGCCGCCGAGGCCGGCGAACGTCGTCACGAGAAACTGCTTCAGGCTGCGGGCGTCGGACTCGCCGGCGAGTTCCGAGAGCGCCTCGAGCGTGATCTTCTGCGCGACCGGCGAGCCGCCGTAGGCGAGCG
>JBIIOJ010000326.1:0-3700 GCA_044337015.1 Pirellulales bacterium
CTTCACCTGCACCGGCTTCATCTCGAACACGTCGTAGACGTGGCCGGGTCGGGCGGGGAAGCGGAGCGACGCGATATCGGGGGCCTGAAAAAACGTCAGGTGCGAACCGGTGAACCCCGTCGGCGCGAAATTGGGCATGACGAGGTATTCACCCTGTCCGCCCTTCAGCCAGTCCGGGCCGACGACCCGGTCGTGGATCGCCGCCGGCGGGATCTTCTTGGAGAGAAACTCGCGGACGACCTTCGTCATCTTCTCGGAGCGTTCCCAGACCACGCGGGTCTCGTAATCGACGTACCGCGGAAACGCCCCCCCGAGCTTGTCGTCGAAGTCGTCGAGGTCGGAGGAGAGCCGCACGACGCCGTCGATCGGCAGCCGGCTCGGCCGCTCGACCACCACCGTTTTGCCGGCGGCCACCAGTTTCCTGAGCGCCTCCAGGATCGCCGGTGAGGCCTCCTCCTCGTAGTAATAGCCCGGCGCGAAGACGACGTCGTACGCCGCCCCCTTTCCCGCGACGAGCTGGTCGTCGTAGAGGAAGTCGGCCGGAAACCCGGCCCGCAGGCAGCCGACCCAGATGCCTTCCGCGGTGTAGTTGAGGTCGTTCGGCTTGCGGGAGTTCAGATGGGCCGATTCCCGCGAGTAGAGCACCGCGACTCGTTTGTACCCGCGGTCGAGCCCGAGCAGGAAATCGCCATAGGGCGTCGTCAGCGCCGCGACATTACGGGTGGTATCGCGCATGTCGTCGGGCGAAGGCTTGGACGGATCGCTGTCGATCTGGAAATAGCTGAAGCCCTGGATGCCCTGCGAAATGCCGAAGATGGCCTGCCGCATCACCATCGATCCGTAGAGGCCGCTGGCATAGCCGTAAATCTGCGTCCAGACCGGGATGCCGTCCCGCACCTTCAGGACGTCGGCCATGAGCGGCGAGAACACCGGGCGATCGCCCGCGCCGCCGTCCTTGTACATCACGGTCGAGGCCACATCGAGCGCGGCCAGTGCGTCGTTCGGCGTGCTGTTGCCGGCGAGGTTGCCGCCGTTGGAGCCCCAGGCACGGTAGAGCGTCCATGTCCGCACGTCGGCGGCGATCTCCTTCACGGCGGCGTTCATCCGCCGCGAGAAGAGATCCCAGTCGCTGTCGCAGTGCGCGGTCCAGGTGCGAAACTTCGCGAGATCCTCCACCTTCCGCTGCCCCGCCGGCCGGCCCGCGAAGCGGTCCAGGGCCTTGAAGGCGTCGGCACTCGTCAGGCCGGGGTGACGCTCCCGATACCGCATCTCCTGCGCTTTGAAAAACGCCGCCACCACGGAACGGGGGGCGCTGTTGTCGCCCGACTCGGAGAATTCGTCGTAGAGGCAGACGCCCTTGAAGGCGGGGCTGAACGTCATCGAGGCCGTTTCCAGGCCGACGTAGCGCTCGCAGGCGTCGAGGATCAGCGGATCCCGCGGCAGCATGCAGTCGTTGTAGGTGAAGATGTTTTCGTAGAACTGCAGGTTGCGGCGGACGGCGGCGTCGAGGAAGCGATCGCGTCCGCTGGGCTGGTAATAGCTTTCGAACGGCCCCAATTCCGGCCGCTCCCGCACCAGCTGCTCGAGCGGCTGCCCGTGTCGGTGGATGCGGGCCATGTCGTAGTTCATCCCCAGAAAAGCGTTGTAACCCCGGGCCGTGATCTCGGCCGCGAGCGCGTCGGCGCCTTTGCCCTGGGTGATGACGCCGGCGTATGCCGTTGTCGTCCTGCGCGCCCCGAGGGTGTTGTATTTGCCATTGAGCAGGTTCGTGAAATGCGTCCGCGGCTCCGGCTCGACCACGTCGACGACGAGCGGACGCGCGGCCAGGGAGCCGACCCGCGCCTCCACGCGATATCGGCCCGCCGCCAGGGAGAGCGACTGCGTCCCGTCGAGCTGCACGACCGACGTGTGCCGTTTCTCGATCGCCGGCAAAGTCTGGCGGAGCACCGGCAGCCGCAGGCCTTTCTCATCGACGAAATCGATCTCGAGCGACGCGCCGGCCGCGAGCGGCTGCGTCGCCACCGCGGCCAGCGCGATCCAGAACGACTCGCCGCGGAAGAAGGCCTCGCGGCCCCGCTGGGTGAAAAGTCCGATGCCGAGCGGCTCGGGCCGGCTGATCGAGATCCATTGGTCGGCCGAAATCGCTTGGCCGGATGGGGCCGCGACGCCGAGCCGCAGCTGGTAGGCGCCGCTTGGAAGCTCGGGGATCGAGAGCGTCACCACGCCCTCCGCGGGAGGGTGGTCCGCGGCGGGCGCGACCGCGAGATCCTGCCAGGTGTCGGAGCCGTAGAGCTGCAGCTGCGCGAAGACCGGGGCCGACGCGAGCGGGTTTTCGTCCGCCACCTTCTTCGCGTCGTCGACGAGCGCATCCACCGCGGCCTGGGCCTCCTTCCCCCGGGCTTCGGCCGCCGCGACGGCGGCCTTCTCCTTCGCCACGCCCGCCTGAACCTCCGCATCGTCCGGCGCGGCAGCGAGCTTCTTCTCTGCGGCCGTGAGGGCCGCCTTGGCCGCCTGCACGTCGCGGCTCGCGGCCGCCACGGCCGGTCGGGCACGGTCGGCCTCGGCATTGGCAACGCTGGCTGGCGTGGAATCGACAGCGCGGACCCGCGCGGCGAGCGTGCCGCCCGGCACGGCGTGCCGCGCGGACAATTCCGCGGCGATCAATCGCTGGGAGCCCAAGCCCGGATCGAGCACGGCCACCCGGAAGGCCTTGTAGGGAAATCCGGCGTGCGTCACCTCGAGCGTCGGGCCGGGCTTGGCGACCAAAAGCTCGAACGGTTTCTGCCGCGGATAGAGCGCGAGCTGCCGGATCTCTCCATCCATGTCGTACCGCCAGTCCAATTTTCCGACGCCCTGCACCACGAGCCCGGCATTGATCGTCTTGGGATTGCCGACGACGGGATACTCGAAGACCGGCACGTCGATGACGTTGCCCTTCACCTCGAGCCCGGGAATCCCCTCCAGGGGCTTCACCCCGCCGGCGTCGAGGTGAAACCGAAGGCCCAGCGGATGCACGAGGTAGCCGTCGCCGGCGGTGTTGGCGGGCAGCCAGAGCGTGAGCGGGCAAAACCGCAGCTTCTCTCCGCTCTTCGCCTCGGCCGCCAACAGCTCGCGGGGCCTCTCCGACTCGGCCTCGCTTGAGTCGCGGATCGTGAGGTTGGGCAGCGGGGTCGTCCGCATCGTGACCGGCACCTCCTCCGCCGGATTGCCGACGTAGGCGCCGAGCGTGACGGGATAGCACTTGATCCGCACGACGTCGCCTGTGATCTGGAGCTCGGGGCTCTTGGTCGTGATCGCGCCATCCTTCGCCACGGTGAAGACGTGATTGCCGGGCCAGATCGTGTGATCCCCCGGCTTGAGGTCGGCCTTCGCCACCGGCAGCCGGTCGATGTACTTCCCCTCGTAATACCGCTCGAAGACCGGCTTGCCGTCGAGCAGCACGTTCCGCGCCCAGCCGGTGTAGTCGATGCCGATCTGCTTCATCTCCACGCCGTTGGGAGTGGAGATCGGATTGACGATCGGCCGCTCCTTTTCCAGCTTGTCGACCGTGACAGCCAGGTCGTCGAACCGCACGAGCTGCAGTTCCACGGCGAACGCCGACAGCGGCATCAGGGCGACGAGCAGCGTGAGCACGCTCGGGCGGGAAACGGGACTGTAAAAATGACCGCGTGTGTTCATGTCAATGCGTGTAGATGAAGAG
>JBIIOJ010000004.1:0-36758 GCA_044337015.1 Pirellulales bacterium
CGGGGCCGCCCGTATGCCCTCGCCGGACGCTCGCTGCGCACATCCTGTGCTCCGCTCGCTCGGATGCAGCCTTCGCTCCGCAATCCTTGCTTCGCTTGTCTGCATACGCCGTCTCGGGCACACGGGCAGCCCCGAACCGGTCAATCGTGGCGCTGATTGGGGCACACAGGCACATGGATGCTGAACGCCTTAGGGGGAGCGTGGTCGAGGGGGTGGGGAAAATTGAGGAGCATCAGGTGTATCCTCACCGTAGCGACGATGCGTCCGCTCCCCCGGCGGCAATGCGGTATCCATCAAGTGCGCCGAAGTGGTTTGCCGATCGGTGAAACAATGCGGCGTCGGTCAACGCCCGACGTGACCGGCTCACGCCGGGAGGCGGATCGTGACGGCCGTGCCGCGGCCGGGAGCGCTCTCGACGCGGATGCGGCCCCGGTGAGCGTCCACGATCTCGCGGCAGGCCGAGAGGCCGAGGCCGCAGCCACCCTTCCCCGTCTCGTCGGGGCCCTTCTTCGTCGAGAAACGTGGCTCGAACATCCGCCGCATCACTTCGGGGGTCATGCCGCAGCCGGTGTCGCGGACGATCAGGTCGACCGTACCGTTGGCGGGGTCGTGGGAAAGCCTGAGGATCAGGCGGCCCCCCTGCGGCATGGCCTGTCGGGCGTTCACGAGCAGGTTGAGGAGCACCTGCTGGAGCTGGCCGGGGTTGCCCTGGATTCTCGGCGTTGGCGAGAACTCCCTTTCGACCTGGACGCGGTACTTCATCATCTCCCGCTCCAGCAGCACGAGCACTTCCTCGACGAGCGCTTCGAGCTGCACGGGCTCCATCCGGCCGGAATGGCTACGGGCCATGCCGAGGATGCTCGACGTGATCCGGGCCGCCCTGGTCCCGGCCGCCAGGATCCGCTCGAACGCCTTGTCGCGGGTGGGGGCGTCCTTGTGCCGCAGGCCCATCTTGGCGTAGTTGAGGACCGTCGTCAGGACGTTGTTGAATTCGTGGGTCGTCGTGCCGAGCAGTTCGCCGAGCGTGGCAGCCTTGCGGGCCTCCAGCAGTTCCCTCCGGAGGGCGGCGATCTCGGCGGCGTGCCGCTTTTGGATCGCTTCGATCTCCCGCTCGCGGCCCGGGCCGACCGCAGGCCCCGGGGCAACCGGGAAATGCGGTCGGGCCGGCGTCCGTCCTTGCGGACTGTCGACGGCAAAGCCATCACGACACGCATCGCTCACGTCCATCGACAGTCTTCCGCCAAACGTCAGTGTCTCGTGAACCGGAAAACGTTATCTTGCAGGGACTTGCGTCCAATGGCCGGTATCGTCAGGCCCGGTGCTGCGACTCCAGAACTTCCCGTGGCCGCATCCCTTGTTCGACTGTTTCGTTGAAGGAACCCATGATGGGAAACATGTGTCGATCGTGGCGACCATCGAGCCGGTGCGGGTTCCGTCGAGACGCGGCAACCGTGCGGGGCGTGACGCTCGTCGAACTGCTCGTCGTCATCGCCATCGTCGGGGTGCTCGTGGGGCTCATCCTGCCGGCCGTCGGCTCGGTTCGCGAGTCGTCCCGACGCACCACCTGCAAGTCGAACCTCAAGCAGATCGGCTTCGCCGTGCAGGCCTACCTCGACCGCAAGAGTCGCGGGAAGTTTCCCGATGCAGCGATCCTGCCGAGCGGGGAGCTCGAGTTCTACACGGCCGACCGGCCCATCAAGCCCAGCATCGCCAAGGTGCTCGGTCCGTTCCTCGAGGAGAGCCGCGAGGTCTTTCGCTGCCCGTCGGACGACGGCTACTTCGTGCAGACGGGCAAGTACATGGTGGGAGAGCGGTTCCCGACCCCCGAGGACTACTTGGCTTGGATCAAGACAAAAACGGAGGCGATCCCGACGGCCGACCGGCCGAAGGAGTACGAGACGCTCCCCTACGAGGGGACGAGCTACGAGTACCCGGCGAGGAGGCTCGCCAACAAGACCCGGCAGGAGGCCCTCCAGTATCGCGGCAGCGCCGGGGCGACCACGAAGTTGTGGGTGCTCTATGAATTCGAGGCGTTCCACGCGCCGTTCGCATTCTTTCCCCCGGCCGCCGAGAGCGACTTCAACCTGCCCGAGGGCGGCAGGAATCCGGCCGAAGGGGCGAGGAATTTCCTCTACCTCGACGGCCACGTCGAGAATCTCTGATTTTTCGGCTAACTCATTCTCAAGGGAGTTGCGACGAACATGGGGAGTTCCACGAAAGAGCCGTCCGGCGGCGCCGGCAGGATCGCGGCGGCCGTCGTGGCCGTGGCGATGCTCGGATTGTTCGTCGCCTGGCTCGCCGGATGGTTCGGTGTGGCGACCGACCCTCGCATCGTCGCGATCCAGAAGCTCCAGCAGGAGGCCGAGCAGAAGTTCGTCGCCGGCGGCGGGCCGCAGACGCTCGAGGAGGCGAAGGAGGCGGTCGCGGCGATGGGGCGGATCCGCGACGAGATCCGGAGCCTGCCGGAGTCGCTGCGGCCGCAGGCTGAAGCGGTCGGCGGCAGCCTCTTCCGCTCGGCCATGCGGAAGCGGATCGACGCCTACTTCGAGGCGTCGCCGGAGAAGCGGACTGCGGAGCTCGACCGGCAGATCAAGCAGGAGCAGCTTTTCATGCAGGCCTTCATGGCGGGTGGAGGGCCCGGTGGTGGTGCCGGCGGCCCGAGGCCGGGTGGCGAAGCGGCCCGCGGAGGAGGGCCGCCCGCGGGCGGCGGACGGAGCCGCACCGAGGAGGGCCGCAACAGCTGGCGAAAGGACATGATCGACCGCACCTCGCCGCAGATGCGGGCCCGCTACTCTGAATATCGGTCGGCGATGGAGAAGCGGAAGCAGCAACTCGGACTCCCGACGGGCGGATTCGGGCCGCGTTGAAAGAACCGGTGTGAGAGATGGACACGCTCGGCCTCCTCGAGGAATGCCTGCAGCTCGTGCGGGATCTCGGGTACGAGATCCGCGAGGAGCCGCTCGGCGAGCTTGCCGGTGGCGGCTGCGTCGTGGGAGGCCGGCGGGTGTTTCTGCTCAATCTCGAGCACGGCCCCGCCGAGAGGCTCGACCACCTTCTGCGGCTGCTCGCCATGACGCCGGAAGCCGCTGAGCTCCCGAAGAGCCGATTGCTTGCCTCGCGGCTCGGCCGGTTGCGGAGCGAGAGCAGACTGTAGCGGCAGATTGGCAATCTGCCTCGGGGCCATGGCACCTCAGCAAACTGCATCATCCGAATCCGTAGAGCCCGTGCCCGCAGATGTACTCCTCGACGGCCGGGGGTGTGAGTCCGCGGAGCGGGCGGCCCTCGGCGATGGCGCGGCGGAGATCGGTGGACCGGACCTCGATCGGCGGCATCCGCACGCGCGATGCGATGATGCGGTCGAGCCGCTCGTGGCCGATGAGCGTCTCGATCGCGGGCGTGGCTCTGCGAAGCTGCTCGAGGTCGTCGAGGCCCTCTCGCTCGACCGGCAGGAGTTCGGCGAGTTCGAGGATGCGGTCGGGTCGGTGCCACGAGGGAAACGACGCGAGCGCGTCGGGGCCGACGACGAGGAGGAGCGTGTCGCCGGGATGCACGGATCGCAGTCGTTCGAGCGTGTCGACCGTGTAGCTCGGGCCGTCGCGGTCGAGTTCGATCGTGGAGATTTCGAACCGTGGATCCCCCGCGGTCGCGACCGCGAGCATCGCCGCGCGGTGGCGGCCGGCGGTCGGCGGGCGATCCTGCTTGAACGGTGAAACGCCCGCCGGAACGAGGATCATCCGGTCGATTCCGGCCTGCTCGACGCAGGCCCTCGCCGCCGCCAAGTGGCCGGTGTGGACGGGATCGAAGCTGCCGCCGAAGATGCCAAGTCGCATGTCCGACAAGCATACGAGCCAACGGGAACACTTCGAAACGCGGTCGGCGTGGCAGGGAGGACGACCGCCGACACGGGATCGTGCTCGCGAAGGCTGCGAATTGCCCAAATCTGCTGGCGGCGTCGAGGAGCTGGCTACACTTTGTCGGATAGTTGCGATCGATCTCCCACGCGCGGCAGAAGGCGGTTTGTGAGCAAGTTCATGAAACGCTGCAGGCCGATCGCAGTCGTCGTGTGTTCGTGCGTGGCCTCGTTCGGGCTCCGGGCTGACGCCAGCCCGCCGGTCGCTCCCACCGAGGCACTCTCGCCCGAGGAGGAACGGGCGAAGTTCAGGCTGCCTGCTGGGTTCGCGATCCAGCTCGTTGCCAGCGAGCCCCAGATCCAGAAGCCGATGAACTTGGCGTTCGACACCCGCGGCCGGCTCTGGGTGACCCACTCGGTCGAGTATCCGTTCGCCGCCGCCAACGGCGTCACCCCGAGGGACGGGCTGACCGTGCTCGAGGGCTTTGGGCCCGACGGCCGCGCGACGAAGGCGACCCGCTTCGTCGACGACCTCAACATCCCGATTGGCGTGCTGCCGCTGCCGGTTGGAACTGCTGATGGCCGCGGTCAGGAGGTGATCGTCTGGTCGATCCCAAACATCTGGAAGCTCACCGACATCGATGGCGACGGCAGGGCCGACCGCCGCGAGGTGCTTTACGGTCCGTTCGACTTCGCCGACACCCACGGCAACCAAAATGCCTTCCGTCTCGGGCACGATGGCTGGGTCTACGCCTGCCACGGCTTCCGCAACGCGTCGAAGGTGAAGCTTCGCGGCGAGGGCGACGTCGTTCTCGAGATGACCTCCGGCAACACCTTTCGCTTCCGTCCCGACGGCTCGGCGATCGAGCAGGTGTCGTGGGGGCAGGTCAACCCCTTTGGCATGTGCTTCGACCGGCTGGGCAACCAGTTCACCGCCGACTGCCATTCCAAGCCGATCATGATGATCCTCCGTGGCGGCCACTACGACAGCTTCGGCAAGCCGCACGACGGCCTCGGCTACGCGCCGCTCACGACGGGCGACGGCCACGGCTCGACCGGCATCGCCGGCATGGCCGCCTACGATGCGGAGCAGTTTCCCGCGGAGTATCGGGGCTCGATGTTCGTCGGCAACGTCATGACCAACGTCATCCATCGCGACCACCCGGAGTGGCGGGGCTCGTCGCCGTGGGTGGAGAAGCCGACCGATTTCGTGTCGTGCGACGACTGGTGGTTTCGGCCGGTCGATCTGCAGCTCGGCCCCGACGGCGGCCTCTACGTGGCCGATTTCTACAACTGCATCATCGGCCACTACGAGGTCGATCTGAAGCATCCTCGGCGCGACCGCCACCGGGGCCGCATCTGGCGGATCGTGTGGCAGGGAACGGACGGCAAGGCGGCAACTGGATCGTCCACCGACCTCGCGAGTCTTGGCGACGAGAAGCTCGTGACGCTGCTTGGCGATGCAAACGCGACCGTGCGGCGGCTCGCCTTCGACACGCTCATGGCACGGGCCCACGCGGCGCGGGGCGACGGCCTCGCTTCTCTTCTCGAGCGAGTGCTCACCGCCGCGCCGGCCGATGCCGGCCCGCACGCCGACGACCAGAGGGCGTTCGCCCTCTGGGGGCTTGCGCGGCTGGGAAGGCTCGATGAAGCGTCGCTCGACCGGATCGCACATGATCCGTCGCCGGTCGTCCGCGTGCATCTGGTGAAAATGCTGGCGGCGATGCCCGGCTGGGACGTGGCCCGAGGCGATCTGGTGCGTTCGAGGCTCGCCGACGCCGATCCCTTCGTTCGCCGTGCGGCCGCCGAGGCCATCGCATCGCATCCCGAGCCCTCTTCTATCCAGCCGCTCCTCCGCGCTTGGCTGGCGGCCCCGACGGACGACAAGCAGTTGATACATGCCCTTCGGATCGCTGTGCGCAATCACCTGCGACAAACGCCGCCGGACGTGGTCGCAGGCCTCTCGCTTTCCGACGCCGAGTGGCTGAAGCTCGTCGACATCGCGATCGTCGTTCCCGACGACGCGGTCGCCTGGTTTGCCTTCACGTTCGTCCGTGGCCGCGACACCCAGCAAAACCTGATCAGCCGCTGCCTGGCGAGCGTCGCCCAGCACTGCGGCGACGCCCGGGTCGACGAGGCGGCACGCTTCGCCCGTGAGAAGCACGCCGCGAGCATCGTCGCCCAGGCGGAATTGTTTCAGCCTCTCTTCGACGGGCTTTCCCGCCGCGGAAGGAAGCTCTCGACAGACAACGAACTCGGCCGTTGGGGAGCCTCCCTCGCCCCGGGAATCCTCGACATCGCGACGGACTCAACGAGACCGCTGCCCTCCGCCACGGTCTTGTCGCTGGCGCTCAAGGTGGCCGAGCAGTTGCGCCTTGCTGCGCTCGGCGCCCCGGTGCTCGATCTGCTCGGCAATGCCGCGTTGTCGGACGACGTGCGCACCACGGCCGCCGCCACCGCGGCCACGCTCGACCCGCAGCGGGCCACGGCGGCCCTGGCGGCGATCGTCCTAACCGCGGCGGAGCCGGTGCCGCTGCGCCAAGCCATCGCCCGCCAACTCGGCGCGAGCAATACTCCGGAGGCGCTCGGCGCCCTGGCCGAAGCGATCGTCACCGCCCCCGCGGCCTTGCAGCAGCCACTGGCGATGTCACTGGCCTCGACGAAGGAGGGCGCCGAACTTCTCCTCGCGCGGGTGGCCGCCGGGAAGGCGTCGGCCCGGCTCCTGCAGGACAAGCCGATCGTGGACCGCCTGAAGTCATCGGGTGCCGCAGACGTTGAATCGCGGATCACCGAGCTCACCCGCAGCCTGCCCTCGGCCGACGCCACGATCCGGCAAGTCATCGCCCGTGTCGCGGCCGACCATGCAAAGGCGACGGCTTCGCCTGAGGCGGGGCGGGCGATCTTCGCGAGAACATGCGCGAACTGCCATCGCATGGCCGACGTGGGGGGCAAGGTGGGCCCGCAACTTGACGGCGTCGGGCAGCGAGGCACGGAGCGGCTCCTGGAAGACATTCTCGATCCCAACCGCAACGTGGACGAGGCCTTCCGCACGACGCTGGTGACGACCGGCGACGGCCGCGTGATCTCGGGGCTCAAGCTGCGGGAGGACGGCGGCGACCTGATCCTCGCCGACTCGAGCGGCAAGGAGGTGCGGATCGCCGCCGCCGACATCGACGAGGTGACCGTCTCGCATATCTCGCCCATGGCGTCGAACATGCTCGACCAGATTGGCGAGAAGAACCTGCCCGACCTGCTGGCCTACCTCATGCAGTCCTCGGCCAGGCCGTGAAATGGTGCCGGGTCGATTCCGGCCTGATCGACGCACGCCCTGCCCGCCGCGACGTGGCCGGTGTGGACGGGATCGAAGCTGCCGCCGAAGATGCCAAGTCGCATGTCCGACGAGCATACGAGCCAACGGGAACTCTTCGAAACGCGGCCGGCGTGGGAGGAGGACGACCGCCGACACGGCACCGTCGCGACGGTGGTGCTTTCCGAGGGGGTGGCGAAGCCGCTCGATTACCTCGTGCCTGAGTCGCTCGCCGCATCGGTCGAGCCGGGCCGGCGGCTGCGGGTGCCGCTCGGCAGGAGCGGGCGGCCGCGGGTCGGCTACTGCGTGGCTGTGACGGCGGGCGAGCTGCCGCAGCAGCCGCTCAAGGAGGTGATCGCCGTCGAGGACGATCGGCCGCTTCTCTCGCCGCGGATGCTCGAACTCACGAAGTGGATGAGCGAGCGGTGGATGTGCCGATGGGGGGAGGTGCTCGAGGCGGTGCTGCCCGCGGGCGTGCGGGCGAAGGCTGGCAGGCGATCGCCGTCCGTGCTCGTGCGATCGGCCGTGGAGCCGGCCCGCACGCTCACGCCATCGCAGGAAAAGGTGCTCGCCGCCGCCATCGAGCCGATGACGGCCGAGCAGCTTGCGGAAAAAAGCGGTGCGAGCCGTGCGGTCGTGTCGAGGCTCTTCAAGAACGGCCTGCTCGAGGTCTGCGATCCCGCGCGGCTGGTGAAGGCGTTGGCCCCGGCCGGCGGCGGCTCCGCGCCGCACGTGCTCTCTGAGCCGCAGGCGGAGGCGGTGGAGGCAATCCTGTCGTCGATGCGGGCCGGCCGCCACGAGACCGTCGTGCTCTTCGGCGTGACCGGCAGCGGGAAGACGGAGGTCTACCTCAAGGCGGTCGAGGAGACGGTCGCCTACGGCCGGCAGGCGATCGTGCTCGTGCCCGAGATCAGCCTCACGCCGCAGACCTGCGGCCGGTTTCGCGCGCGGTTCGGCGAAGTGGCAGTGCTCCACAGCCATCTGACGCCCGCCGAGCGGCACGCGCAGTGGAAGGAGATCGCCGCCGGGAGCGTTCGCGTGGTGGTCGGGGCGAGGAGCGCGGTCTTCGCGCCGACGCCCCGGCTCGGTCTGATCGTGATCGACGAGGAGCACGAAAACTCGTTCAAGCAGGGCACGGCCCCCCGCTACCATGCGCGGGACGTCGCGGAATGGCGGGCCCGGTCCGAGGGGGTCCCGCTCGTGCTTGGCTCCGCGACCCCCTCGCTCGAGACCTTCCAGCGATGCCTCGCCGGCGACTGGCGGATGGTGGAGCTTCCGCAGCGGGTCGGCGGCGCCCAGCTGCCCGCCGTGATCACGGTCGACCAACGGGATCCAAGTTCGCGCAGCCGCGGACCCGTGAGCCCGAGGCTCCAGGCGGGCATCGACTGGGCGATCGAGAGTGGTGGCCAGGTGATTCTGCTTCTGAACCGGCGGGGATTCGCGACGGCGGTGCAGTGCCCCGCCTGCGGCCATACCGTCCGCTGCCCGCAGTGCGACATCGCGCTGACACTCCACCAGCCCGGCAACCGCGGCGTCTGCCACGGATGCGGCCGCGTGACACGACTCGCCCCCGACTGCCCCGAGTGCCATGCGCCGTCGGTGAGCCTGCGGGGCACGGGCACGCAGCGGCTCGAGGACCAGGTCCGCAGGCTCTTTCCGGGAGTGCGGGTCGCGCGGATGGACACCGACACGATGCGGTCGAGAGGCTCGCACGAGAGAACGCTCGACGCGTTTCGCGATCGCGAGATCGACATCCTCGTCGGCACGCAGATGATCGCGAAGGGGCTCGACTTCCCGTCGGTCGTGCTCGTGGGCGTCGTGAACGCCGACGCCGCGCTCCACCTGCCCGACTTCCGCGCGTCTGAGCGGACCTGCCAGCTCGTGATGCAGGTGGCGGGCCGCAGCGGCCGCGGGGCGCTCGGCGGACGCGTGGTCGTGCAGACGAGCAGCCCCGACCACCCGGCGCTTCGCGCCGCGGCGACGCACGACTACGAGGCATTCGTTCGGACGGAGCTGCCGATCCGCGAGGCGCTCGGCTATCCACCGTTTGGCCATGTCGTGCGGATCGTCGTGCGGAGCGTCGACGACGCCGCGGCCCGCCACCAGGCGGGGCTCATCGCCGGGCGGCTGCGGGCGGCTGCGGGCGGCCCACCGACGAGTGGAACGCAGGCGGCAGGAATACCGACGAGTGGAACGCAGGCGGCAGAAATACCGACGAGTGGAACGCAGGCGGCCGTGCGGGTGCTCGGGCCCGCCCCGGCGCCGATCGCGCGGCTGCGAGACCGCTTCCGCTGGCACGTGCAGGCGATCGGGCCCGACGGCGCGGAGCTTCGCCGGATCGTCCGCGAGGCGATCGACGGCTTCTCGACGCCCGACGACGTCGGCTGGATCGTCGACGTCGATCCCGTCGAGATGCTCTGACGCGGTCAGGTCTGATAGAGTCGGGATTGGTCGCGGTCATCCTGCGACAGCGGAGGTGCCCAATGCGATGTTCCAAACGGCAATGCGACGCCGTCGCCTCGATCTGCATGGCCGTCATCGCGGTGCTCGTCGGGGGCTTCGGGCTTTCGCTCCGGACGGCGTCCGCCGAGGAGCGGTCGGTCGAGGAACTCGTCCGGGAAGCGAAGCCGTCCATCGTCACGATCCGCTTCCGAGGACGTCGCGACGGGGACGCCGGCCTCGGAACCGGGTTCGTCGTCGGCGACGGGCTCGTGGCCACGAACCTCCACGTGATCGGCGAGGCGAGGCCGATCAGCGTCGAGCTGGCCGATGGAACCATGCATGAGGTGACGTCGGTCCATGCGACCGACCGCGACGGCGACCTCGCGGTCGTGAGGATCGCCGTGAAGGGGCCGGCGGCCCTTCCGCTCGCCGAGAGCGGCACGCTTGCCGACGGGGCGGAGATCGTGGCGATCGGTAATCCGCACGGGCTCGAGCGGAGCGTCGTCGCGGGCCGCGTGTCCGGCCTGCGGCGGAGAGAGGGCATCGAGATGATCCAGCTTGCGATGCCGGTGGAGCCGGGCAACAGCGGCGGTCCCGTGCTCGATCGGCGGGGGCGGGTGCAGGGAATCGTCTCGATGAAGTCGCTCATCACGCCCAACCTCGGGTTCGCCGTGTCGGTGGAGCGGCTGCGAAGCCTGCTCGATCGGCCCAACCCCGTCGTGATGGAGCGATGGCTCACGATCGGCGCGATCGATCCGGCGGAATGGACGACGATCGGCGGAGCCCGCTGGCGTCAGCGGGCCGGCCGGATCGCCGTGGGCGGCGCGGGCTCGGGCTTCGGCGGCCGGTCGCTCTGCCTGTCCGTCGAGCCGCCGCCCGAGCTTCCGTACGAGGTCGCCGTCTGGGTGAAGCTCGACGACGAGAGCGGTGCGGCGGGCCTGGCCTTCGCATCGGATGGGGGCGAGCGGCACTACGGCTTCTATCCGTCGGCGGGCAGTCTTCGGCTGACGCGGTTCGACGGGCCCGACGTGCTCTCCTGGAAGATTCTCCACGAGAGGCCGAGCCCCCGCTATCGCCCCGAGGCGTGGAATCACCTCCGCGTCCGCCGCACTGCCGAAAGAATCGCCTGCTTCGTGAACGACGAACTCGTCTTCGAGTCCTCCGACCGGGGGCTCGTCGGCGGCCGCGTCGGTCTCGCAAAGTTCCGCGACACGGAGGCCGAGTTTCGCTCGTTTGCCGTCGGCCGCGAGCTGCCGCCAGCGATGCCGCCCAAGGAGGCGCTGGCCCGGATCGAGTCGCTCACGGCCGCCCTGCCCGACGGCGGCCCGCCGGCGAGGGAGCTGGTCGCGAAGCTTCTCGCCGAGGGGGAGGCGGTGCGGGCGGCACTTGCGGAGCGGGCGGCAGCGCTCGAGCGGCAGGCCAGGCAGGTCGAGTCGCTCGCGGCCGCGGTCCACGAGCGGCGCACACTCGAAGCGCTCACGCGGCTCGTCGCAGAAGACGAGTCGAAGATCGATCTCTTTCGGGCGGCGCTTCTCATCGCGAAGCTCGACAATCCGGATCTCGACGTCGAGGCGTCGATCCGTGAGCTCGACCGGCTCGCTGCCGACATCGCGAAGCGATCTGAGGGTGCCGACGAGGCGGCGAAGCTCGCCGCGCTCAATCGGTTGCTCTTCGATGAGCTCGGGTTTCACGGGAGCCGGGGCGACTACTACAACCGCGCCAACAGCTACGTGAACGAGGTGCTCGACGACCGCGAGGGCATCCCGATCACCCTCTCGGTCGTCTACATGGAGCTCGCCCGCCGACTGGGGTTGCGGGTGGAGGGGGTCGGCTTCCCCGGCCACTTCCTCGTGCGGCACGTGTCGGCCGACGGGGAGCCCCGCTGGCTCGACGTGTTCGATTCCGCCGCGGTCCGCTCGCGGGAGGATCTCGCGAGGCAACTCCTGGAGCAGTCCGGCGACGAGCTTGTCGACGAGCACCTCGCCACCGTCGGCCCGAAGGCGATCCTCGTGAGGATGCTCGGCAACCTTCGCGGGATCGCGATGCGGGAAGGCAGCCAGGCAGACTTGCTCCGCTACCTCGACGCCGTTCTTGCGATCGAGCCCGACTCGGCCCGCGACCGCGTGATGCGGATGGTGACGGCTGCCCGGCTCGGCCGACGCGACACGGCCCTCGAAGATGCCCGCTGGCTCCTCGAACACCAGCCGCCCGACATCGAACTCGAGCAGGTGCGGGCACTGGTCCGACGGCTCGAGTCCGAAACCGGAGCCGAGCACGTTCTCGGGGGCCGGTAGCCGTCTAGAATGTCGCTGCCGCTTCCCCTCCGGAGATCGATTCCAATGACCGCCCCATCCCCTCCCCTGCCCCGTACGCTCGCCGAGCTTCGCGCGAGCGGCTGGCGGAGCCGCCCGGTGAAGGAGGAGGTTCGCGAGAACTTTCTCCGCCTGCTCGCCTCGGGCGAGGAGCTCTTCCCCGGGATCATCGGCTACGACGACACCGTCATTCCCGAAATCGACATCGCGCTGCTCGCCGGCCACGACATGCTCTTCCTCGGCGAGAAGGGGCAGGCCAAGAGCCGGCTCATGCGGCTGCTTGCCCGGTTTCTCGATCCGCACCTGCCCTACCTCGACTCGCCGCGGATTCCGTTCCACGATGATCCCTACGCGCCGATCAGCCGCGAGGGACGGCGGATCGTGGCCGAGATGGACCCGGCGCAGATCCAGATCGCCTGGTGGCCCCGAGAGGAGCGGTATGCCGAGCGGCTCGCCCCCGGCACGAAGTTCGCCGACATCATCGGCGAGATCGACCCGGCGAAGCTCGCCGGCGGCACGAGCATGGGGAGCGAGGAGGCCCTCCACTTCGGGCTCATCCCCCGGATGCACCGGGGCATCTTCGCGATGAACGAGCTGCCCGAACTCGACGAGCTCGTGCAGGTCGGCCTCTTCAACATCCTCGAGGAGCGTGACGTCCAGATCCGCGGCTATCCCGTCAAGTTCGACATCGACGTCATGCTCCTCTTCTCTGCGAATCCCTCCACCTTCAACCGCTCGGGCAAGGTGATCCCGCAGCTGAAGGACCGCATCGGCGCCGTGATCCACACCCACTACCCGCGGGAGCGGGAGCTTGGCATCGAGATGACCGCGCAGGAAGCCGGCGTCGACCTCGGCGGCGAGTGGCCGGTGGTCGTGCCGCCGTTCATGCGGGAGGTGCTCGAGGAGATCACGATTCAAGCCCGCAGGAGCCCGTTCGTGGACCAGCAGTCGGGCGTGAGCGCCCGCTTCTCGATCGCCAACTACGAGACCGCCATCGCGAGCGCCCGCCACCGGGCCGTACGGCTCGGCGAGAAGCCGGCCGTGCCGCGGATCAGCGACCTTGGCCACCTCTACACCTCGAGCCTCGGCAAGCTCGAGCTCGACCTCATGGGGAGCCACCAGATGACGGAGCGGCAGGTGCTCGACGCCGTCGTCGCGCAGGCGATCGCCACGGTCTTTGGCGAGTACGTCGACCGCCACGGGCTCGACGAGATCGCGAAGGTGTTTGGCGAGGGGGTGAAGATCGAGGTGGGTGACATGGTGCCTTCGGCCGACTACCGCGGGATCGTGTCGGAGATCCCCGCGATCTGGGACCGAGCATTCGAGGTGAACGCCTCGGCCGACGCGGCCGTGCGGGCGAGCTGCATCGAGTTCGTCCTCGCCGGCCTCTATGCCACCGAGCGGATCAGCCGCATCCAGGAGTTCGGCCGCACGGTCTACGACACCCGTGGATTCCGCTGAAAGTCGGTCGATCGGACACCAGTGGGCCTCCGGCGGCCGCAGAGGTGTCATTCAAAGAATGCTGTCATGCGGTGCACTGCCTGCAGCCTGGGCATGGCGTGCCGCGCCGATGCGCACATGGTGGGCCGCGATCTCGCCGCCGCCGCCGTGCCGTCGGGGATTCTCCCGGAAAACCGCGCAAGAAAAATCCGCGCGGTGATCGGTACGCGGAATGCCCTGACTGCCCTTCAGAGGAGGCAAGGCGAAGATGTCGATCTCCCGACGGTGGATACTCCGGAATCGTATCTCCTGGTCTTTGATCACGGTGATGCTCGCCGCGCCGTGTGTTGCCGCACCGCCGAGCTTCACCGTGCATGGCGTGGAGCCTTCCCGTGCCGCCGCCATCATCGACCACGTCGAGTCTGTCCGCCGCGAGGCGTTTGCAAGCCTGCTCCGCGAGAAACAGCCACAGCCTTGGAAGCCCCGGTGTGATATTCACGTGCACCTTTCCGCCGCATCGTTCGCTCGCGCCATCGGCGTTCAGCCCGCGGGCGCCCGCGGGGCGACGTCGATCAAGTTTTCCGGCGATTTCGTGAGCCTGCGGCGCATCGACGTGATGGGAGACGGTCCGGCTGCGATTCCTGACGCGGTCGCACACGAACTCGTGCACGTCGTTCTGGCCGACCGGTTTACGGAGTTTCCGCCGCCGCGGTGGGCCGACGAAGGCCTGGCGATGCTCTTCGACTCGTCGGCCAAGCAAGCGGGCCACGAGGCTGACTTTCGCAAAGCCCTCGAGGCGGGAGCGGCCTTCACGCTCGCCGATATCCTCGCACTCGAGCACTATCCCGCGTCGGCAGCGCGGCAGCGTGTGTTTTACGGTCAATCGGCAGCGCTCGTCCGCTGGCTCATCGCCCGCGAAGGGGCTGCAACGCTCGTCGACTTCATGGACGACGCGTCGCGTGCGAACCTCATTTCTGCACTCCAGCGGCACTACGGTCTCGAGTCCCTGGCGTCGCTCGACGCCGCCTGGAAGGAGGTGCGGTAGGTTCAGAAGCAGATCATGCGGAAAAGCCGAGCGGCCGATGTGGTTCGCCGCTACGGGTTCCTCGATGTTCTTCGGCCGACGCGTCCAGCCGATCACCGGCCCGACTTGTAGTTGCCCATGGCCTTCGAATCGCCGTGCCGCCAGGTGGCCTCGCGTGAATGGCGCGGCGAATAGCGGACGCTGCCCCGCAGTTCATTCGACGGAGTCACCGAGTAACTGCGATAGGAGCGGCTGACCGGAGGACGAACCTGCTGCACGCTGGCCTGCGGTTGAACCGCCACGCCCTGCTGGGCCATCGCCGCGGCCGTGAGCCCCGCCACGATCATTGCTACAAGGCCCACCAATACCGTGCTCATGCGTTTCATGGCCCTTCTCCTTCTCGTGGGTGTCCCGAAACCGCGGGGTCAAACTGCCAGTCAAATCTATGCCGGACGCCGCCCGGCGGTACGGCTTCCTCCCGCTGAGCCCTCTCCCATTCGTTGGACAGTTGCGAACCACGCTTTCCCCGGCCGGAGCCGCTCTGCTCACGCGAGGAAGCCATCATCACCGCCTGAACCGCCGCGACAAACGGATTGCATCGACGCTTTGGATGGAGGGTGGAGGAACCGCTCGCAGGGAGCGGCATGTGTCTCGCGTATCGACGGAACGCCTGGCCCGAATGGAACGAACGTCGGTATCCAGGGATGCTGAGGTACCGGCCTTGCATGCCTCATCAACCGGATGGGACCAATGTGAGGCAGCGTCACCGAAGACGGATTCAGAGCGAGAAAAAGCGGCCCAGTACGGGCAGGCAAGGGTGAGTGGGGGGCTTGTGTCGCCCAGGAAGACTATTTGCAGGGGGTAGGTTTTGCCGATTCATGAGATTGGTACGGTGCGCGGCGCGGTGAGGATATTGGCCCCATGGATTCGGGTAGCCCGGACTTCACATCGTCGTACCGGCGTGGGCTGACGCCGCTCGGGCGGCTCTCGGCCCTTCTCGTATTTGCATGCCTCGCGTCGCTTCCCTGCATTCCCGCTCCCATCGGTCATGCCCAGGAATTGATTTCCGAGCCTGGTCCTGTCCTCGATCCGAACCAAGCGGGAAACATCGACCGGGGGGCGGGAGAGCCGCTGGATCTTGGCGCACGAGCGGGCCCCGGGACCGTGATCGACCCGAATCAAGCGGGAAACATAGATCTCCGTCTTCAGCAATCATCGAACCGATTCGATGCGGGCAAGGGGGCGGCGGACTCGCTGCCGATCATCCGCCTGAGCGGCTTCTTCCAACTCGATGACGGCCTCTTCAGCCAGCCGTCCGCCAGCCAGGAGCGCATCGGCGATGCGCTTGACGGGGTGAGCTTCCGGAGAGCTCGACTCCAGGCGTTTGGCAAGCTCACCGAGTTCACCAACTACTCAATCATGTTTGACTTCGCGCAGGCCGGTCGGCCGAGCTTCATGGACGTCTGGGGAGAGCAAGAGCAGATTCCCTTCTTCGGCACGATCCGGATCGGCCAGTTTCGGCAGCCGGGCACGATGGAGAGTTGGACGAGCATCCGTCACTTCGAGTTCCTGGAGCGGAGCGTGGCCTTTCAGGCAGTGGAACCCTTTCGCCGCGTGGGGATCATGGCCTATGCGATGACCGAGGACGAGCGAACCCAGTGGGCCTACAGCGTCTACGCGACGGGGCTCACGTTCTGGAACGGCCAGGAAACCTTCTACAGCACCATCGGGGAGAACCGCAACGGAGCCCAGATCGGTGACAACGGCGGGGTCGCCTTCGCGTCACGACTCACGCACCTGCTCTATTACGACCCCCTCGCCGAGGATCGCTATCTGCTGCACGTGGGCGGCGGCTATCGCTACGGCACGACGGGCGGTTCGCCCAACACCAGAGGCGCGTTTGCCAAGACCTACCGTTCGGCGATCATTCCGGAGTTTTACATCGGCGACCCGACTGGGCTCGGGTTTTCGGGCGCCGGCACGCCGCTCGTGGCCGACACGGGCCGGTTTCTCGCGACCGACTTCAACGATTTCCATCTGGAGTTCGCGGGCAGCTACGGCCGGGCCCACTTCCAGACCGAGGCCATGCTCACGACGGTCAACCAGTTTGGCGGGCCCACGATCATGCAGCCGGCGGCCTACTTCCAGTGCGGTTACATGCTCACGGGTGAGTCCATCGGGTATCTCAAGCAGGTGGGCGCCTTCGATTACACGGTCGTCCCCTACACGCCGTTCTTCGGAACCGGTCGAAAGGGCCGCATTCGGGGGTGGGGCGCGTGGGAGTTGGCGGCACGGTGGTCGTACGTCGACCTGTCGGGCGTGAACGTGCGTCCTGAAAACCAGCTCTCGAACACTTCCGGTCCGCCGCCGTCACCGAACGCCGCCACCGTCAACCAGACCACGGTCGGCGTGAACTGGTACTGGAACAAGTTCGCCAAGGTGCAGTTCAACTGGATTCGAAGCATGCCCGACTACGTCGGCTACGGCGCGGCGCCGTTCGACATCTACGGCACCAGGTTCCAGGTCGAGTTTTGAGGGCACGCTCCGAGACCGTTCCGCCAGGAGGCTTTCATGCACCGATACGTTCTCAAGGCCCGCTCCGCCGCTTGGATGGTCGCCGGCCCGGCGTGTATCGCGTGGTGTGCCGTTGCCATCGCCGCGATCACCGACCCGGGAGGTCAAGTGCGAGATGGCCGGTGCGACCGCTGCGGCGGCTGCAAAGGCGTGCAATCGCGGTGCGCGAGGAAGATGACGGAAAAGGAGATCACCAAGGTCTGCTGGGGATACCGGTGCGAGCAGGTCTGCATCCCGGGCCCGAGCAGCTTCTGCGGCGCCGTCCGTCACCGTGACGACTGCGGATGCTGGACCTGCTGGCTCTGGAAGCCGACCTGCGCAGAGGTCATCACCCGGCGGGTGCCCGTCAAGAAAGAAGTTCGGTGGAAGGTTCCGGCCGTGGAGTGGACGGTCGAGGAGCGTTGCTGCCAATGCCGGCACGAGGCCGACGCCCGCCGTTAGCGAGAGACTCGTGGTGGGGAGAGAGCCACGCGGCGGCCCGCGCCACACGTCATGGAAGCGGCGTCACTTCGCCGGAGCGGAGATCGTAGTAGGCCCCGACGATCTTGATCGAGCCGTCCGACTCCATTTTGCGAAGGATCTCGCTGCGTTCACGGATGGTCTCGACGGCGAGCCGCACGTTCTCCCGGCAGACATGGGCCACATAGGCGGGGTTGCCGCTTGCCTTCGTGCCCTCGAATGGCCTGCCCTTCTCGATGGCCGGCCGAATCTTGGCCAGCATCGGCGTGATGTTGCCCAGTTGCACGTCATCGATCGCGGCCTTTACGGCACCACAATGGGTATGCCCGATCACCATGATCAACTTCGCCCCTGCGACACGGCAGCCAAACTCCATGCTGCCGAGAATATCGTCGTTGACGAAGTTCCCCGCAACACGGGCCACGAAGATGTCGCCGATGCCGCGATCGAAGACATCCTCCACGGGAATGCGACTGTCGAGGCAGGAAAGAATCACCGCCTTCGGGAACTGCCCTTCGTAGGCCTCGCGGATCCGCTGCGAGTGGTTCCGCTGCGTGAGGTCGTTCGTCACGAACCGCCGATTGCCCGCCAAGAGGTCGTCCAGCACCGCCTTGGGCGTGTAGGCAACCTGCTGGTCCCGTGTGAGCACGCCACGAAGCGCCGTCTTCTCCGTCGCCTGGAGCGTCGCAGCGTCCGGCTTCGGGTCATCGGCGACCGAAATGGCGGGTACGCCGGCCGCGGACGTGACCAAGGCAAACACGACGAGAAGCGAGACTCCGAAATGGAGGCGGCACGGGAGAACGAGCATCATGAATTCCTTTTTTGCCAGTGTGACAACCTGAATCGCCATGCTGCCCGGCCGGAATCCCCATTTCGACCGCAGTATTACTTTCAAAGGATAGGTCAGCCAGCGGCACTTCAACAAGCGTCGATCCCCCGAGCACCGCTCGCCGGACCCGCGTGCCGCTCCCGATACTGGCCCGGCGTGAGTCCGAACTCGCGGCGAAACTCGCGGACGAAATGGCTCTGGTCGTAGAAGCCGTGGTCGGCGGCGATCGAAGCGATCGGCGAGCGGTCCGCGGTGAGCGCGAGGCAGGCCTGCCGCACGCGGAGCCGGCGGAGGAACTGCTGCGGAGTCTGGTGCATCTGTCGGCGAAACATCCGCTCGAACGCCCGCACGGAGCGGCCCGCGATTCCTGCGAGCGTTGCGTTTGGCAGGGGCTCGGCAAAGTGCGTACGCATGTGCACGAGCACGCGTCCGATCGCCGCATCCTCGCCGCCCGATTGGAGCACCTCGGGATCGACGACCCGCGTGATGCCGACCGTTCCCACGATTCGCCCGCGGGCATCGAGGAGGGGCCGCTTCGTGGTCTCGGACCAGGCGGCCGTACGGTCGAATCGGCCCACGAGTTCGATGCGGCCCGCGACGGACTCGCCCCGCAATACCTGCTCGTCGTCGAGCCGGTATTGGTCTGCGAGGTGGGCGGGCGACAGGTCGTGGTCCGTTCGGCCCACGACCTCGTCCACCCGCTCCATCGCGTAGTTGAGCAGAAAGCCCCGGTTGACCCAGCGGTAGCGGCCGTCGCGATCCTTGATCCAGCACTGCACGCCCTCGAACATGTCGAGCAGCGTGGCGAGGCTCGCGGCGACTGGATCGAGCGAAGGCGGTCGAGCGCGGGATGATGCCATCGGCTTTGATGTTATCGGCGATGCCGCTCTCATCCCATCCGCCGCCGCTGGGTTCCAATCGGCGGCGGCCTCCACAGACTACCCTTCATTGAGTCGCTCGACACGAGTATCCCCGGGGCTCCCTGTCATGAAGACCGCTTCCGGCTCAACGGTGATTCACAACGGACGGCTCGTCGATGGCACGGGTCGGCCTGTCGTGCCCGACGCCGCCGTCGTGGTGACCGATGGCCGGATCCTCTACGCCGGCCCGGCGGCGCTTTCCCCGCCAACGCCTGCCGATGCCGCGCGGATCGACGCCCGGGGCGGCACGATCCTGCCGGGGCTCGTGGAGGCACACTTCCACGCGACCTACTTCAACGTCGAGAAGCTCGAGGATCTCGACATCAAGTATCCGGTGGAGTACGTGACGCTGCAGGCGGCGGTCAACTGCCGGCTCGCGCTCGAGTGCGGCTACACGGCGGCCCGCTCCGGCGGCTGCCTCTTCAACTGCGACGTCTGGCTCAAGAAGGCGATCGACGCCGACCTCATCCCGGGACCGCGGCTCTCGGCGAGCGGCCGCGAGATCTGCAGCGCCGGCGGGCTCATGGACTGGAATCCCGACTTCCGCCGCATCGGGATGGAGGGGCTCGTCTTCTGCATCAACGGAGTCGAGGACGCAAGGAAGGCAGTGCGTTCGCTCGTGAAGGACGGCATCGAGTGGGTGAAGACCTACCCCACCGGCGACGCCGCCTGGCCCGACGTGAACGACCACCACACGCTCTGTATGACCTTCGAGGAGATGCACGCGGTCGTGGCCACGGCCCACAACCACAAGCTCAAGGTGACCGGCCACTGCCGGGCCACGGAAGGAATCAAGAACGCCCTGCGTGCCGGATATGACTGCGTCGAGCACGCCACCTTCATCGACGACGAGGGTCTCGACCTCCTGCTCGAGCGGGACGTGCCCGTGGTGCCGGGGCTGCAGTTCGAAAAGGCGAGCGTCGAGCATGGTCCCGCCTTCGGCCTATCGCGGCGGGTGATCGCCGGTCATCAGGAGACGCTCGACGGCGGCGCGGAGAGCTGCCGGCGGATCCTCGCCGCCGGCGGCCGGCTGGGCATGGGGGGCGACTACGGCTTCGGCTGGAATCCGCACGGCGACTACGCGAAGGAGCTCACCTTTTTCGTGCGCGACGTCGGCCTCGACCCGCTCGTGGTGCTCTCCTGCGCGACGAAGACGGGGGCCGAGATCATGGGCCGTGGCCACGAGATCGGCACTCTCGCACCGGGCAAGCTTGCCGACATCCTCGTGGTCGATGGCGACGTGGTCGCCGACATCTCGGTCCTCGAGGACCGTCGCAACATGGTTGCCGTGATGCATGCCGCGCGGCTCGTTCGCGATGAGATCGGCGAGCCGGTCGTGATCCTCGGTCATTCACTCGGGGCGATGGTCGCGGCGGGCGTGGCTGCGGCGTTGCCCGCACTCGTGCGAGGCGTCGTGCTCGAGGATCCACCCTTCCATTCCATGGGCCGGCGGATCGCGGGCACCGCCTGGGAAGCGCAGTTCACGGGGATGCGGGCCGCGGCGAGCGCCGGCGGCACCGTGGAAGAGCTTGCCGCCGCCCTGGCGGATATCGAGCTGCCGTTGCCCGATGGCCGCACGATCAAGCTCGGCGAAGTCCGTGATGCTGCCGCCATTCGCTGGAGCGCGGCGTGCCTCGCGACGCTCGATCCCGAAGTGCTCGCGCCGGTCATCGCGGGCCACTGGCTCGACGGGTATGATCCGGAGTCGATCGCACGGCGGATTCGCTGCCCTTGCGTGCTCCTGCAGGCTGATGCAGCGGCGGGCGGCGCCCTCGCCGAGGACGAGGCCAGGGCGTTCGTGGCGGCAGCGGGTAACTGCGAGGTGGAGCGATTCCCGGGTTCGGGTCACCAACTCCACTGGCACCATCCCGACCGCGTCGTCGCCGCCGTCGAACGGCTTCGGAACAAGGTGGCTGCGTGAACGTGAGCGGACGATCATCGTGGAAGTGCCGCGTGCCACGGGCGGTCGTGGTGGTCGTGGCGATCGTCTGTCTACCGCTGCGGGCCGCCGAGAAGCCGCCGGCATGGACGGCGGAGCTCGTCGCGGAGATTCTCGCCGACGCCCGGGAGCGTGGCGATGCCCGCCGTGGAGCCGGAATCTTCGCCGCGCCCACGACCAGTTGCACGTCGTGCCACAAGGTCGGCGAAGCGGGTAACGCGATCGGGCCGGAGCTGACCACGATCGCGAAGTGCCTCACTCCCGAGGAGATCGTCGAGTCGGTCTACTGGCCGGACCGGGCCGTGAAGCCCGAATACCGGGCGATCGCTCTTACCCTCGCCGACGGCCGCGTGCTCCAGGGAATCGTCAAGGAGGAGACGGCCGAAGCCGTGGCACTCGTCGATGCGACGGGCAGGAGCCTCGCCATTCCATCCGGCGACATCGAGGGGCGGGTCGAAGTCGGCTCCCTCATGCCGCAGAACGTCTTCACATCGCTCCCTGCGGAGCAGCGTCGCGACCTCGTTCGCTATCTGCTGGAGCTTGGACGCACGCCCGGGCTCGAAGTGCTCTCTCACCGACCGGGGGCGTTCGAGGTGTCCCGCGAGCCGCTACGGCCCGAAGACTGGCCGAACCACGACCAGCCGATCAACAAGCACCGGGTCTACGACGCCTACACGAAGCAGGCCATGGTGTTCCGCGGCCGCGAGCCGATGCCGCTCGTGCTTCCTGCCTACCCCGGCCTCGATGCCGGCAGTTTCGGCCACTGGGGCAGCATCCCGGAGTCGACCTGGCGGGACGACCGTCGCAACCAGTCCGATCCCGGGACGGTGCAGAACTGGCCGCTGGCCGTCGGCCACAAGGTCATTCCGCGGGCGGTGAACGTCCGGCTCGGGAGCGCGAGCGCGGGAAACGCCGGCGAGATGGCCATCTGCTTCAACCCCGACACGCTCGCGATCGAAGCGGCATGGACCGGTGGATTCCTTCTTTTCGACGCCTATCGCTACGGCTTTCTTGCGGTCGCGAAGCCGGCGGGCGAACCCGTCGCGGTGCCCACCGCCCCGCCGCGTCCCGAGGGCCCGGCCCGCTACCGGGGGTTTTACCGACACGGCAACCGTGTCATCTTCGCCTACAGGATCGGCGACACCGACTACCTCGACGCGGCACGGGTCGAGGATGGAAAAATCGTCCGCGAGATCGCTCCTGCGACCGACCATCCATTGCGGGATCTCGTCCGCGGCGGACCTGCCCGGTGGCCGCAGGCAATCGTCACGAGCGGCACGCTCGGCTCCGGTCGACCCTACGCGGTCGACACGATCGCCGTGCCCTTCGACAACCAGTGGAAGTCGCTCATGTTCTTCGGCGGCGTCGGGTTCTTCTCGAACGGCGATGCCGCTCTCTGCACGATCCAGGGGGATGTCTGGCGGGTGTCGGGCCTCGACGAAGGGCTCAAGGAGGTCCGCTGGCGACGGATCGCAGCCGGGCTGAACCAGGCACTCGGGCTCGTCGTGGCCGACGACGTGGTGCACGTGCTCGGTGGTGACCAGATCACGCGGCTCGTCGACCTCAACGGAGACGGCGAGGCCGACTTCTATGAGTGCGTGTCGAACGCGTATCAGCCTTCCGGCGGCCACAACTTCAAGTGTGGGCTCGAGCGGGACGACGCCGGCAATTTCTTCACCGCCTCGCACCAGGGGCTTCTGCGGATCAGCCGCGACGGCAGGACCGTCGACGTGCTTGCAACCGGCCTGCGGAACCCCGACGGCCTTTGCCTGCTGCCGGACGGCACGCTCACCGCGCCGGTCTCCGAGGGGGACAGCACGCCCGCCTCGGCGATCTGCGAAGTGCGTCAGAAGGCCGGAGTGCCGCCTGCGAGTCCACCGCCGAATTTCAAGGGCTTGCCGCCGGCGCTGCCGCTCGTCTACCTGCCGCGGGGCCTCGATAACTCGAGCGGCGGGCAGGTGTACGTCTCGAGCGACCGTTGGGGGCCGTTCGCGGGGCAGCTCGTGCACCTTTCGTTCGGCTCGTGCAGTCACTTTCTCGTGGTCCGGGACGAGGTCGCTGGCCGGCCGCAGGGGGCGGTCGTTCCGCTCGTGGGCGACTTCCGATCGGGCGTCCACCGGGGCCGCTTCAGCCCGCGGGATGGGCAGCTCTACGTCGTCGGCATGAACGGCTGGCAGAGCTACTCGCTCGACGATGGGTGCTTCCAGCGGGTCCGCTACGCGGGTGGCAACGACGACGGAGATACACCGCAGCAAGTGATCGGCTGGCGGGCCCATCGCAACGGCATTCTGCTCCGCTTCTCGGCGCCGCTCGACAGGGCCGTCGCGGTCGATCCCGCGGGCCATTTCGCCCAGTGCTGGAATTACCGCTACAGCCCCGCCTACGGGTCGCCCGAGTTCTCGCCGAGCCACTATGGGACCGTGGGGCACGACCCGCTTTCCATCACGTCGGCCACGGTGCTCTCCGACGGGCGGAGCCTGTTTCTCGAACTGCCCGACCTGCAGCCGGTGAACCAGCTGCACCTCCACGTGGCGGTCGGCGGCGGCGAGACGCGGGACATTTTTGCGACGGTCCACTCGCTCGCCGAGCCGTTCACCGACATCCCGAACTATCGCGAGGTCACGCGGCCCGTCGCGGCCCACCCGATCGAACGCGACATGGCGCTCGCGAGAGCCTTCGTCAAAAACCCGTGGCTTACGAAGCTCGAGGGGGCACGCGCGGTCACGATCGAGGCGGCGTCTAACCTGGCCTACAAGACGGCCGAACTGCGGGCGACCGCCGGCGAGAAGCTCGCCCTGACGTTCATGAATCCCGACGTCGTGCCGCACAACTGGGTGCTCGTGAAGCCCGGAACGCTGGCCGCCGTCGGCGGCCTCGCCGACCAGCTCATCGCCGACCCCGAAGCGGTCGCCCGGCACTACATCCCGAAGACCGACGACGTGATCGCCTACGCCGATATCGCCGAGCCCGGCAAGCGACAGACGATCTACTTCTCCGCGCCCCAGGCACCGGGCCGCTATCCCTTCCTCTGCACCTTCCCCGGCCACTGGAAGCTCATGGCCGGCGTGATGCTCGTCGAGGACGCGAAGCCCGTGGACGCGGCTGCCCGCGCGAAGCAGCTCTTCCGTCGCGACAACCTCGTCGCCTGGTGCATCGTGCCATTCGACGCGAAGAAACGCGGGCCCGAGGAGCGGGCGGCGATGCTGGAGAAACTCGGGTTCAAGCACTTTGCCTACGACTGGCGGGGCGAGCACGTGCCGACCTTCGAGCAGGAGTGGAGCTCACTCGCGAAGCACGGTGTCGTCCTCGACGCATTCTGGTCGCTGCCACCGGAGTTTCCAAAGTCGCTCGAGCAGTTCCAGAAGCGGGGGCTGAAGCCGTCGCTCTGGGTGATGGTGAACGCACCGGGCGAACTCGATCAGGCCGCGAAGGTGAGGCATGCCGCCGATGCCCTGCGGCCGACCGCCGAAGCCGCGGCGAAGGCCGGCTGTTCGGTCGCGATCTACAACCACGGGGGCTGGGGGGGCGAGCCCGAGAACATGGTCGCCGTCTGCGAGGCGGTGAATCTGCCGAACGTCGGCATCGTCTACAACCAGCACCACGGCCACGACCACCTACCGAGGTTTGCGGAGGCGCTTGCCAAGATGCTGCCGCACCTGAAGTTCCTGAACCTCAACGGCATGACGGCCGACGGCGAGAGGAAAGGCAAGAAAATCCTCGTGCTCGGCCAGGGTGACCTCGACGTCGAGCTTGCGAGGATCATCTGCGAGAGCGGCTACGAAGGTCCCATCGGCATCCTGAACCACACCGGCCACGACGCGGAGGCCCGGCTCGCCGACAACCTCGAGGGCCTCGACTGGATCGTGGGGGAGCTCACCGGCTCTTCCGTTCCGAAGCCGAAGCCTCGGACGAACTGAGGTCCGGGCTGCGTCATGCCGCAGGCGCGACCGCGTCGATCTTTGCCGCCAGGATGAAGTCGTTCTCGGAGAGGCCTCCGATGGCGTGCGTGTAGATCTCGACCCAGACGCTCCGGTAGCCCTCGAGGTGCAGGTCGGGGTGGTGCTGCTCCTCCTCGGCGACCCGGGCGACTTCGTCGAGGAATTTCATCGCCTGACGGAAATGCTTGAGCTTCCAGTCCTTCCGGATCCGCTCGCCGCCGTGCGTCAGCTGCCAGCCGGAAAGCTTCGTGAGCTGTGCCTCGGACTCTCCCGGTGAGTACTTCGGCACGCCTCCCTCGCACGGGACGCACCGCTTCGCCGAGAGCTCGCACGCGGTCTGGGGATGTGTCATGCCGAAATTGTACACCGGCGGCTGGGGACGCCTACACTTGAGGTGTCGCGAAGACTGCGTCAACGCGAGGAGGTTCCCTTTGCCCAATCGCGAGACACTCGGCGGTGTCGTTCACCGCTACCAGAAGTACGACCCGGCGCGGATTCCGCCGCCGCGGGCTCCCGAGGCCGATCTCGTGAGCCCCGCGATGGAGCACCTGCTCGAGTTCGGCTCGATCGACGAGCTCACCGACGAGCAGCTCGCCGAGGCGATCGTGCTCGACCCGTCGCAGATCAAGGGATTCGGCCCGTCGATCGAATCGCTGAAGAGGCAGCTCGAGGAGCGGCGGCGGAAGATCCTCGAGCGGTACGAGACGGACCGGGTGCAGAAACAGTCGCGGAAAGCGGTGAAGGCCGCGGCCGAGCGGGCCGATCCGCCAGCCAAGCACCGCGAGGCCTTCCACAGGGCGGTTCGCGACGGTCAATTGCGACAGCTCGAGCGGCTTTGGTACGCGCAGGACGACGATCAGTCGCCGTTCGCGGCGGCAGTCGTCGGCGTCATGGACCGCCTCGGTGACCAGTACCAGGTCGAGGAACTCGCGGCGAAGTGGGTCTTCACCGGCCGCGAGGGGCTGTCGGTGCCGAAGGCGCTCGAGGTGAAGGAGGAGCTCGAGACGATCGAAGAACTGCTGCGACAGCTCGAGGAGGCGAGAAAGAACGCGAAAATCTATCTCATCGACATGGAGGCGCTCGGCCGGTTCGCCGAACAGGAAGACCTCGACGAGCTCCAGCGGCTCAGGGAGCAGGTCGAGGAGATGGTCGAGCGGCTCGCGGCCGAGCAGGGCCTCTCGAAGTCGGGCAAGGGCTACCAGCTCACGCCGAAGGCGATGCGGCTCTTCCAGGGGCGGCTGCTCTCACGGATCTTCTCCGACCTCGCCGCGTCGAAGACCGGCCGGCACGAAGAGGCCGTGACCGGTGACGGCGCCGTCGAGCAGGTTCCCACGCGGCCCTACGAGTTCGGCGATTCGGTGGCCCACATGGACATTCCTGGATCGCTCCAGAACGCGATGCTCCGGCAGGCCGGACCGGGGGGCATCGCGCTGCCGATCCGGCTCGAGGCCCGCGACATCGAGGTCCACCACACCCGCAACACGCCGAAGGCCGCGACCGTCTGCTGCCTCGACATGAGCGGGTCGATGCGGTACGGCGGGCTCTACGTCGCGGTGAAGCGGATGGCGCTGGCGCTCCAGGGGCTCGTGCAGAAGGAGTTCCCCGGAGACTTCCTGCAGTTTCTCGAGATGTATTCGTTCGCCAAGCCGCGGGCGTTCTCGGAGCTCGCGGCGATGCTGCCGAAGCCCGTGACGATCTTCGACTCGGTCGTTCGGCTGCGGGCCGACATGGCCGACCCCGACATCTCCGAGAGCGACGTGCCACCACACTTCACGAACATCCAGCACGCGCTCACCCAGTCGCGAAAGTTGCTCGCCCGGCAGGACACGCCGAACCGCCAGGTGATCCTCATCACCGACGGCCTGCCCACGGCGCACTTCGAGGGAAGTCAGCTCTACCTGCTCTACCCACCCCACCGGCGGACCGAGGAGGCGACCCTCCGCGAGGCGCAGGCCTGCCGACGCGAGGGGATCGTGATCAACGTCTTCCTGCTCGCGGGCTGGTCGCAGTCGCGGGAGGACATCCAGTTCGCCTACAGGCTCGCGCGGGCGGCTGAAGGCCGGGTCTTCTTTGCGAGCGGCCGCGATCTCGACCGGTTCGTGCTCTGGGACTACCGGGCGAGGCGGCGATCGGTCATCGCCTGATCACGACTGCTGCAAGAGGTCCTTGAGGCGGGCCATCGGCGTGCGGCCGATCGGCAGTGGCTCGTCGATCCCGTTGAAGAAGACGAGCATCTGGTCCCGCGACTGCCACTGGGTGGAGCGGACTCTCGAGACCTGGACGATGAGCGACCGGCTGATCCGGGCGAACTGCCCCTCGGGGAGCACCGACTCCCACTCCGCCATGGTGCGGCGGACGACGGCCACCGGCCGGCCGGGCATCTGCATCCGCGTGTAATTCTGCGTCGCCTCGATCCACAGGATGTCGGCGTAAGGGACGGACTCGAAGCCTCCCCGCCGCGGAGACGGAATGCGGACTGTCTGGTCGCGATCCTCACCGATGTCGCCGGGCTGTGCCTCCTCGTCGGGTGTGCCTGGCGACTCCTCGGCGGCCGCCGGCTTCGCGGGCTGGCCCGTCGCGAAGATCTCCTCGAGCCGCTCGATCGTGATGGCGAGACGATCCTCGTCGTACGGCTTGAGCACGTAGTCGACCGCCCCCGCCTTGAAGGCATCGACGGCATAAGACTCCCTTGCCGTCACGAACACGACCTTCGTCCTCGGCCGGACGCTCGCGAGGAGATCCACCCCCAGCCTTCCCGGCATCGTGATGTCGAGGAAGATCACGTCGGGATCGCGTCCTTGCAGGAACCGTTCGGCCTCCGCGACGCTCCGCACGGAGCCGATCACGTCCACCGATTCGAACGACTCGAGCATGGCCGTGAGCCGCTTGAGCGCGTTCGGCTCGTCGTCCACGAGCAGTGCCGTGATCATCGGACCGTCTCCGTCGGGCGTCGGCCGGCCGGTGCCACCTCGCTGGACGCGGCGTACTTGCGTTCGAGCGGGATCGTGATCGTCGACCGCACCCACCCATCCTCCTCGCGGGTCGTCAACGAGGCTTCCGGCCCCGCATGCAGGGAGAGGCGTCGCCGGAGGTTCTTGATGCCCGTGCCCGTCGAGCCGGCGGCGGTCTCCGTCGCCCATCGGCCGGTGTTTGCCACCTCGATGAACAGGCGATCGCCCCGCCGCGAGGCCTTGATCGTGACCTGCAGCCGCTCCTCGCCGTCGGTCGTTCCGTACTTCAGGCTGTTTTCCACGAGCGGCTGGATCATGACGGGCAACACGGGAATCTTCCGCACGTCGATGTCACAGTCGACCTGGCAGGTGAGCCGGTCCCCGAACCGGAACGACTGGATCGTCAGGTATTGCTCGATCGCGTCGATCTCCCGGCCGAGCGGCTCGAGCACGCCGCAGGGCGCGAGCAGGAATCGCAGGTACTTCGCGAGCGAGAGCGTGATCGCCTCGATAGCCTCCGGGTCGTCCTTGCTGGCGACGATCGTGTTGAGCGCATTGAAGAGGAAATGCGGACTGATCTGCGATTGGAGATGGCGCAGCTCGTTTCGATAGGCGAGACCTTCGGCCTCGAGCGCCCGCAGTTCCGTCGATTGCTGATCCCAGAGCAGCCGCAGGCCGAAATAGGCGACGCACCAGGCCGAGAGCATCGTGAAGTTGAGCAGAAACCTTGCCGAGAGCCCGAGCCTCGGCGAGGCGGCTGCGGGGATCGCCGAGACCGACTCGATCGGGATGCCGAACCACGAGCCGACGGCCGCCTCCACATGGGGCATGACCATGGTCATGATGGCCGCTCCGACGAGTGGGCCTCCGGCAGCGAGGCCGATCTTCGAGATGCCGAGTCGCTCCAGGAGCGCCGGCCGCTTGGACACCCCTCGCAACAACGCCGTGAAGACGAAGCCGAACGCAACGCGGCTGCCGAGGAAACGTGCCGGCGGGATGGCCGTGGAGCCGAAGCCGAGGGCCACGACCATCAACGCGGCGAACGTCGCGGCCCAGAAAGCGGCGTGAGCAATCCAGAACGACCACGGGCCGAACTTCGGCCAGGCGAGGCGACGCGCCGAATCCACGACGGCGTCGGAGGAATCGGTTGGAGGCGGGAGGGGGATTGAGCGGGTCATCGGCAGTCGCCTGACGATAGGGGGGGCGAGAAATTGTCGAGGAGTCGGCGGGGAAATCTGCTTACAACCGACGGGCTGCCGGTCTCGAGAACGGTGGGATTAGCCGTCTTCGCCGTCGTATTCGCCGGTGAAGCCGGCCTCGATCCAGCTGCCGGTCGAGCCGCGGATCTTCGCGAGCTTCTCGTGCCGTTCGACGAGCGGCTTCCAGAGGGGCGAATCCGAGATCGGCTCGAGCGATCGCGGCAGTTCCACCGGTGTGCCCGAACCATCCACCTGCACAAAGGCCATGAGGCCGTCCATCCACGGGAGCGAGTGGCCCTCGAGCGGCATGCCGACGACCCCGACCACGAGGTAACACTGTCGCACGTGGAGCACGGCGGCCCGCATCTCGACGAGCGTGCCGACCGGTACGCTTCGCCGGCATTCGAGGCCAAGCACCCGTCGGAGCACGAGGTTGGCCCCCCGCCCCGCCCCGCGGCAGGCGGCGGCGTAGGCGGCCTCGAGCGCGTACCGCAGGAGGCTGCCGGCGTAGAGCGTGCCGTAGTGGTTGGCGTCGGCGGGGAGCACGAGCCTGTGGCTCGTGGTTTCGAGAGCCTGACCGGCGGTGAACGGCGACGTTTCCATCGAGCGTTCCTCAGCCCGCACGGAGCGCCCGGGCATCGCCACCGCGTTCCACGGTCGGCATCTCCACCGCGGAGCGAACCGGGCCGAGGGCGGGGTCGAGCCGGTCGAGTTCCTCCTTCATCGCGGCCACGGTCTTGCGGATCTGATCCTCCGTGTGCTTCGCGGTGATGAAGAACCGCAGCCTCGCCGCCGCCTCCTCGACTGCTGGGTAGAGGATCGGCTGCACGTTGATGCCCCGTGCGAAGAGCGCCCGCGAGAGCGCGAGGCTCGCCATCGAGTTGCCGAGGATCACCGGCACGATCGCCGATCCGCCCGAGGAGCCGGTGTCGAGCCCGGCCTTGCGGCAGAGGTCGAGGAAGAGCCCGGCATTCGCATGGAGCCTCGCCACCCGCTCCGGCTCGCGATCGAGCAGGTCGATCGCCCCGAGCGCAGCGCCGGCGGCGGCGGGCGGCAGGCCGACGGAGTAGACGAATCCGGGCACGGTGTACTTCAGCCACCGCACGAGCGTGTGGGAGCCGGCGATGTAGCCGCCGCAGCTGCCGAAGGCTTTCGAGAGCGTGCCCATCCAGAGATCGACGTCGGCGGGATTCACGCCGAAGTGCTCGCCGATGCCGTGGCCGCGGCGGCCCATGACGCCGATTGAATGTGCCTCGTCCACCATGAGGAGCGCCTTGTGCCGCTTCGCCAATTCGACGAACCGCGGCAGCTCGGCGTAGTCGCCGTCCATGCTGTAGATCCCCTCGATCACGATCAGCACGCGGCGGTACTGGCCCCGCAGCTGCGTCAGGAGGGCGTCGGCCGCCTCGACGTCGTTGTGCGGGAAGCCACGGCGGCGGGCGCCCGAGAGGATCGCCCCCTGCAGGAGGCTGTTGTGCGATAGCGCGTCGTGGAGCACGAGGTCGCCCGGGCCCACGACGTGGCCGATCACCGTCTCGTTCGTTGCGTGGCCGCCGACGAAGGTGATCGCGTCTTCCGTGCCGACCATCCGCGAGATCGCCCGCTCGAGCTCCTGGTGGATCACCTTCTCGCCCGAGACGAGCCGGCTCGCCGAAACGCTCGTGCCGTAGCGGTCGATCGCGGCCTTGGAGGCCGCCGCCACGTCCGCTTCGCCCGACATGCCGAGGTAGTTGTAGGTGGCCCAGCTGATCATCTCCCGGCCGCCGATCATGGTGCGGTCGCTCGTGAGCCCCTCGTGCAGGCTGAAGTAGGGGTTCTCGAGGCCGGCGGAACGGACCATTTCGAAGTTCTGCTCGAGGGCCCGCACCTCCGGAAAGAGCGAGACGTCGTAGGACTCGGGGCCGACGTCGACGAGCGACCCGCCGGCCCGCGGGACGGTGGGGTCGAGCGCGGAGGGCATGTGCGTCGCGATCGCCTCGGCGACCTCGCGGCAGGTCTCGATCTGAGGGAGGATCTGCTCGGGCAGGCGTCCGCCGAAGGCCTGCTCGAGCGTCGCGATGATCTCCATCCGCTCGAGCGAGTCGAGGCCGAGTTCGACGATGTTGGTGTCGGCACTGAGCTCGCCGATCCGCTCCTTGCCGATCTCCCGCACGGCGTCCATCACCGCCTGCAGCACGTGCGGGGCGACGTCGCGACCGGCGGAGGACTGCTCGCCGACCGGCCGGTTCCGGGCCAGCCGCGGGCCGGCGGCAGAGGCAGCCTCGGCTGGCGTCTCGGCCGCGGGCCGCCAAGAGACGTGCTCCTCGACGACCTCGAGCGAGCCGTCCTGGAACTGGCGGCGGCAGGCGTGACGCTGGATCTTGCCGCTGGAGGTCTTCGGGATGCTGTTTGGGCGGACCATCACGAGCGCGTCGATCGCGAGCTCGTGTTCCTTCGCGACAGCCGAACGGATCGCCTCGAACGCCGAAGCGATCTCCTCGTGATCCCGCCTGCCACGCTCGAGCTCCGCGACCAAGACCACCCGCTCGCGGCCCTCGACGTCGAGCGAGAAGGCGGCGACGGATCCCGCCCGCACCACCTCGCTTGCGGTCTCGACGGTGTGCTCGATGTCCTGGGGGTAGTGGTTGCGGCCGCGGATGATGATGAGGTCCTTGAGCCGGCCCGTCACGAACAGCTCGCCGCGGTCGAAGAAGCCGAGGTCGCCCGTCCGCATGTAGGGGCCGGGGAAGATGCCGAACTCGTCGCTCTCCGGAGGCAGGGCAAGTCGTGCGTGGAAGGTGGCGAGCGTCTCATCGGGCCGGTTCCAGTAGCCCTGCGCGACGCTCGGCCCGCTCACCCAGATCTCACCGACCCGTCCCTCCGGGAGCGGCCGGAACGATTCCGGGTTAGCGATCACGACCGCCTGCCCGTCGACCTGCCTGCCGCTGCCGACGAGCCGCCGGACGGAGTCTGCATCACCGGCGGCGACGTCGCCGGTCTCGAGCTTGGCCGGGTCGAAGCCGCGGATCACGGGCGGCTCGAACTTCATGCCACCGGTCACCATGAGAGTGCTCTCGGCGAGGCCGTAGCAGGGATAGAACGCCTCACGCCGGAATCCGCACGGGCCGAACGCCTCGCAGAAGGCGTCGATCGTCTCGGCCCGCACCGGCTCCGCGCCGTTGAAGGCGAGCGACCAGCTTGAGAGGTCGAGGTCCTTCCGCTGCTCCGGCGGAATTTTCCGCACGCATAGCTCGTAGGCGAAGTTGGGCCCGCCGCTGATCGACGCGCCGTATTTCGAGATCGCCTGGAGCCACCGCAGCGGCTTCTGGAGGAAGGCGACCGGCGACATGATGACGTTGAACTTGCCGCTGTAGAGCGGGACCATGATCCCGCCGATGAGCCCCATGTCGTGAAAGCTCGGCAGCCAGAAGACGCCCGACTGGCTCCGCGTGATCTCGAACGCCTGCATGATCCGCAGCGAGTTGTGGAGGAGGTTCGCGTGCGACAGCATCACCCCCTTCGGAGTGCCGGTCGAGCCACTGGTGTACTGGAGGAAGGCGAGGGTTTCGCCGTCGATGTCGGGCCGCTCCCAGCGGTCGGCGAGGTTCTCGTCGATCTCGCTCGTGACCTGCCACACCACCTTCTCGAGGCTCGGGGCGGTGGCGCGAATGGCGTCGAACCGGTCGAGCACGTCGCGGGTGGTCAGGGCCGCCGCCGCCTTCGCGTCGTTGGCGATCGCCTCGATCCGCTCGACCGACCGGTTCTTCCGCGGCGGGTAGGCCGGCACCGCGATGGCTCCTCCGTAGAGGCAGCCCATGAAGGCGGCGATGAACTCGAGGCCCGAGGGGTAGAGCAGGAGCACCCGCTTCCCCCCCATGCCCGACGCCGCGAGCCAGCTGCCGATGGCCTGCGCCTTCCGGTCGAGCTCGGCGTAGGTGATGTTGAGCTCTTCCGTCTCGCCGTCGACGAGAAACGTGAAGGCCCGGTCGTGGGGCCGGTAGCTCGCCCGCTGCCGCAGGAGATCGACGATCGTCGGTGCGAAGGATCCTTCGGCGAGTGCGTTTTGAATCACGATGCGTGGAGGCTCCGCCCAGCCAAACTGACACCCCGCCGGCCCCATGGGAATCGACCCCATTGAGTTCGGCAGTCGGTTCGCGGTCGGGCAAATTGTAGCGACCGAACCTCTACAAACGACAGAATCGGAGCCCGCACCACGCAAAAACCCCTCGCAGGCGGGGTTTTTGCAGGAATGGCTCAGGCAAACCAGCCGGCGGCGAACGCCGTCGGCTCAGGCCCACACTCGCCCGCTGGCCAGTTCGGCGCGGGGTCCGAAGCTGCCGCGGAGGCCCCCGATCACGTCCCAGCGGTCGCGTCGGCGGACCTCGATGTCGCCCTGCTGGTTGATCCGCACGAGGCAGGTGTCGGTGAGACCCGCCTGCCGTAGCTCGTCGGGGCTCACCTCCGAGGGCTCGAGCATGCTCATCAGCGTCTTGCCGTTCATCTCGATGAACTTCATGGATGCGGTCCCGTGAGGCGTTTGAAGGTGCGGTGGAGGATGACGAACCGGTCCGGGGCGATCTCCTCGGCGCGGATGCCGGGCCCGAACCCCATCTCGTCGAAGAGAGCGTCGATCGCACTCCTCACCGCCGAATTCTGCTTGCCGCCGGCCAATCGCACAAGGACTCCCTTGAGCGCCTTGCGGCGGTGGCAGAAGACGTCCCGCACGAACGCCTGGAATCCCGGCAGATCCTCGATCCGCCCCCGACGCTCCCGGTCGAGGTCGATCCGGATGATCGCCGAGTCGACCTTCGGCCGCGGCCAGAACACGCTCGGGGGCAGTGTCCGCTCGATCGTGGCGGTGCACTGTGACTGGATCCAGACCGACAGCCCGCTGTAGTCGCCGGTGCTGGGCACGGCGGCGATCCGCTCGGCCATCTCTTTCTGCACGGTGACCACGGCCCGATCGAATGGCCGCTCGAGCGCGAGCAGGTTGGAGATCACCGGCGTCGCGACGCAGTAGGGCAGGTTCGCCACGAGCAGGAAGCGGCCCGATGGCGAGGCCGCGCGGGCCCGCTCAACCGCGGCGAGCACTTCCGGGGCGATCGCGTGCTTCCGCGCGAGCACGTCCCCTTCCACGAGTTCGATGTTGTCGGCCTCGACGAGGGAGTCTCGTGCGAGCTGCGCGAGCCTCGGGTCGATCTCGGCCGCGACCACCCGTGCGGCGAGCGGTCCGAGCCTGGAGGTGAGCGACCCGGTGCCGCAGCCGACCTCGAGCACGACGTCGTCCGGCCGGATCTCGGCCGCCGCGAGGAGCACGTCGAGGATGTTGAGGTCGACGAGAAAGTTCTGTCCCCGCCTGGGATCGAGCGTGAAGCCGACCTCGGAGAACCACTTCCGCAGGTAGGCCGCGGTCTGCCGCAGAGGAGAGCCGGCCGAGTTCATGGGCGGTCTCCCATGAGCAGCCTCACCTGCCGCTCGACGAGTTTGGCAAGCATGTCGGTCTCGAGGTTCACCTCGCCCCCGACTTCGAGATGGCCAAGCGTCGTCGCGGCGAGCGTGTGGGGGATGAGGGCGACGCTGAACGAGCGGTCTCCCACCTCGCAGAGCGTGAGGCTCACGCCATCGACCGCGATCGATCCCTTGGGCACGAGATGCGGAAGCAGAGCCGCCGGCGGCTCGAACCGGCAGGTGACCCACTCCCCCTCCTCTTCCCTGGCGGCAAGCCTCCCGATACCGTCGACGTGGCCGCTCACGAGATGGCCGCCGAGCCGGTCGGAGAGCCGCATGGCCCGCTCGAGGTTGACGGGGCTGCCGACCGCGAGGCGGCCGAGCGTCGTCCGCGATAGCGTCTCGGGGCCGGCCTGGAAGACGAGCGTGGGCCCCTCGATGGCGACGACCGAGAGGCAGCATCCGCTCACGCAAACACTCTCCCCGATCGCCGCCTCGGCCGCGATTTTGCCCGCTTCGACGCCGATTCGAACCCCGGGCGGCTCGGGCCGCAGAAGCGACACGCGGCCCAGGGTTTCGACGAGTCCGGTGAACATGATGACGCCAGTGTACCCAGCGGCCCGGACGCCGGGCTTCGGGCCGCTTGCACGGGCGTCGTCCGCAGTCACAATGGCGACCTATTCGCTCGTTGTCCGCGTCCCCGCCAATCGAAAGGCTCATGCATGTCCACGATCGTCGATATCCAGGCCCGCCAGATCCTCGACAGCCGCGGCAACCCCACGATCGAGGTCGACGTCAGCCTCGCGGGCGGCGCCTTCGGCCGGGCGGCGGTTCCCTCGGGGGCGAGCACGGGAGCCCACGAGGCCTGGGAGAAGCGGGACGGCGACAAGAACGTCTACCTCGGCAAGGGCGTGCTCGAGGCGGTGGAGCACGTCAACACCGACATCGCGGAGGAACTCGAGGGCTGCGACGCGCTCGACCAGACGGCGATCGACGAGCGGATGATCGAGCTCGACGGCACTCCCAACAAGAAGAAGCTCGGCGCCAACGCGATCCTCGGCGTCTCGCTCGCCACGGCCCACGCGGCCGCCGAGCACTGCGGCCTCCCCCTCTACCGCTACCTCGGCGGCGCGTCCGCCCGGCTCCTGCCCGCCCCGATGATGAACATCATCAACGGCGGCGCGCACGCCGACAACCCGCTCGACGTGCAGGAGTTCATGGTGATGCCCGTCGGGTTCGACGCCTTCGACGATGCGCTGCGGGCCGGCGTCGAGACGTTCCACGCCCTCAAGAAAGTGCTCAAGGACAAGAAGCTCGCGACCGCCGTCGGCGACGAGGGGGGCTTCGCCCCGCACATCGGCACCTGCGAGGAGGCCCTCGAGGTGATCCTCTCGGCGATCTCGGCCGCGGGCTACAAGCCCGGCAGCGAGATCGCGATCGCCCTCGACGTGGCGGCGACGGAACTCTTCAATGCGACGACCAGCACGTATGCGATCGAGGGCCGGTCGCTCGATTCGGCCGGCATGGTGGCGTTTCTGGAGGGGCTCGCCCGCAAGTACCCGATCATTTCGATCGAGGACGGCTGCTCAGAGGACGACTGGAAGGGGTGGAAGCTCCTCTCGAACGCCCTCGGCGACCGGGTGCAGCTCGTCGGTGACGACCTCTTCGTCACCAACTCGGAGCGGCTCGCCCGCGGCATCGAGGAGGGGGTCGGCAACAGCATCCTCGTGAAGGTGAACCAGATCGGCACGCTCACCGAAACGATCGCCGCCGTCCAGCTCGCCCACGTCAACGGCTACACGTCGATCGCGAGCCACCGCAGCGGCGAGACCGAGGACGCCACGATCGCCGATCTCGCCGTCGGCCTCTCCACCGGCCAGATCAAGACCGGCAGCGCGTCCCGCAGCGACCGGGTCGCGAAGTACAACCAGCTGCTGCGGATCCAGGAGTCGCTCGGCGACGGCGGCCTCTACGCCGGCCGACAGGTCCGCGACCGCTGGAGCGGCGTCGCCTGACCGGCGGGTCGATTCGCTCAACGGATCTCGCCGAGCGGATTGCGGTTGTTGCGGAGCACCGGCGGCTCGGGGCTTTGCCAGCCTCGCGGCGCGTTCACGACGACGACCGGCTGGCCGGTGTTGTCGTGGATC